>JAHCBA010000002.1 GCA_019634625.1 Verrucomicrobiia bacterium
CAAGTTCGGCAAGCGGCGCAAGAGCGGCGCTCGGACCATTTATGGCGCCCCCATCCCGGGGCTCACCGTGTTGCGGGATCTGCGAGTGAATGCGGTTGGGTAACTTGCCGCATCCGAGGCGAAACGAGATTCAGCCCGAGATCGAAGTGGTAGCAAGATTATCGCTTGGCATCTGCCCACCATGGACAGAGAAGGCCGATCAAGGTGGGTCAGCGAGTCGTAGGATCGGACGACTGCCGGTTCACCGCGCCCGAGCAGCCCCAGCGGCAGCCATAGATCCATAAGGAGTGCGTCTGGAGGTGCATTGGCCGGAGGCTCGCCTAGGATCTGGGCGGAGTCCGTCCCGACAACTTGGGTGTGAGTTCGAGGGGCCGAGCTCCACAAGGCCGGCGGGGTTGAAGACGGGTGAGGGGGAGAACCCATGCCCGCCTATCGGATCAAGACATGAAGTCGCTGACGTTGCTGTTGGGTGGAGCCTTGGCGGTCGCTGAATCGGCCGTGAGTTCGGATTGGGCGGCGTTCGTGGAACCGGAGTTCCCGTTCTTCGGGTCAGTGCTGGACGCCAGGCGGCTGGGTTCCGGATGGCCGCGGGATAATCTGACCTCGAGCGGTATCATCCTGAATCTGGGGCGTGGGTACTGGGCCTGTTTCGATCTGGATCTGTTGCGGGTGGCCTTGGTTTGGCGTGGGGAAGGCGTGTCCCCGGCGTCGATGGCCCAGGGTTCCTACCATGATCCGGGACACAAGGCGCCCGAAGGGATCGATTCGCTGCCTGAACCGACGGGGACTCCCTGGCTGGCCACCCGTATCAGGCCCGGCTGGCATACCGGCCACGGGGCGGATTGGAGAGATCCGCGCGATCCGGGACCGGATGCCCGTGAGGTGGGGCGGGGTCCATTGCCTCCTGACCTTGGGGAATTCCGGGCGCTGCGGTGGGTCGGAGACGGCGTCGTGCTCGAGTATGAGGTTGCGGGTGTCCCGGTGGTCGAGTGGGTGCGGGCGGTGGGCCATGCGGTACATCGCGAATTCCAAGTGGCATGGGTGCCCCAACCCTTGAACGTTGCGATAGGCCGGTTGGCGCCGGGCTTGGAGATCAAGGCGTGGGCCAAGGGCGGGGATGGGCGGGTGATTCTCGATCAGGATGGGGCATACGAGGGCGAATGGGTTCTGAAAGTGGCCGAAGGGCCGCTGCCCCTGCGATTCCGCGTCACAGTGGCCCCAACGGGGATCCCGGAAGGGGAGGATGTCGACTGGAATACGCCGCCGTCCGACCCTCCCGCCCGGCATTGGCAGGGCGAGGTGCGAACCCGGCGGATCGCAACGACCCGTGCGGACGCGTTGGAAGTCGACTCGGTAGGGTTGCCGCTGGACAATCCCTGGCGCCGGAATGTGCGACTGGCGGATCTCGGGTTCTTCCGGGACGGAATGGCGGCCGCGGTGACATTCGACGGCGATGTCTGGAGGGTGACGGGGCTGGAAGGAGGACTGGATTCAGTGCGGTGGCATCGGTTCGCCTCCGGCCTTCACGAACCGCTGGGACTTTGCGTACGGGACGATGTGGTCTTCGTGCATGATCGGAATGGCATCTGGCGTCTGCTGGACACTGACGGCAATGGCGAGGCGGACCGGCACGAGCGGCTGCCCACGGACCTGGCCCAGACGGCGGAGACACGGGAATTCGCGTTGGGCCTTCGGGTCTTGCCCGACGGGGCATTCGTTTTGGCCAAGGGTGGACAGCGGGGCGCCACCTTGGGTCGGCATTCCGGGATGGTGCTGCGGGTGCCTGCGGAGGGCGGACCGGCGACGGTATTGGCTCATGGGTTGAGGCAACCGTTCCTTGGGGTGCATCCGGAAACCGGGACGATCACGGTGAGCGACCAGCAGGGACATTACGTTCCCACCACGGCGCTGCACCAGATCGCGGGTGGTCCATCGCGTTACCACGGGTTCTTGCCGCTGATCCTGCCGCGCAACGCCCATCCGGAACCGATCGCGGACCCATTGACTTGGATCCCTCACGCAATCAATGCGTCGGCGTCAGGTCAGGTCTGGGCGTCCGACACCCGGATGGGTCCGCTCCATGGGGCCCTGATCCACCTCGGTTATTTTCGGCCCGAGCTGTTCGCGGTCCGGCCCTTCGCGCGAGCGGCGGTTCCGGGTGCGGCGGTCATGAGTCTGACCCGGGACCTGAGCTTCCCCCCGCTGGCCGGAACGGTGAATCCGAAGGATGGGGAGGTGTACGTCATAGGCTTCCAGATCTGGGGCACCGTGGCTCCGGCGGTGAGCGGACTGGCCCGGTTGCGTCCTGGCGGAGGGCCGAGCCTTCTCCCACGCGAGGTGACGCCATTTCAGGACGGGATCCTGCTTTGTTTTGATGTGCCCCTTCACGATGGCACCGTCAGCAATCCGGCGAACTACTCGGTCGAACGTTGGAACTACCGGCGCAGCGATGCCTATGGGTCCGCCCATTACCGGGCGGACGGATCGCGAGGACAGGATACGCTGCCGGTACGCGGGGTGGCGCTCGCTGACCACGGTCGAAGCGTCTTTGTCGCGGTCGAGGGGATGGCGCCCGCGATGCAAATGCGGATCGGTTGGGCGCTGGAGACACCGGACGGAACATCCGTCCGGAATAATGCCTACTTCTCCCTGTCGATGTTGTCGCCGTTTGTGCCGGAGGCAGAGGGGTTCGGACGTCTGAATTTCGAGGAATGGGTTCCCTCGGCGAGGTCGGTGCCGGTCGGGTCCCAAGTAAGCGTCGAGGAAGGGCAGCGCCTGGCGGACCTGATGGGCTGCGTGGCCTGCCACTCGGTGGACGGTTCGACCCTCGGTCGGGTGGGCCCGACCTGGAAGGGGCTGTTCCGCAGTGAACGGATGCTGACGGACGGACGAGTGGTGGTGGCGGACGAAGCCTATCTGCGGCGTGCGATTCGAGAACCCGACGCGGAGGTGGTCCGGGGGTTTGAGGGGACCGACACGGGCATGCCGAGCTACGAGGGGGTGCTGACCGACACTCAGATCGAGGCCCTCGTGAAATACCTGACAACGCTGGGTGACTGAGGCCCGGGATCTCTGCATTGGACATGCTCGAGCCTCCCGCCCGTCCACCGCCCTGCACGATTTGTCAAATTCAGAGATGTGACCCCGATGTGGACGGGCGGGGCGGGGTTCTATAGACAGAGGGGCGCAGCATGAGTGCCGCCACATCCATCCCGGCGTTCCGGGTCAACGTGAAGCCCGGCCGGGCCAAGGCATTCCCTGACTCAAGTGCCGACGGGTATGCCATCTGACCCCTCCCAAACGAAGTCGCGCCGGGGCTGGCTGGCCCTGTTCGGGGTGGCGATTCTGGTGCCGATGGTCCGGGTCGTGAACGGGAGCCTGCCGGCGCCGCCGCATCTTGGCGTGAACGACGGACACCTGGCAGGATGCCCGGCCTCGCCGAACTGCGTCGGCAGCCAGGGCGAGGAGGGCTCCCACCGGGTCGAGCCCCTACGGTTCAGCGACATCCCGGCGGCGGCCTGGGCCCGGTTGCATCGGGCACTGGGAGGGATGCGCGGGGCGACACTGGTCCGGGAGGAGCCGAACTACCGCCATTACGCCTTCCGAACTGCGGTATTCGGTTTTGTCGACGACGTGGAACTGTTGCTGGACGAGGAATCCCGGGTGATCCACGTGCGGTCGGCCTCGCGCCGGGGCCATTCAGATCTGGGGACCAATCGCCGCCGGGTCGAGGCAATCCGGGCCCGCTTTGCGCCCACTGGGTCAGAAATCTGACGCCTTGGGGCTCAGAGCCGGTCTGAAAACTGGAAGGGGCCCTGTTGTCGCGGAAAAGGCCGGATGGCGAGGCGCGAGGAGGGAGCCTACCCGCCAGCGGTCTGTGACCGAGGAGCCACGAAGCCAGCCGGCCTTTCCCGCGACAACCCATTGGGCGACGGTCCTTTCGGCCTGGGCCTGTGCTGGCTCGACCGTTACAGCCCGCTGCGGGGATGCGCCGGCCTCGCCGCCTTGGCCCAGGCCAAAACCCCTCGTCGCAGGACCCCTTCCAGTTTTCAGACCGGCTCTCAGGCGCGCTCCTCGAGCAGATCGCGCCGTCCTCCAGTGAGAAGCTGCTCGACGAAGCTGGTGGAATAGACGCCCCGACGGAAGTTGGGGTCCTGGAGAATGGCCTGTTCGAAGGGGATGGTCGTCTTGACCCCGGTGATCAGATACTCGCCCAGGGCACGGCTCATACGATCCATCGCCTCCCTGCGGTCCTTGCCGTAAGTGATGAGCTTGCCGATCATCGAGTCGTAGTAGGACGGGATCACATAACCGCCGTAGGCGTGGGAATCGAGTCGGACACCGTGGCCGCCAGGAGGGTAGTACATTTCGATCCGCCCGGGGGATGGACGGAAGTCGTCGAAGGGATCCTCGGCATTGATCCGGCACTCGATGGCATGGCCTTTGAAGGCGATATCCGCGTCGCGCAGACGGAGCGGTTCACCCATGGCGATGAGGATCTGCTGCTTGACCAGGTCCACACCGGTCACTTCTTCGGTGATGGGATGCTCGACCTGGATGCGTTTATTGACCTCGAGGAAGAAGAAGGCGCCCTGCCCATCGACGACGAACTCGACCGTCCCGGCGTTGGAATAGCCGGCTTCCTCGGCGATACGGATGGCGGCCTTGCCCATCTTCTTGCGCAGGTCACGGTGCTTGTTCTCGATCAGCGGAGAAGGCGTCTCCTCGATCAGCTTCTGATTGCGGCGCTGGATCGAGCAGTCGCGTTCGCCCAGATGAATCACGTTGCCCCGGTGATCGGCGAGGATCTGAAACTCGATGTGGTGGGGATTCTCGATGAACTTCTCGACGTACACAGCCGAGTTGCCGAAGGCTTTCTCGGCCTCGGTCCGGGCCGTGTGATACCCGGTGACCAGAGAAATGTCGTTGTGGGCAATCCGCATCCCGCGCCCCCCCCCTCCGGCCACCGCCTTGATCAGGACCGGATACCCGATCTTGCCCGCCACGGCCTTGGCATCCTGTTCGTTCTCGACCACGCCATCCGAGCCCGGCGGCGTGGGGACACCCGCTTTCCGGGCCAGGGCCCGGCTGACGTTCTTGTCCTCGAGAGCGGTCATGGCCCGGGCGCTGGGGCCGATGAACCGGATGTTGCAACTGGTGCAGATCTCCTCGAAGTGGGCGTTCTCGGATAGAAAGCCATACCCCGGATGAAGGGCATCGACATCGGCGATCTCGGCGGCACTGATGATGCGGTCGATGCGAAGGTAACTTTCCGCGGCAGGCCCGCGCCCAATGCAGATCGCCTCATCGGCGAGATGCACATGCATGGAGTTGGCGTCAGCCTCCGAGTAAACCGCGACGGTCCGGATATTGAGTTCCTTGCAGGCGCGGATGACCCGGACGGCGATCTCACCGCGATTGGCAACCAGGACCTTTTCGAACATGACTTCTGAGCGCCGGGGCCGGGAGGAAGGGGAAGGGAGTCGGTGGACGGATCAGGCGCTAAAGGGGCCGGACCTTGAAGAGGGGCTGACCGAACTCGACCGGTTTCGCATTGTCGACGAGGACTTGGGTCACGACTCCGCGCACTTCCGCCTTGATTTCGTTCATGACCTTCATTGCCTCGATGATGCAGACCACCGTTTCCGGGCCAACCTCGCTGCCAACATCGATATAGGGACTCGCATCCGGGGAGGGTGAACGATAAAATGTCCCTATCATCGGGGACTTGATATCGAGATTGGATACGGAGCCTTCGACGACTTTGCCGGACTGAGCGGCAGCCGGCAGGGGAGGTGGTGCTCCTGGGGAAGGCCCAATCGAGGTAACTGTATCGTCATAGATAACCCCCTGGCTCCCATTCATCCCACGTTTGAGTCGGATCTTGAAGTCCTGACGCTCCAACTCGAACTCCGAAATCGCGTTCTTCCGCATCAGGTCGATGACCGCCTTGATATCTTTCAAATCCACAGCGCGTCTCCAGTCCGGTCAGGATGATCAGGTATCCCGTCCCACGTCCCGGTTCGGAACAAAAAAAATGCAGCAGCCGCATGCTCGACTCCTGCATGATCACCTAGACAACGGCGGCACGCTAACGATCCCCTTCCCCTTGGTCAAGCCTTGATTGAGGGCGCCAATCTCCCGGAACCGCCAAGAACCGGTTGCTTCTCTGGGCTCGAACCGCCTTCATTTATCTATTCGTTAATGTTACAGCCGATCGCAGACCCAGCAGGTAGGATTCTGCCCCGAACCCGGCGATCACCCCACGGCAGACTGGTGCGATGAGGGACCTGTGGCGGAAGGATTCGCGGGCGTGGACGTTGGAGAGGTGGATTTCGATCGTGGCCACCCCGGCACCCGCGATGGCATCGCGGATCGCCACGCTGGTGTGGGTATAGGCAGCGGCATTGAGGACGATCGCCTGGCAGGACTCGGCAGCCTGTTGGATCCAAGTGACCAATTCGCCCTCATGATTGGATTGGCGGAAGTCGATCTCGACGTTGAGGGTGTCCGCGAGTTCACGAAGCCGCTCTTCGATTTGGGCGAGGGTCAGGCTTCCATAGACCGCCGGCTCACGGGTACCGAGGAGGTTCAGATTCGGTCCGTTCAGGAAGAGAACGCGCATTTCGGGGTCAGGTTACCGGTCAAGGAGGGCGTGTGGAAGACCATTGCGCGAGGAGCCAGCCAAGGAGCGTGAAGGCGCACCAGGCGGTGGCGGGCAGGTAGAGACCAAACTCAACCCAGCCTTGGGTAAACCAACCGAGGAGCCCGAGGCCCACGGCGCGCTCGATAGGGGTGCCATTCCCACTGCTTTTTCGATAAATATATCCAATAACGCCCCAGATCCAGCCCAAGTAGGCTAGGAATCCGGGCCATCCAGAGTCGGTGGCCTGCTGGAGGTAGTCGTTGTGGGCGAGTTGGGCCATTTCGGATTCGGGTCGTTTGAGGCGGCTGTACACCCGCTTGAAAGCGCCCGGACCGTGTCCAACGAGGGGGCGTTCCACAGCACCCTCGAGAGCGGCCTCCCAGTAATCGAACCGGGCGGCCACGCTGGTAGCCCCACCGCGCAGTTTTTCGGCATAGGCCCAGGCGAACCCGGCAAGGCCAGTGACCATGAGCCCCACGACCAGGGTAAGTTTGAAGCGCTGGCTGAGGGACGAGTGACAGAGGATGACCACCCCGAGTCCCATGGCGATGAGCCAGCCGGCCTTCGAGCCGGACCATATCAGTGCGGCGATGCCCGCCAGGATCACGCCTGCTCCGAGGGCGCGGGCAGCAGGTTGCCCCCAGCGGTGACCGAAATGCCAGGCGACCGTGGCGCCCACGGGAACGAGGAGAAGTAGGGCACCGGCGAGGGCGTTGGGGTAGACCAGGGTGCTAAAGACCCGGTCGCTCTGGATCCGGGCCAGATACTCCGGGGGCAGGGCGGCGGCATTGGGTTGCTCGAGGATCATCCTGCGGGTGGCCTCAAGACCGCCGAAACGCTGTTCGAAGGCCATCCCGAGGACCCCCACCAGGCCAAAGGTGAGGCATAACCAGAAGACCCTGGGTTCGGCCACACGGGACAGGACCCCGTATCCGAGGAAGAAGCAGACCACCGTGGCCCCCAACTGGGGCAAGACCGATCGAGTGGCTGCGGGGTCAATGGTCTGGCTGGCCGCCAGGGTTTGCCAGGCGAGCCAGACCAGGGGGAGTGCCAGCAGGAGCCGGGGGGCGACCGGGCGACTTGGGAGCCGCAGACCGACCCAGAGTCCAAAGAAAGCCACCGGGACTAGCGCCAGGAACGCAAGGCGCAGAGGCCAGGCGAAGGCTCGCCATTCGTCGAGTGTCCGCGGCATGTCCACCAGGCGATCGAGCAGGACGGGATTGCCGAACTTGAGCAGTCCCACCCCGAGCAGGAGCCCGAAAATGCAGGCGAAAGCCGTGCCAGCCGGGTCCGACGTCGTCGGGGCGCTCGGAATGGGGGTTGGGCGCCGCATGACGTCGGGGTCGGGTTTCAACGGTGGGGGCAGCGCAGCGCCAAGGAGTCGCGGGTCTCGGAATCATCCGCCGACGACACGCGGAGCTTCTATCAGTCTCGGTCCCGCGGCAAAAGCCTTCAGCCGACGCCGGGTTGTCGGCCTGCACAATCTATAATAAGCCCGGCAAAATAACTTTGACCTCAAGGCGAGCAGGTCATCCACCGCGGCCGGAGCCAGAGGAGCCAGCAGGGGGTGACTGGGGCATGCTACGTCAACAGTAAGTCGCCTGACTTGCTATTGTTCATGGCGTCAATATTAATACGCCTGCCATAATAGATTACGACGTCAACAACCAATGCGCCTGACCCACTATTTATGGAAAGGGTCGATTTCTGATGATTCTCCCGGACCGGGGGCAATGGATCTCAAGTGTCCCGGATGGAGGTGCCGGAGTTGCGCGCCCGGGCCACTTTTCGGACACTCGGCGCTTCGAGGAACGCCGCGTGAGAATCCTGGTGATCGAGGACGACCCCAAAGTAGCCCGCATGGTGTGTCGCGGGTTGCGGGAGGAGGGTTTTCAGGTGGATCAGGCTGGCGACGGCGAGGAGGGGTTCTATCAGGCGTCGTCCGACGTCCACGACCTGATCATCCTCGACGTGCTGCTGCCCATCCACGACGGCTTCGAGGTGCTGCGTCGCCTCAGGCTTCGGGGCTCCACCGTCCTGGTATTGATGCTCACGGCCCGCGACGCAGTGAACGACCGGGTGAGGGGCCTGGAAACCGGGGCGGACGACTACCTCGTCAAGCCTTTCGCCTTCGCGGAACTGGTGGCCCGGGTGCGGGCGCTGCTGCGACGTCCGCGTGCCGCCGAGCCGGCGACCTTCGACATCGCCGATCTCCACCTCGACACCCGGCGCCGGACTGTCAGCCGGGCGGGACGGGCGGTATCCCTGACCGCCAAGGAATTCGCGGTGCTGGAGTGCCTGGTGCGGCGGCCGGGCGAGGTGGCAACCCGCACCCGCATTGCGGAGGAGGCGTGGGACGAGAACTTCGATCCGATGAGCAACGTCATTGACGTGACGGTTCACCACCTGCGGGAGAAGGTGGATCGGGGATTCCCCTGCCGGCTGATCCACACCGTGCGGGGCCGGGGCTATGTGCTGCGCCCCGAAACCGGACCTGCCGGGGAGGACGTTGCTTGAGACGGTTGCCGGCGGAATGTCCCGGCGCAGCGCCGCCATGTCCGGCCCGCCGGCCTGGCGATGCCGGGCAGGGGGTACATGTCCCATGAAAACCCGTTCATGCGCGCTTCATCGGCCATTCATGGGAAGGGCCTCAAGGTGTGCGGATGCGCCCCGACCTCCGGGCCGGCACCGCCGCCATCCACCGTGACGATCTGGTGAAGACCTCACGCAGCCGGCTGCAGAGTGGTGTGCTGGCGCTGGTAACGCTGGCCCTGGGGCTCCACGCGTTCTTCGCCTACCGCATCGCGCGGGAGGAGGTGCTTGGCGAAGCCGACCAGTTTGTCCGCGACAAGGCGCGGCTCCTGGCACGCGGCGTCAATCCCGCCAACCCCGCGTTCGTCGAGTTCAACGAACGCGACTGGCGCGATGACCGCTTCACGCCCTACGCCCAATCCTTCGATGTCGCCTGGGACCCGCGGTTCGTGTCGAGCCGCCTGGATCATCCGATTCTCGTGACGGACGAGTTCCGGCGCCTCGCCCGGCATCCACTGGGCATGCATGTGGACGATGTCGTGGACGCCGTGGGGACGGCCTACCGCGCCGCGACAGCCGCCGTTCAACGGGGCGAGGAGGTTTTTGGCTACGCGCTGGTGGCGGTCCGGGTGTCGGACCGCGACGCCCCCTTGCGGCACCTGGCGCTCCGGCTGGCCGGCGGCTCCCTTCTTTGCATTGCCCTGACGGCGGCGGGGCTGCACCTGGTGCTGCGGCAATGGCAGCTTCCTCTAGTGACTTTCGCCGAGACGGCCCGGGGGATTGCCACGCACGGGGCGGGACGGCATCGGTTTGTCGCCCCGCCCGACTCTCCGGAGCTGGTGGAACTGGCGGGCACCTTCAATCAGCTCCTCGACCGCCAGGCATCCCTCCAGGAATCCCAGCAGCGCTTCGTCGCCGACGCGGCCCATGAACTCCGCACGCCCCTCACCGTCCTCCGCGGGGAACTCGAGATTGCCCTGCGTCGCGAACGGTCCGGGCCCGAATACCGCGAAACGATCGAGAACTGCCGGGAGGAAATCGAACGTCTGGCCCGCCTGACCGAGAACCTGCTCGCCCTTGCCCGGCTGGATTCCGGCGCCGGACTCGAACTGCGCGAATCCCTCGACCTCGGCACGCTGTGTCGCGAGGCGGCCGAACGCCTCGAACCCCGGGCCCGTGAACAGGGGGCCGTCTTCGATGTGCAGGCGACGGCCACCCTGCCGGTCCTCGGTGACCGCCTGGCGCTCGAACGGGTCCTCTTCAACCTTCTGGACAACGGCCTGCGCTACACCCCGCGCGGCGAGATGCTGACGCTGCGGGCCTTCTCCGGGGAAGGCGGCGCAGTGGTGGAGGTCACCGACAAGGGCGTCGGGATCCCGGCCGACCATCTCGACCGCATCTTCGACCGTTTCCATCGCGTCGAGACGTCCCGCCCGCGTGAACGGGGTGGCGCCGGGCTCGGTCTGTCGATTGTTCGTTCCCTGGTCTCCGCCCATGGCGGCACCATCACGGTCCAGAGCGAACTCGGACGCGGCAGCACCTTCACCGTGCGCCTTCCGGACGGGGGCGATTCCCGGCCCTCTTCCTTGGAGCCAGTCGATCAGGGTTCGCGAACCACCCGGTAGAAGCGCGTTCCCTCCAGAGGCTCCGGGTCCGTCCAGCGATGAACGCCATCCCCGTACTCGGGCGCGACCGGCGACGGCACCCAGGCCGGCAGCGTGTCCGAGGTCTGGACCGTGAACCGCGCCCCCGCCGGGCCCTGCCATGACAGGCTGACCGCACCGTTCGCAGCCACCGCAAGACCCAACAGCGGCCGCTCCACCGGCGTCGGGTCGCCGTCCGGGCGGGACGTCGGATCGAGCGGATGGGTTCCCGCGTCGTGTTCCTGGCGATTGGTGAATCCGTCGCCGTCGTCGTCGGCCTCCGGGTCCGCTGCCAGACTTCCGAAGAACCGCCGCTCCCAGGCATCGTCGAGACCGTCCCTGTCCCTGTCGTTCGCCTCCCCCGTTGCCTGGGAATGGGCGGCCCCTCCGACGGTGTATAGAACCGTCTGCACCGGCCCGGCGATTCCCGAGGGGTCGACTCCGTAGAAGGACACCGTCGCCGTGCCAGGCACCGATGCCGGTCCGGGTCCCGTCTGCCACGGCCCCGCCTCCACGCGGGATACCACCACCACGTCCGGAGCCGAGGAGAAGGTCACTGCAATCGGGCCCGGGTAACTGCCGGGAGACGGTGCGACGCCCACGGCCGCGGTGAGCATCGCCGCCGGGCCGGCCTGGAAATGGAGGCTGGACGTTGGCTCCCACTGGTTGGCCAGGGCGAAGGCCGTCCCCGGCAGACGGCCGGGCAACGGAAGGGATCGGCTGGTGTCGCCGCCCAGTCCAAGGACCGAATCCCGATAGGTGGCGGTGGAGGCGGTGACCGCGCCATCCTGAACCTGCGCCCCGCGCGTCCAGTCGCCGGCGGCGAGTCGCGCGAATTCAAGGGCCCTGGCATCGGCGAACGGATCGCGGTCATACACCAACACCCGCGCCACCACGGGTCTCGACGCCATGGCGGGCAGTGGAGACGTCCCTTCGAAGATCAGCCTGCCGTCGCGCAGGGCGTAGTGCCCGATCGCCGTCGGCCCTCCGTCTCCCATCGGATCGCCGGTGGGTTGCAGCAACGTGGCCAATCCCTCGCCGGTCCAGACGCCCGGCTGGGCGAAGTCCTGACCCTCGGGCGGCGTGGCCGAATCCACCCGTTCGAGCAACCCGGTGGCGGACCATCGATAGACGGCCTGTTCCCGGGTGAGATCGCGGGCGACGAGGAAGCGCCCATCGAACCGGGCCCGCGGGAGGGACTGCCAGGAGAGGACGTCGTACTCGAAGGGAATCGACGCGACCTCCGGCAGACGCCCCTCGCCGAACTCCCACGGGATCACCAGCAACTCCGACAGGCCGGGTCCCCACGCAACCAGCGTGGCGCGGGTCGGTGGATCCCCCGGTCGCCTCGTGTCCAGCAATCCCATCGTCCCGCGCTTCAGGGTCACATCGCCGATCTTCGCCAGACCGGCGGCCTCCTCCGATCCGCGAAACAGGGAGAGCTGCGGCACGGGCACTTCGGGGCCGGTTCGGGGCGGTTGATGGTGCCAGGTGAGTTCAACGACATTGGTGTTGATGCCCGGCCAGAGGTCGCCCATCGAGGCCACGCCGAGGGACCCGTGGCCCGGAAACTCCCCGGCGGGGAACAGGCGACGCCGGATCTCCAATGCCCCCGGGTCCCCGGGCAACGTGTCCCGCCTTCCAAAGATCGTCGCGAGGTACGGAGTCGGCGTCTCCAACGCGAGTGCCGTCAGCGACTCGGCCGCATCGCGTCCATCCCCGAAACCCACCGCCCAATCCATCGGACCCCCTGCCAGCGGGACAATCCGGATCCCGGGTTGTGTCTCCGACCGTTCCGGACCGAACAGGACCAGGACCCGGTTGGCATCCGGATGGGCCAGGGCCAGGTCGTCCCTTCCATCGCCATTCAGGTCCGCCACATGGATGAACAGGGTGTGAAACCAGGCGTGGTCATCGAGCGGGACGGATTGCCATGCGCCGTCGGGCCGGCCGGTCCGGTACTGGATCCAGAGCCTGCCGCCCTGCCACAACGCCAGATCCGGCGCGCCGTCGCCGTCGAAATCGCCCGCCCGCAGGATCGGCCCGGTCCAATCCGGACCGTCCATGAACGCCTTGCCGGAGAGCGGCGCGGAGGCGAGGGCAGCGACGCCCAAGGCCAGGAGGAGGGACCCTCGTCGCAGGGAAGTTCCAGGTTTCATGAGGTCAGTCCGGGATGGTGATCGAGTTGGAGGCCAGCACCGCGGCGATCTCGAGATCGTCGTGATGCCCGACCACGGTGTAGGCGTAGGCATGACCGCGAATGGCGGGCTGGGTGTCCCAGACCCAGATCCGGTAAGGCCCGGCGGGTTCATCGGAACGGCGCCGGATGGCCAGGAACCGGTCGTGGACATGCATCACGGGATTCAATGGCGCACCCGTCACCTGCACCCGGAAATCCCGCATCAAGGGCGTGATCTGCGTCATCTCGCTCCGCCGGTACGCCGAGGTCTGGTGCCGATACACCACCAGGGGAACGGGCACCGTGAGGTAGGGCAGCAGGGACGTCCCCCGGATCTGCGCGGGAGCGGTGCCGGTGCCGGGGAACAGAAGATCCTCCTCGGCGATGGTGCCGATTTCGACGCGCCCGAATTCCTCCTGGGGATCGTACTCGGCCCGCGGCGAGACGCCGGGAAGGATGGGCGGCACCGGGCGCGCCGGCCACGGCACCTGCGGTCCGCCGGGCGCGCTTCCCTGGACCAGCGACACCGGGACCTCGTCGCTCCAGGGACCGTAGGCGACAGACACCACCCCGTTGTCGGCCACATGCGAACGCAGGGCGCGAACCCGGACCCGGTACTCCAGCGCGGACAACAGTCCGAAGCCCTGCCCGAACTCCGGCCCGCCTTCCCCGAACCCGGCCGGAATCCTCGGCGACCGGTACAATCCGTACTCGGTGGCGATGACTTCCTGGGCGCCCGGCACGACCAGCCACGCCACCTCCGGGGCTCCGGGCGGCGGCGGCAGGAAGGCGATCTCGAATCGTTCAAGGCCCGGCGGCGGACAGAACCATTCCACCACGGACGGCACGACGACGGGCGGTTGGACCGGGCCGGGAAGGGCCATGGCCCGGGTGATCTCGGGTTTCGGCATCGGTTCGGTGCCCAGGGTCTCCACACAACCCAGCCTGGCGATGGCACTGGCATTGCCGTCGCCATCGAAGACCTGGGCGTAATAGCAAAGCGTCGCGGGCGTGGCCGGGGTCGCCGTGTCGCACCATTCGGAATCCGGGAACTTCCCGCTCTCGACCTGGACCAGCCGCGGGTAACCCTCCGTCCGCCGGTACACGCGCCATTCCACCGCCCCGGGCACGGGCTCCACGACTCCGCAGACCCCGGTGATGCCGCCGCCTTCGGGATCGACGGGATCGGCGAAGCCGGGCTGGCAGGGCCACGGACGCGGCGCGCAGTCGAGCGCGGCGGTCCAGCGATGCAGCGGCACCGCGCCCGCGGACGTCAGGCTGAGACCCTGGATCCAGGGTGAGGCATGGCCTCCCGCGGTGCCGAACCGCGCCTCGAGCCGGAAGCTGGCAAATCCCGACAGGTCCAATGCGGGCAGCGTTCCGGGCCACACCGTGTCGAAGTGATACTGCCCCAGCACCGTGCCGCTGAGCCCGTCGCGAATCAGCGCCCAGACGATTCCCGGGTCGCCGGGGAGCAATTCGATGGGAACCGCACTCGCGGGTCCGGCCTGGCCGGTCACGGCTGTGAAGGCCCCCGTCACCAGGCAGCACCGGGTGAGAATGCGTCCGCCCGGCACACCGGGGGCGCTCCAGTCGCGCAGCACTCCGAACGCCGGCGCTCCGGGGCCGCTGAGATTGCCGTGGCCGGCCGGGGAGGGGCAGGCGGCAAAGGCCTCGTTGCGGATCGTGTACCAGAAGGTGCGCCCCGCATCGCCGGGCAGCGCAGGGGCGGGCGGCGCGGTGGGAAGCTGGATCGAACCGTCATCCAGCCATTCCACCCGGGCCGAGGCACCGGCGTTCGGCAGGCGGACCAGGAGATTCGAGATCGACGGCTGCCCGGCGTGGCGCAACGCGTCATCATGGGAGTTCCATCGATACACCCAGTAGTGCGAGATCACCTGCGGGTCTTCGCGGGCCCAGGACACGACCAGATCCTCGCCGCCCTGCTGGGTCGCCTCGTCGTACCGGGGCCGGTTGTCCACCCGGACCTCGCGCGGGACCAGTGGCGGCATCCGGTCGCACACCACGACGTCCAGGCCCGCACTTGGAACCCCCGCGCGCCGGAAGTGGTCGAGGGCCGCCACGTAATAGGTCACCTCCTCGCCGGGGGCGAAGGGTTCACCGCCCTCCTCGAACCGGAGCAGGTTCGCCGAATCCCGATCGTCGGCGATGTAGTACAGATCCGGCGGAGGCGGCGCCGGGCAGGCAAAGGTCAGATCGGGCAGAACCGGACTCCGGTTAACCGGAACGATGAGACCCGAGGCGATCCCGTCGGCGAGACCGGCCGGATCCAGCGCGGCGGGCGGAGGCGCTCCCTGCGCCGCCACCCAGGCGCTGCGATGCACACGGTAGAGCTGGAACCCGGCGACGTGAAGGGACCGCAATGCCAGCGCCTGCGGGGTGCACCAGCGCAGCAGCACCCGCAGATGTCCGCGCGGACTGGGATCGACCGCCTCGGAGAGCATCCCCGGCGCCGGAAGCGCGGCCGGTTGCAGTCCGGAAGTCAGGCTCGACACCACCACGCCCTCGGTGTCGGTGGTCGGGTCGAATTCGCGAAGTTCAAACGTGGACACTTCGCTGCTCGGGACCTGGGCGAGGTAGGCCCGTCCGAGGGCCATCGCCAGGGGCGGATGCAGTCGCGGCAGATGATCGTAGAACAACTGCTCCGGGAATCCCGTCAGCGGCGAGGTCATCGCCAGGGCGATCTTCTCCGCCAGCGACACCCCGGCCGGAGGATCGGGCAGCACGCCTTCGAGAGCGGTCTCCAGCGTGTCCAGGTCGAACCCTGCCGCCGCGGCTTCGGCCAGGATTCCCTGCAAGGTGGGCACATGGGCGATCGGTTGGACCACCGCGAGCAGCGAGAAAGCACCGGCATCCCCCGGAGGACCCGGCTTGCGGCGCACGGCGTAGGCCGGCGCGAGTTCATAGCCGTCCAGCGGCTGCCACAGGAGCAGCACCTGATGGTGTCCGGGTGCGGACGCCGGCCCCACCTGGGCCACGGCCCCCAGCATGGGCGTCGCGGCCTTCATCGGGGTGGGAGCCAGGGCGCCAATCAGGGCGAGCAGGCAGGTGAGGGCGCCCAGCCGTTGAACCCGGCGCCGCCGGAAGGGGTCGGGAAGGCGGCATTCCCGCGACGTGGACTCGGGGACGGATGGCATCGGAGGGAGTGAATGGGGGATCATGTTAATCATTGAGGTTCCAGCCCTGGCCCTCGACATGTTCGGCCTGAATGCCGACGTCGAACCCGACACACAACGGGCAGATACCCACCTTGCCCGACAGTTCGGCCCCGCCGACATAGCGGTAGAGCCCGCCCGAGATTCCGCCCTGGAGGAAGGCGCTCCCCCGCACCTTGACCAGGCACAGGTACTCGGCGGAGACGCCTCCCTCGAGACGGCCGCCCACCTCAACATTGGCGAAGTCATAGTTGGAGTCCTGCACCCAGGCCCGGATCCCGGCCGTCACCGAACCGCGGTAAAGGCACGCCAGTGACGCCATCGGAACCGTCGCCTCGCCGAACACATAGATTCCCGTGAACGCATGCCCCGGTCCGACCGGCCCCCCCAGCACGAACCCGGCGTCCGGATCCCAGGAGAAGGCATCGAAGGTGCACGTCCGCCCGATCACCACGCCGCCCGCGGTGTCGATGACGGTGTTCCCGATCCCGAAGCCGCCGCGCGCCCAGGCGCTGACATAGAACTCCTGCACGGCCGGTCCGATCGAGAGTGTCGCGGAGAACTCCTGCAACCCGAGCCCGGGCATGCTGAACCCCTGCTGTTCGAGTTCGAGCCCGCCCGCCAACTGCAACAGCTCGCCATCCTCGGTCCGGGTGAATTTCGACTGCACGGTGATTCTGGATCCGCCGAACATCGAGGCCGGCCCGAGGGACGAACCGAGCAGGATTTCGTTCACCCGGCCGGGCACGCCGCCCCAGCAGCCCACCGGCCCGTCGGAAGTCAGTTCACGGAACTGGTAGAAACCGGTGAACTCGACGGGGATCTGCACGCCGGGCACCGGGGTGGGCAGGTTGATGACGGCCCGGTTGTCGATGCGGAGCTGGGTGAGGCGGTCGCCCCGGATCTGCGCGCGGCCATCCCAGTTCACCGACTCGACCACACTCGAGAACGACTTCACCGGCTGGATGGCATCGATCAGTTCCTCGAGGGCCACCATGGCGATGGCGACAATCTGGTCGTTGATCGCCTGGAAGGCGGTGTCCAGCGCGGACCGCACGGCCGAGTCGGTGTTGTACACCCACGACCGGAACACCGCCTGGAGGTTCGCCGAGACCGGCGTGGCGGCGAAGGCGTCGCGCAGTTCGAGCCGCACCCGGGCGCGAAGTTCCTCCACCGAATAGGCGCCCGGATCGTGGCCGTACCCGCCCTTCAGCCAGGTGCCGATCCGCTGCTTGAGCAGGTTCGACATCTGCACGTATTCGGCCAGCGGCGTGAAGACGGTGTCGCGAAGCTGGGCGAAGAACATCTGTCCCTGTTCGAGCGCCGCGATCAGTTGCCCGATGGACACCTCGAGTTCGGCAATGGCCTCGCGAATCTCAAGGAGCCGTCCCACCGCGCCCACCCCGGGACCGCCGTCGAACTCGAGCTCGGCCAGCACTTCGTCCCGCAGCCCGGCCGGCAGGGCATCGACATCGATCCCCACCGCTTCGAGGCCCGCCACGATCAGCGTCTCGGCCTGCTGCAAGGTCATCAGGACCTGCCGAACGGTCTCCAGCGTGCCGATGGCCGAGGACAGCGCCTGGCTCGCCTGATCGGTCAGATTGAGGGCGGCGTCCGCGGCGTCGGCGAGACCCGAGAGCGTTCCGGACAACGGGTCGCCAAGGTGCTCGTCGAGCGCGGCGTCAATGGCCGCCGCCGCGCCGTTGGCCGGCAACTGCGCCACCAGCGGCACCACCACGGTCTGCTCCAGCGCGGGCAGGATGACCTCGTCCAGAAGCTGTCGTATCTGCGAGTCGAGCAGGGCCGCCAGGCGGTCCAGTCCGGCGCGAATGCTCTCGACCGCCGCGTTCTCGAGATGCCCGGTGATCCACGACGCACCCTCCTCGACCAGCAGTTCCGGGGCCGCCAGCAGGCTGAGGTTCAGAAAGGCGCTGAACCGCAGATCCGCCAGTTCCGCGTTGAGCCGTTCCACCTCGCTGTCGGAACCCAGCACCACCAGGTCGATCCCTTCGGGTTCCGGCGACCGGAACGATCGGGTCAGCGGATCGAACCGGACCGCGTAGTCGAACGGCACGGTGCCGAACCACACCTGTTGCGCGCGGGGCAGATGGGTGTTGCCGGTCCGGTAGGCCTCGACCTCCTGGCCCGGGGGATACCCGCGATGGTTGGCATCGAACCCGGCCTGGTTGAAGAAGGTGTTCCCCGCCGCAGCCCAGCCGCCCTTGAGAAACAGCGGCGGCTCCGGGGTGGCCGATGACCCGAGGATATGCCCGTGCACGGTGAGGTCGCGGAAGAAGCTCACGCCGGCCGCACCCGCGACGTTGATCCATCCGGGGCCGGCGGTGAATGCGGCGTAGTCGTTGAAGTAGGTCCGCCGCACCGCACTGAACGGATACCCCGCCAGGTCCACCATCGGGCTCAGAACCAGGTGACTCTCGCGACCGAGCGCGTCGGTGGCGACCAGCGTCCCGTCCGGACGCGGATAGAGAAACCCGGCGGGTTCCTCGTCGAGATGCGCCACATCGGCGGTGATGCCGAGTTCGAGCAGCGCGTCGTCGGTGGCGCAGGGTTCGTTCGGGTCGTGGGTGAACCGCAGGGACCGCGTGACGATCCGGGTCGCGCTCCAGTAGGCCAGTTGCTTCTGGGTGTCGGCCGGATCGATCTGCCCGTCGGTCAGGTTGCCGCAGCAGTTGAGCATCAGCCGGTCGAAGGCCTGCGCGAATCCGGTCGGGTACGGAAGTTGCACCGACCCGTCGATGCGGCTGTCGTGCGGCGTGTTGCCCAGGAAGCTCAGTCCGAAGCTCGACAGACTGACGTCGTACCCGTAGGCCGGCAGTTGATGCGGGCCTTCGGAGGATTCGTGGATGCCCGCGACGCCGGAGAGACGCGCGTAGTACTTCGAGTGGGTCGCCAGCGGATAGATCGGTGTCTCGCCTCCGCCCACCCTCGATCGCGCCTGCAACCCCGCGAAATGCCGGAAGTTGAACCCGGCATAGTCCCCGGCTCCCGCCAGGTAAGCCGCCGTCCCCGGATGTTCCAGGGCGTAACCCTGATCCGCCCGGAGGCCGCTCAACAGGTACCGCGCCGGATTGAACGCCAGCGGCGCCTCGCCCGGTTCGTCCACGGTCTCATTGCCGTCGCCGGGGTGATCGAAGCCGTCCGCGTGCGGCACCCACGACCCCGGCAGGTAGAACCGGGCGCGGGCGAACGGATCGGTGCGGTGTGTCGGCCCGCCAGCGTTGCGCCCGATCTCGAGGTGCCGTTCGACCTCCGGTTCGACCGCCGTGGGGAGCAGATCCCCTTCCGCCCAAAGTCCCGCCGACGGCGTGAACCGCACGGTCGTCGTGGCCAGTTGCATGCCCTGAACCGGCTCCGGCAGCGCCCCGAACGCCCCCACGTCCCGGCAGCCCTTCCCGTACAGCACCCGGACCATCGCGCCCGGCAGCGTCGAGTCCTCGGGATCCACCCGGTTGTTCACGATCCGCATCGTTCCCCCCGCCGCGGCACGCACGGCGGACAACGGGAAGTGACCGAAAAAGTCGCCCGGGTTGAATCGCAGTTCGGTGGTGATCCCGCCCGTCCATCCCGGGCGGATGACCAGGTCGGACGCCGCCGTCGGCCGCAGCAGGAACCAGACGCCGTCGTTGCTCTCCGGCAGGTCCCCGCTGCCCAGCGTGTCGATCCATTCCTGGTAATGCACCTGTCGCAGATACCGAGTCGAAGGCGCGGTCAGGATCAGGACGCCGTCCCGCCACGCCCACTGCGACGACTCGAACTCGACCGGGTATGTCTCGGCCAGGAACTGCATCGGCACCCCCGACGTTCCGCTGGCAGGCCCCACCGGGCGGAGGTTCGCATCAAGGGGGATCGCGGCTCCGGTGAGGGCGAAGGTCGGACGCAAGCGCCGTTCGTTCGACTGACGCCAGCCGAGACCGGGCGGCAGGTCCAGGGTCAGGGAAACCGTCGTCAGTCCGTTCGTCCCCAGCACCGCCGGGCCCCGCTGTCCCGTCCATCCCGACAGGTCGAAGGCATCCGCCGGGCCCACTTCAACCGCACCGGCCAGCACCTGAAGATTCCCCCGGCTGTTCCGCTGCACCGTCAGCGGCGGAGGCGTCGCCGGCGTATGGACGCCGGTGTGCCCCTGGGCCGTGGTGACCGACCCGACCTGGAGGTTCCACTGGGAGTTCCCGAGGTACACCGGCTCGGCCGCCAGCGTGTTCAGCGTCGCCGAGACCTCGCCAAACAGGATCGACCCGGTGAAATGCGCGAACCGGTACGGGCCGAAATTCCGCGTCGCATCCCGCACATAGACTCCCGTTGCCAGGTCGTCCACGTGCTCGAGCGTCACCGTCAGCGTGTACTCCTCCGTGTCGGACAACACCGTCCCGGGATCGAGTTCGAGGGTCTCCGTGAAGGGAATGCTCGCCACCCCGGGCACGTTGCGGATCACGGTCAGCTCCGTCGTCAGGAAGGGACGTCCGCCGCTGCTGAGTCCCACCGTGATGCGGACCGGCGTGTCCTGCGCGGGACAGGGGCCGATGACACCCCCAAGGGAGATGCAGGTCGAATTGCGCTGAATCACGCCGGACACCTCCACCACCAGCCGGTCCCGTGCGGGATCGGATTCGAGCAGATAGCGCGCGGGCAGATGGAGGTTGGGCCCGCTCAGGGAGATCCCGGCCGGGGCGGCCTGGACTGCGGCGCCCAGCGGCAGGATCAGGGCGAGCACGCCGAAGGCAATCGACCGTAAAGCGCGCCACACCCCGGTCCTCCGGTGTCGTCGCGCCACGCCATCCTCGCAAGTCGAGGTCATGGGATGATCCTGCGCAGCGCACCATGAAAGTGGGATGAACCGCGGATGAAACCGGCTTAATGCAGTCGTGTTCGCCCCCTCGCTGCACTTCCGGAGGGACTTCATCCGGAGGGACGAGATCTGCGAGTCCTCCATCCCATCGCACCATTCCCCTGCGGCCTCGTGGAACTCGGCCCTGACGGCTGGGTGTACACGCTTCAGCGTGAGCCTCCCAAATGACCCAGACACGCTAAAGCGTGCACACCCAACGATGGGTGGCCAAACCCGGAACCATCCTTCCATCCACCCCTGCGGCCCCCGGATCGCCCGAACACGGCTGGTCACGGGGCGGGGCGCGATGTCAGTCTGGGCGGGTCACAAGGACGCGATGAGCACGAGGCCGTTTCTCAGCGGGGTAATCGAGGGATTCTATGGGGAACCGTGGTCGGTCGAGCAGCGGGAACGGTTGTTCCGGAGGATGCGCGCATGGGGTCTGAACACCTATTTCTACGCGCCCAAGGACGACCTCCAGCACCGGGCACTGTGGCGCGAGCCGTACGACACCGCCGGCGCCGCGCGGCTGGGCGACGTGATCCGGGCCTGCCAGGCGCAGGGCTTGCGGTTTGTCTATGGCCTGGCACCCGGACTGGACATCGCCTACAGCGACCCCGCCGAGGTGCGCCGCCTGGAGGCGCGCTGCGGTCAATTGATGGATCTGGGATGCCGGGATTTCGCATTGCTGTTCGATGACATTCCGGACGGGATGAGCGAGGCGGATCGACGGACCCACGGCACGTTCGCCAGGGCGCAGGCCGCCGTCGCGACCCGTCTCTGGAAGCACGTCACCGGGCGCGCCGGAGGCCGGTTCCTGTTCTGTCCCACACCCTATTGCGAACGGATGGTCCGGGCCGGATTGGGCGGGGATCAATACCTCGAAACCCTCGGGACCCACCTGCCGGGCGACATCGATGTGCTGTGGACCGGACCGGAGATCGTATCCCGCGAGATCACCGTGGCGTCCCTGGAAGCGCTGGCCCGCCGGATCGGCCGCGCCCCGATGCTGTGGGACAACCTGCACGCCAACGACTACGACCTGCGGCGCCTTTACCTGGGTCCGTATTCCGGTCGGGATCCGGCCGTGCGGGGCGCGGTGTCCGGCGTGCTGAGCAATCCCAACTGCGAGTTCGAAGCGAACTGGGTCGCCTTGCGGACACTCGCCCTGTGGATCGAGGCGGACCCGGCCCGGGGCTGGGATCCCCGGGAGGCGTACCTCCAAGCCCTGCGCGAATGGTGGCCGGCCTGGGACAGCGCCCGCCAACCCATCGCCTTCGAGGATCTCGTGCTGCTGGGAGACTGCCTCTACCTGCCGTATGAAAACGGCGCCGGAGCCGTGACGCTGGCCTGGGACGCGGCCTGGCTCCTGGCGAACCCGGCTGCGTCCTGGGGCGAACGGGTGGCGGCGTTCCGGGATCGGGCCAGCCGGCTGGTGCGACTGTTCGAGCGCCTCAGTGAACTGCGGGATCGCGGACTCTTCTATGCCCTCAACCGTCGGGCCTGGGAGGTGAAGGAGGAGATGACCCTCCTCCTGGGAGCCGTGGCGGCTCTCGAACAGAACGGGACACTGGAAGGGTTCCGATCGGACTTCCACCTGCCGCACACCTTCCGTGGAGGATTCATGCGAAGCCTGGAAACCCTGCTGGTCGCGACCCACGAAGGCGGATTCCGGCCAGGTCCGGGCCTGGCACACCCTCCGGTCGAAGAAGACCGGACCTTACCGACAGGCGCCCCCGCGACGATCGTGGAGGGCAAGGGCGACGGGTCGTTCCGGTTGCGGCCCTTTCGGCCCGGCGACGAGGCGGGAGCCTATGAAGTATGTCTCAAAACCGGGGATCACGGAGCGGACGGCGAACCGTTCTACCGGGAGGATCCGGACGCCCTGGGGCGGATCTATGTGGGACCTTATCTCGCCTTCGAGCCCGACCTCGCATGGATTCTGGAGGACGACGCCGGAGTGGCCGGCTATGTGCTGGGAGCACTGGACTCGAAGGCCTTCTACCGGCGCTACACCGGGGAATGGTGCCCGGCCCTGGCCCGGACGTTTCCCGAGCCGACTGGCGACCCGTCGGGTTGGACCCGGGTGCAGCAGGCGCATTTCCTCTACCATCATCCGGAGACCTACTGCCCCGAGCCTTACGACGCCTTCCCGTCGCACCTCCATATCGATCTGCTGCCGCGCGCCCAGGGACGCGGCTGGGGCCGCCGCATGATTGGCGCACTTCTGGAGCGCCTGCGACAGGGGGGGTCGCCCGGCGTCCATCTCGGTGTCTCCTGGAGGAATTCGCGCGCGGAGGTGTTCTACCGGCGGCTCGGCTTTCGCGAACTGACCCGCACAGGCACACCCGACGACGGAGCCATCTACCTGGGGCTTTCCCTGAAACCCGATGCGGACCGGACCTGACAGCAGGGAGCCGGGGCGGGCCGGGATCCTGATCGGCATCGATGGCGGCGGAACCCGCAGCCGCGGCCGTGCGGTCAGCCCCGAGGGACAGGTACTGGGCGAAGCGGAAGGCGGCCCCCTCAATCCCTTCACCACCTCCGTGGCAACCTTCCGTCAGTCGCTCCGCGGTCTCGTCGAGGCGCTGATGGGAGGGCTCGGATCCCGATGCGAGATTGCCGCCGCGGTGGTGGGCACCGCCGCCCTCTTCGACCGGCCGGACCCGGCGCGAATTCCCGAATGGATCGGGGGAATCCTTGAGGAACCTCGCACCCGCGTGGTGGGCGACGCGGTGACCGCCCTGTACGGAGCGACCGGAGGAAGACCAGGGTGCCTGGTGATCGCCGGCACCGGCTCCCTGGCCGCGAGGCTCGATGCCGACGGCGGGTTCCGGTTCCACGGTGGACTGGGCCCGGTGGTGCAGTCAGACCCGGGCAGCGCGCTCTGGATGGCGGCCCGGGCGCTGCAACTCGCCCAGCGCGAGGAAGCCACGATGGGTTCCGCCGGATCCGGCGCCCTGGGCCGCACCGTCTGCCGTCACCTGGATGCCGACCGCGTCGGCGCCGCCGTCATGACGTTGTACTCCGCTCCGGACGTCGCCCGCCGCCTGGCCGGCTTGAGCGCCCGGTTGGCGGCCATGACGCCGCGGCTGCCGGAATGGGAATCCATTGAGTCTGCCGCGGGCCTGGCCCTGGCGGACCTCGTCCTGCCCCTGTTGACCGGGCCCTTGTCGTCCGCACCCCGGACCGTGCATATCACCGGCAGCGTGTTGACCGGCAACCCTCGAGTACGGGAAGCCCTGCGCGCGGAACTGGCAGCACGGCTGGAACGTCCGGTGACACTGGCCGCCCCGGAAGGCGATGCCGTGGATGGCGCGGTCGGGTTGGCACGGAGGGCGCTGGAGGAGTTCCACCAATCCGGGACCCAGGCAAGCGCCGTGCGGACCGGGTTAAGCCTTGACCCGACCTGACCCGCCCCTAGTCTCGCCGGGCCGATACTCAACCCGCCCCCAATCTCCAGACGCCAGACTCAAGCGCATTGTGAAACCTGAGAACGTGCTCGTTGTCGAGGACGCCGCGATACGTCCTTATTTACGTTCCAAATTCAATACGGATGACCTGTCCGGGCTGTATGACACCATCCTGAGGAGTCACATTTTTAGAGGGCGCGATCTGGTCGAGGATGACCCTGGCTTCAAGCAGATCATACCGTATGTCCTGGTCGGACACGACCGCTCGTATCTATTGGCCCGGAGGGGCCGGAAACAATCGGAATCCCGGCTGCATGACAAGTACTCACTGGGAATCGGTGGCCACATTAATGATTGCGAGGCACGGGAGGACGGCCGCGACATGATTCTCGCCGGACTCGAACGTGAGTTAAGCGAGGAGATCCGTCTCTTTGGGAACAGGCTGTCCCTGGATCTGGTGGGGGCGATTTTGGACGATTCGACGGAAGTGGGCAGGGTGCATCTTGGACTGGTGTATCTGCTCAGGGTGGACAGTCCTGACTACACCGTCCAGGAACCCGACCTGATGTCCGTACAATGGGCCGATGTGCCAACCCTGAGGCAGCACTATGCCCTGATGGAGTCGTGGTCTCAGATCGCATTTTCATCGGTCGTCGAGAAGGTCGAGCCCGCCATGGCGGGATGATGCTCGTCCCGGAAAGCCGGGTTCCACGAGGCCGCAGGGGAGGGGTGCAATGGATTGAGGACTCGCAGAACTCGTCCCTCCGATTCGCTGCCTCCTCACCCACGACTTCGGGACGCACCGTTCGCAGCAGACCTCGGTCTCGGTCTCGGTCTCGGTCTCGGTCTCGGTCTCGGTCTCGGTCTCGGTCTCGGTCTCGGTCTCGGTCTCGGTCTCGGTCTCGGTCTCGTACTCGTAATCGCCCGCCCCAATTCCCATGCGGAATGGGAAGTCCGAACAGGATCGAACCCGTCGGGCGGGCCATGAGGCGACGCTGAAACGGTGCGCCTGCGAGTCGAGGACGAGGACGATTACGAGTACCGCCCTTCGGGCTGAGTACGAGGACCGAGGGGGGGGAAATGGTGTGGAGCGTCGGTTCTCGACGCGAGGCGGGTGGGCGCTACTCTGACGGGACTTCTCGACGCCGAACGCCCGGAGCCGGATGGGATGCTGAATCCGGCGACCCTGAGTGTCGCGGTCCCGATGCGACTGGGGGCGGCCGCAGGTCGCGGGCGGTGGGCGCGAGAGCACCCGAAATGGAACAGCAGCAATGCGAGAGTGGCTCCGGTCGATGGGGGCTCGCCGCCGTGGTGGTGGCGGGCCTCGCTCTTTTGAGCACCGGCTGCGGACGTCCGGTCGAGTCGGGCCGCGCGGTTCGGCCGGAGCGGGAGGCGGTCGAGGTGACGGTGGGGACGGCGGACTGGCGGCCGATGGAGCGGACGTTGACGGTGCTGGGGACGCTGCGGGCGCTGGACCGGGCGACGTTGAGCATCAAGACGAGCGGGCGGGTGCGCGAGGTGGGGGTGGACGTGGGGAGCGTGGCGCGGGCGGGGGATGCGGTGGTGCGTTTGGAGGAGCGTGACTACGAACTGCGCGTGCGTCAGGCGGCGGCGCAATTGTCGCAATCGCGGGCGCGCCTGGGTCTGCCACTGGCGGGAGACGACGACTCGGTGGATCCGGAGTCGATCGGGGTGGTGCGCGAGGCGCGGGTGCGGTTCGAGGAGGCAGCCAGCAATCTGGAGCGGGTGCGGCGGCTGGAGACGGAGCGGATCAGTTCCACGGCCGAGTTGGAACGGGCGACGGCGGAGCATGACGTGCAGCGCCAGCGTTACCTGGACGCCCTGCAGGAGGTGCTGGAGCGGCAGGCGATCCTCGGTCAGCGGCGGGTCGAGTACGAGATGGCGCGGCAGTTGCTGGCGGACACGGTGTTGCGGGCGCCGTTCGACGGCGTGGTCCAGGAGCGCCTGACGAGTCCGGGGGAGTACGTGAGCGTGGGGAATCCGGTGATGACGCTGGTGCGGACGGATCCGTTGCGGCTCCAGGCGGAGGTGCCGGAGCGGCTGGCGCACTGGGTACGGACGGGGTTGACGGTGCGGATGACGCTGGAAGGGGAAGCGAAGCGGTTTGCGACCCGGATCGCCCGGGTGAGTCCGGCACTGGATGAACGGACCCGGATGCTGCGGATCGAGGCGGACCTGGTGAACCCGGGGCATTTGCGGCCTGGCCAGTTTGCGCGGGTCGAGGTGGTGGTGGAGGAGGCGGCCCCGGCGTTGACGGTTCCCGAGGACGCGCTGGAGGTGTTTGCGGGCACGGAGAAGGTGTTTGTGGTGGTCGGGGGGAAGGTGGAGGAACGGCGGGTGGTGGTGGGGCGGCGCGAGGGGGGATGGCTGGAGGTGCTCGAGGGCGTGGAAGCGGGGGCCCGGGTGGTGCGGCGTCCGGAAGGGCTGGAGTCCGGCGTTCCCGTACGCATTGCGGGCGGGGACGCGGCCGAAGCGGGCAGGGAGGGAGTGTCGTAGAGGAGCCGGGAAGACGCGATTCGAACCCAGGAACGACGAGACATGGAACAACTGGCGGCCACCTGCATCCGACGCCCGGTCTTCGCGGCGATGCTGATTCTCGCGCTGGTGGTGGTGGGGAGCACCAGTTACCTGAAGCTCGGCGTGGACCGGCTTCCGTCGGTGGATCTGCCGACGGTCCGGGTGAGTACGGTGCTGCCCGGAGCGTCGCCGGCGGAGGTGGAGGCACAGATTTCCCGGCCGATCGAGGAGGTGGTGAACACGGTGGCGGGGATCAGCGAACTCCGTTCGATCTCGGGCCAGGGCAGTTCGATCGTGGTCGTCACGTTCGAGCTGGACCAGAACATCGAGACGGCGGCGCAGGATGTGCGGGACCGGGTGGCGACGGTGACGCGGAGGCTGCCGCGTGAGGCGCTGGCGCCGGTGGTGTCGAAGTTCGACAACGACCAGTCGCCGATCATGACGTTGTCGCTGGCGGGGAATCGGTCGTTGCGGGAATTGACGGAGCTGGCGGACAAGGTGGTGAAGGTGCAGATCGAGCGGGCGAGCGGGGTGGGCGGGGTGCAGATCGAGGGCCAGGCCACGCGGGCGGTGAACCTGTGGATCGAGGCGGACCGGCTGGCGGCCTACGGCTTGCCGGTGACCGTGGTGCGGGATGCCTTGAACCGGCAGAACGTGGACATCCCCGGGGGGAACGTGACAGCCGACGTGCGGGAACGGGCGCTGCGGACGCTGGGGCGTTTCACGGAGGCGTCGCAGTTCGATGACCTGGTGGTGGCCACGCGGGATGGACATGCGGTGCGGCTTCGGGACATCGGGCGGGCGGAGGACGGCGTCAAGGAACAGCGTTCGATCACGCGGTTGAACGGGGAACCGGCGGTGATTCTCGAGGTGCGCCGCCAGTCGGGGGCCAACACGGTGGCCGTGATCGAGGCGGTGAAGGAGCGGTTGCCGGGACTGGAGGCGCAACTGCCCTCGGACGTGCGGTTCGAGGTGATCCGGGACCAGTCGCGGTACATCTACCAGGCGCTGCACGAGATCCAGGTGCACCTGGTGCTGGGAAGCATCCTGGCCTCGATCGTGGTGCTGGTGTTCATGCGGAACTGGCGCTCGACGCTCATCGCGGCGGTGGCCATTCCAACCTCGGTCATTGCCACCTTCGGGATGATGTGGGCGCTGGATTTCACGTTGAACAGCGTGACCATGCTGGCGCTGGTGCTGATGGTGGGGATCGTCATCGACGATGCGATCGTGGTGCTGGAGAACATCTTCCGGTTCATCGAGGAGAAGGGGATGTCGCCCTTCGACGCGGCGCGGGAGGCGACGTCGGAGATCGCGCTGGCGGTGATGGCCACGACCTTCAGCCTGGTGGTCATCTTCGTGCCGGTGTCGTTCATGTCGAGCATCTCGGGCCGCTTCCTCTTCCAGTTCGGCATCACGGCGGCGGTGGCGGTGCTGGTGAGCCTGCTGGTGTCGTTCACCCTCACGCCGATGATGAGCGCCCGGCTGCTGCGGCGGACGGATGGCGGTACGGGCCACGAGGCGCGGTCGCGGAAGGGATTCTATGCCTCGCTCGAAGCCAAGTACCTGAGCCTGTTGCGGTGGGCCATGCGGCACCGGGGCTGGGTGGCGCTGAGCGCGGTGGGCGTGGTGCTGACCTCGATCCCGCTCTACCGGATGGTGCCGCAGGAGTACATCCCGACGGACATCGACGAGGGGGAGTTCGAGGTCCGGGTGACAGCGCCGGAGGGTACGGCGATGGTGTCCATGGATGCGGCGATGCGGGAGCTTGAGGACGTGGTACGGCGCACGGACGGTGTGGAACTGGTGCTGGCCACCACCGGGGGCGGGTTTCTCGGCAGCATCAACAACGGGCGGATGTATGTCCGGCTGGTGCCGTTCGAGGAACGTCGTTTCACCCTGACCCGGCTGCTGCGCGAGACGGTGCGGTTGCGTCCGTGGCGGGCCTTCGAAGGGACCCGGACCCAGGCGGCGGTGATGCGCGAGGTGCGGCAGCGGCTGCGGAGGCCGGGCCTGCGGGCGTCGGTGAGCAACATCGCCTCGTTCAACTTCGGGGGGTCGCGGTGGGACATCGACTTCGCGTTCCTGGGTCCGGAGCTGGAGAAGTTGTCGGAGTACGCGGAGGCGTTGCGGGCGCGCTCGGAGGAACTCGGGCTCCAGGATGCGGACACCACGCTGAAACTCGACAAGCCCGAAGTGCGGGTGGCGATCGACCGCGACCGCGCCTCGGCGTTGAATGTGGCCACGGCCGACATCGCGGATGCGCTGCGGCTCATGGTCGGGGGCGACAATGAGGTCTCGCGGTTTCGGGATCTCAGGATGAACGAGGATTACGATGTGACGTTGCGGCTGACCGCTCCGGATCGCGATGGGGTGGAACCGATCTCGCGGCTCTTCGTGCCGGACCGCAGCGGGGGCCTGGTGCGGCTGGACAACGTGGTGCGTCTGGAGACGGTCGAGACGGCGTCGCGGATCGACCGGCTGGACCGGCAACGGCAGGTAAGCCTGCGGTCGGGCATCGCACCAGGCTACGCGCTGGCGGACCGGCTTGAGGCGCTGCGCCAGGCGGCGGCGGAGATGAACCTGCCGCCCGGTTACTCGACGCGGGTGGCGGGGCGCGGACGGGAACTGGAGCGGACCTTCAATGAGTTTCTGTGGGCGTTCCTGCTCTCGGTGATCTTCATGTACATGATCCTGGCGGCGCAGTACGAGAGTCTGGTCCATCCGTTCACCATCCTGCTTTCGCTGCCGTTGTCGGTGCCCTTCGCGCTGTTCTCGTTATGGGTCACGAACAGCACACTCAACCTCTATTCCGCACTGGGGCTGCTGGTGCTGTTCGGGGTGGTGAAGAAGAACGCCATTCTGCAGATCGACCACATGAACACCCTGCGCCGCATGGGGCGCGAACGGCTGGAGGCGATCCTCGAGGGGAATCGGGACCGGTTGCGCCCCATCCTGATGACCACCCTGTCGCTGGTGGGCGGCATGCTGCCTCTGGCGTTGGGCACGGGACCGGGCGCGGATGAACGCCGGTCGATCGCGATCGTGGTGATCGGGGGCCAGTCGCTGGCGCTGCTCCTGACGCTGCTGGTGACTCCGGTGGCCTACTCGTGGCTGGACGACCTCGGCCAATGGGTCCGGGGACGCACCCGGCGTCTCGCCCCCACCCCCCCGTTGACGGGGCCCGTGTATGGAAAATGACCGGGGTCAGGGAAGTGGATCGCTCGATGGGGCGCTTCCGGACGTTGGCGTTTGGAGGATTGGAGGGGTTTTACTTCAGAGGAGGGTGCGAAGTGGCGCATGGAGCGCGGAGTGAAGGCGAAGAGTTGCCCGGAGCACGGTTCGCATTAGGCTGCCGGCCGTGATTCGCCATGGGTTCATCCTGTTAGGGCTTGCCGCGGCGCTGGGCGTCCCGGCGGGCGCAAGTTCCCCTCCTATGAAGACCGTCCCCGTGACCGCACCCGCATCCACCACCGCCGACGCGCCGCAGGAGCACGAGCGCATCACCTTCGGCGGCGGCTGCTTCTGGTGCATCGAAGCCGTGTTCCAGCGGCTCAATGGCGTGGTCGGCGTGGTCTCCGGTTACGCGGGCGGAACGGTCTCCAATCCGACCTACGAGGCGGTGACAACGGGGAAGACCGGTCATGCCGAGGTGGTACAACTGACCTTCGACCCCGTACGGGTGAGCTACGAGACGCTGCTCAAGGTCTTCTGGGCCGCCCACGACCCCACCTCCGTCCTCGAGGAGGACACGGTCATCCGGGGCAAGCGTTATCCGAAGGGCACCGCCTACCAGGGGGCTGATGTCGGGGACCATTACCGTTCCATCATCCTCTACGAGACCGACTCCCAGCGGGTCGCCGCCGAGGCGTCCCGGATCGAGGCCCAGAAGGACTTCAAGAAGCCGATCGCCACCCAGATTGTGCCGCTCAAGGCGTTCTATCGGGCGGAGGATTACCACCAGAATTACTACAACCTGAACAAGGGCCAGAACCCCTACTGCGGGTACGTGATCACCCCCAAGCTCCAGAAGCTGCTGCGGGATGGCCTGATTGCCGCGGAGTCGGTCATTCCCTGAACGCCGGATGGGAGGGCGGCGCGGTATCCGGAGGTTCCTTCCGGGAAAGGTGCCGGATGATCCACGCGGCAGCCGCAAAGCCAAATGCCCCGGTCACGAAGGACGCCGAGCCGTAACCCCATTCGCAACCCAGTCGGCGCAGCCCCTCTTCCGCCATGGATGAGTCGCCCGGGGCAGCGCATTCGACAGGCTCCTCGGGAACGACAGGCGGTTCGGGCGAATAAACGCACGGGATTCCCGCCCGGCGTCCAGGCGCGGCCAGCCGATGGTGCCGTCTCAGTCGGCGTCGCAGCTCGGCCAGCAAGCGGTCATGGGTCACCTGGTTGAGGTCCGCCACCTGGATGCGGGTCGGATCAAGCCGGCCACCCGCAGCCCCGCACGCGACAATCGGAAGGTGCCGTTGGACCGCCCCCGCGATCAGGAGCGCCTTGTTCGAAACCGCATCGATCGCATCCACCACGGCGTCCAGGTCCTGGTCAAGCAACCGATCGGCGTTGGCGGCGGTGAAGAAGGTCACCTGCGGGCTGACGCGGCAGCCGGGATGAATCGAGATGACGCGTTCGGCCAGAATCTCGGCCTTGAATCGGCCAAGCGTACCATCCAGGGCAGGAAGTTGGCGGTTGACGTTGCTCAGGCAGACTTCGTCGAGGTCGATCAGGGTAAGGCGACCGATCCCCGATCGGGCCAGAGCCTCGACCGCCCAGGACCCGACGCCGCCCAGTCCCACAACGGCCACGTGCGCCCGGGACAGCCGGGCCAATCCTTCACGACCCACCAGACGCCCAACGCCGGCAAACCGGACCTGGAACGGGTCGGTCATGAACGGGGGGAGGGGGGTGCCATCCCCGGTTCGCCCATACGGAACGTCAAGACGGACCCGGGGCCTTCGGGGTCGTTCGGCCGGGCCTTCCAAACCCCATCCGAAACGCCCGCGGGGGAAGACGGGATACCGCGGGGCCCGGGGGACCGGGGGGCGCGGGTCAGCCCAGCACCGGCTTCAATACCGGGACCGCCATCAACGCATGCTGATCCCGCGCATCCACCAGCAGGCGCGCTCCCGGACGGGTAAAGCAGTATCGCTGACCCGTGAAGGGGCCTTTGAGAACCAGGGCCGTTCGGCCCACATACTCGAACCATGCATCAGTCTTGGGGGAAACCATGGCCCACCTCCAGTGGATCCGGGGCGGCAACGAGCCAAACGGCCCGGGCGATGTCGCGCCCGGGCGGGCGCTCGGATCGACGCCTGTCGGCATCCGCATCATGTCGTTCCTGTCACCTCGGCGGCCTCATCGGACCCGCCGTGGGCACTGCTCGTCCGGGGATCCGGCCGCTGGTTCCCCACCCCCACACTCCTTTGGCGTACTCGCGTCGGAAAACGGGGGTACGGGGAATTTTCTTACAGCAAAAATCCACGGAACCGTGCTTAGCGCAATTCGGATACGCCAATTGCCGGAACCAATCTTCCCTGTGCCAAGGTTGCGGCAGAGCCCGATCCGAACACCCAGAAAGTCATTTTAGTCACTGTTTATAAACACTTTACGTTGCAATTATTGGGTCCGTCCGGGCCCCGGAAATGATCCCGGAAAGGCCTCTGGAGCGGGGATGCATCCCAGCCAGCTTCGGAGTAAAATTCGGTGTTGCTGATGCCACAATTCCGTGACAGCTCTCACATGTTCCACGACATCCCAGCCCGGGGTCGAAGGTGTCCACAGAGTGTCGGGGCAGTGGCTGCGCTTCGAAGGAAGGCACTCCGGCTCCGCGGATTCGACCCTCGGAGTTCGGAAATCGGCCCGCACCAAGGGGTTCAGTCCCGGCGGTCCCCCTGATCCGGGGGCGTATCCAGGGAGCTGTGTAGCTGCTTCGGGTCCGGCGCTTTCGGGCCAAAGAGGACACGACAGAGGCACCAGAGGAAGAGCGCGGTGACACCTCCGACGGAAACCAGCATGACCAACCAACCGGCAAGGCTCATGGGGAATCGGCCTCCTGTCCGTTTTGTATGCGATCCCAGCGGCGACCGGCGGCCCGGGTCACCAGGAGGGCAAAGACGATCACGACGGCAATGACGCCGACGCTGAGGCGGGCGACGGTACTGGGGGGATGGTCGGGGCCTCCGACGAGGTCCAGGACGTAGCTGGAGGGTGTCCAATGACCCGTCTGCGGGTTCCAGCCCAGCACGTTGAAGAAGACCCAGAGGAGGAAGATGCCGATGAGGTAGATCGGCGAGACGTACTTGATGATGCCCTTGAACAGATCCGGGATGCGCAGGTGGGCTCCCCGATGGGCCTCGCGCCACGCCGTTTCGATGCCAACGACCCATCCGAAAACGATGATGAGCACCGTGGCGAGGACGAAGATGAGGAAGGTCCCCACCCAGAAGTCGATGGTATCGAGGGCCTTGATGTCCTTGCTGAAGTACACGACGAAGAGGCAGCCGAGAGCGGTGATGGCCCCGAGGAGGGTGACCGACTGTTTCCGGTTCAATCCAAGGCCTTCCTCGAGGAAGGCGATGCCGGGCTGCAGCATCGACAGCGAGCTGGTGATGGCCGCGAGGAACAGTAGGGCAAAGAAGGCGAACCCGAAGAACTGGCCCAGGGGCATGTTGGCGAGGACCACCGGAAGGACATTGAAGCCGAGACCAAAGGTCCCCTGGCCCACCACGCCGGCGGCTCCGAGGAAGATAAAGGCGGCGGGCACGGTGATCATGCCGCCCAGGGCCACTTCGCAGAACTCGTTGGCGCTGGAGGCCGTAAGGCCGCTGAGGACGATGTCATCGCGGTTGGAGAGGTAACTGGCGTAGGTGACGATCACGCCGAACCCGACCGAAAGGGAGAAGAAGATCTGTCCCGCGGCCGCCAGCCAGAGTTGGGGATTGAGGAGCTGGTGTGCCACGTCCCCGGGATTCCACATGAACCCAAGCCCGGTCAGGACATTGCGGTCGGGCTGGGAGGGGTCGGGGGTGCCAAGGGTGAGCACGCGAACGAGAATGATGAGCGCGAGCACGATCAGGGCGGGCATGGCAAACTTGCAGAATGTCTCGATGCCACGAGACAGGCCCCGGTAGATGACGATGAAGTTGATGACGAACACCAGCACGAGGAAAAGCACCACCTGGTTGCCCCCGGCGCCCATAACCAGTCCGTCCTCATGGAACCCGATGAATCCGCGCCAGAAATCGGTATAGGCCCGGGGGTCCTTGCCAAGATCCAGGGACCCGGTCAGGAAGGCCCAGGCATACCCGGCGCACCAGGCCTCGACGTACACGTAGTACATGTAGATCGTGACTGGGATGATGGCTCCCAAGGCCCCGATGTACTTGCCCGCAGGGTGCCGGATAAGGGCGTAGAAGATCCCGGCGCTGGAGCGAAAACCCTTTTGCCCTGCGTAACGGCCCAGTGTCCACTCGGCCCAGCAGATTGGGATACCGATCAGCACGAGCGAGATGAAATAGGCGATCATGAACGCCCCGCTCCCGTACTGGGCCGCCAGGCCAGGGAAGCGGAGGAAATTGCCCAAGCCGACCGCGCTCCCGGCGACCGCCATGATCACGCCGAGGCGAGAGCCCCATCCCTCCAGTTGTCTGCCCGCACGCACGGGACGCTCTCTTAAGGCTCTTGCCCGCAGGGAACCAGAACAATCGCCCGGGAATCCGATCGTCCCGGATCCTTCGCGAACGTCCTGGCTTGAGGATCGCCGAGCTCATTCGCTGCGGCCTATGCAGCGTCCACCAGATGCCGGGATAGGAGCAGGGAGCGCGGCGTCAATCAACAAGTCGTCTGACTATTTATTTTACTGGCCAATTAATGAGCCCGACATTTTAACGTTGTCTGATCGTAAAATTGGCAGGCGTTGTGCTGTTGACTCTCCTCAGCGACAAAGTCATCGGCGGTGGCCTTATGGCATTTTGGGTGGAGGTCGGGACAGCAGGCGAGGGAGCGCTGGGTCAAAATACTAATGCCTGACCCAATAGTGCTAACAAAGGACCGCCTGCCTTTCATCTACATTCGTCAAAAACATAGCGCCTGACTTATTGACAATGTTGACCGCGAGGCCGGAAGGGTGGGGTGCTTTGGGTGCGGACTTGCGGAGCCCGTTCCTCCGGATTCGCTGCCTCCTCACCCGCAACTTGGGGAGGGGTACCGCAGCCATACCCCCGTGTCCGGATCCGATTCCATACCCCGACACGCCAGAGCGCGGAGTTCCAACTGCCGGTCTCCATTCCCCCAACCCTGTCGCCACCGGACGATTCGGACGACCGTCCGACCGATGCCGCGATCCCGATGCTTTTCGATTCGTGGCTGGCAGGCCGGGCCGGGCTGGATAGGGTAGGGACTCGCATTGCCATGAGAGGTGAGCCTGGTGAAGCCGGTGGGGAATTTAGGACGACGCACTGGTCCTGCGTGTTGCAGGCCGGAAGGGAGGGTGAACCGAGGGCCGAAGAGGCGCTCGATCAGCTCTGCCAGGTGTATTGGCGTCCGATCTACGCGTTTGTACGGCGCCGGGGATACCCGGCCCATGAGGCGGAGGACCTGGTGCAAAGTTTCTTCCTGGGGTTGCTGCGCCGCAAAGGCCTGCAGAGGGCGGATCCGGCACAGGGACGTTTCCGGGCCTTCCTGCTCACCTCGCTGAACCATCATCTGGCCAATGAGTGGGCCAAAGGCCAGCGGTTGAAGCGCGGAGGCGGCGCGCTGCCGATCTCGATCGATGCGCAGGCGGAGGAGGAGCGGTACCTGGCCGAACCTGCGGACGAGGCCAGCCCGGAACGCCTGTTCGAACGGCGCTGGGCCGAAATCGTCCTGGAACGGGTCACCCAACGGGTTCGAGCGGACCTCGTTGCCGCCGGCCAGGAGCAGCGATTCGAGGTGCTGCGGGGCTTTCTCCTGGGCGATGCGCCAGGGCTCAGCTATGACGAGGCGGGGCGCCGCCTCGGGTTGAGCATCGCCGCGGTCACCTCCGCCATCCATCGCCTTCGGTCCCGATACCGGGAGTTCTTCCTGGATGAAATTGCGCGGACGGTGGCGGAACCGGCCGAAGTGGATGACGAAATCCGTTACCTGGCCCGGGCGCTGGCCTCCTAGTGCCCCGGGGTTCCCGCCCAATGCGAAAGGATCGTTCCCTGCCGCGGTAGAATCGATCAATGACCGACGGCACGCGATGTCCGACCTGCCAGGCCCCGCTGTCCGCGGGAGCCCCGGAAGGGTTGTGCACGCGGTGCGCCTTCGAGCGGATGCTGGGGGCGTTGCCGGTGCACGGGTTGGACGGCGCCAGGGGATTTCCGCGCCCGTTCGGCGACTATCAGTTGCTGGGCGAGATCGCGCGGGGCGGCATGGGGGTGGTTTATCGCGCCCGCCAGGTCACCCTGGACCGGCCGGTCGCGCTCAAGGTCATCCTGTCGGCCCACGCCGCCTCGCAGGAGTTCGCGGAACGGTTCCGGGTCGAGGCCCGTTCGGCCGCCGGCCTGGATCACCCGAACATCGTGCCGATTTACGAGATCGGGGAGCGGGAGGGCGAGCCGTTCTTCAGCATGAAGCTGGTCGAGGGGGAGACCCTCGCGGAACGCTGCGCCCGGACGTGGAAGGGTGGGGACCGCCGCCCGGACGCCCACCGGATCCGGCAGTTTGCGTCGCTGGTGGCGACACTTGCCCGCGGCGTCCACTACGCCCACGAGCGCGGCGTGCTGCACCGCGACATCAAGCCGAACAACGTCCTGCTCGACCGTGACGACACGCCCTATCTGACCGATTTCGGTCTGGCGAAGGCCATCGAGGCGGACGGGGGGGTGACCCGGACCTGGGCGCTGCTGGGCACCCCCGCCTACATGGCTCCGGAACAGGCGCGGGGTGAGGCGAGATCGCTGACCATCGCAGTGGATGTCTATGGGCTGGGCGCGGTCCTGTACGAGCTGCTCACCGGCCGGCCTCCCTTCTCGGGCGGCACCTCGGTCGAGACCCTCCGGCAGGTGGTCGATGAGGACCCGCGTCCTCCGGGCCGGTTGAACCCTTCGCTGGACCGAGACCTGGAAACCATTTGCCTGAAGTGTCTCGAGAAGACGCCCCCGGCCCGGTACCCGTCCGCCGCGGCGCTCGCGGACGACCTGGAACGATGGCTCTGCCACCAACCGATCGCCGCCCGACCCTCCACGCCAACCGAGCGGCTCCGGAAGTGGGTGCGACGCCGTCCGGGAATGGCCTTGGCGGCGGCCTCCGCGCTGCTGGCGATGGTGGCGGTGACGGTTGTCTCGACGTTCGCGGCAATCCGCACCCACTCGGCCCGCATGGCCGCCGAGGAGGCCAATCTACGTCTCCTGCGAAACGTCCGGGATCTCGAGTGGCAGAAGGCGGAGGAACTGGCGGCGACCGGACGGACAGGCGCCTCCCTGGCGTACCTGGCCCGGCTGGTTCGCACCTCGCCGGACCCGTCGGTTCCGGCCGCCCGCATCCTTTCGATGCTGAGTCTCAGGAACTTTCCGATTCCGCACGGCGCGCCGCTGCAACACGGGCGGGGGGTGACCGACCTCGCCTTCTCTCCGGACGGGGAGCTGCTGGCCACCGGATCCCTGGACGGGACGATCGGATTGTGGGCTCTCGACGGGTCGTCCCCGAGCGTCCGTCTGGAACATCCCGGTCCCGTTCAGGTGGTCCGCTTCGATCCCCGCGGCGGCGGGGTCCTGGGGGTGTGCCGGCCGGGAGGGGCCTACTTGTGGGATGTGGCCGGCGGTTCGGTGCGACGCGAGTTCCCAGCCACGGAGCTGGGGGAATCGATGGCGGAGTTCAGTCCGGATGGGCGCTATCTGGTCTTGAGGACCGGGCTCCATGACTTCGCCGCGTTCGAGACGGACACCGGCGATCCGGTCATCGGTCCCGTGACCGGGAATTCGGTCATCCGGTCACTCGCCTTCAGCGAGGCTGGCGAAGCCCTTCTGGTGGCGACCTACGACGGACGGATCGAGGCATTCGAGGTGGGGTCGGGACGACGCCTGGAAGGGTCATGGCAGCTCCCGGAACCCGTGGCGGTGGCGCGCTTCCGGCCTGGAGGCGCGGGGATCCTTGCCGGCGGCGCGGGTAGAATTGCGCTTTGGGACCACGCGGACGGTGCGTCTGGAGGCGAGCCCCGCACGATTCGGACCGGCGCGTACGAGGTGATTCGCCTGCTGGTCAGCCCGGACGGCACGCGGGTGGTGAGCCTCCCCTATCTGGAAGCGCCCCGGCTGTGGACGGTCGCCGCGGGCGACGCCCTGGGTGAGCCGATGGGACCCAACGGCATCGTGGCAACCGGCGAATTCTCCCCGGACGGACGCCGGATCGTCACTGGCACGGCGGACGGTGTCGCCCGGATCTGGGACGGGTTCGAAGGCCGCCCGGTTCTCGAACCGATGCAGCAGGATGGCGCCATCACCCGGGTGCGGTTCAGTCCCGACGGCCAACGGGTAGCCACGGCGTCCGACGGCGGGACCGCCCAGGTTTGGGATGTGCGGATGCATCGTTTGCGCCTGCGTCAGTTTGCCGGATTGCCGCGCATCCGGGAGGTCCTCTTCAGTCCGGACGGCCAATGGCTGTACGTGAGTTCCTACACGAATCTGCTGCGCCGGGTGGCGGCGACCGGGGAACCGGCGGGGCCGCCCATGGTGCACGAGAAGCAGATCTTCATGGGGGCGATCAGTCCGGACGGCCGGACGCTCGCCACCATCACCTACAACCGCTCGGCCCATCTATGGGACGCCTCGACCTTCCGGGAGCGGACGCCACCGCTGGCGCATGAGGACGAACTCAGCAACGTGGTGTTCTCGCCCGATGGCAGGCTGGTGGTGACGACCTCATACGATCGGACGGCCCGCGTCTGGGACGTGGCCACCGGGAATCCCACAAGCCCCCCGCTTCCCCATCCGGACGCGCCCCTGAGCTGCGACTTCCATCCATCCGGACAGCGCTTCGTCACCGGGGGACTCGACGGCCGGGTACGCTTCTGGGCTTCGCCGCATGGGGAACCCGTCCTGGAAACCGCACCGCACCGCAGCCGGATCTGGGCGGTCCGGTTCAGTCCGGACGGCCGGTGGGTGGCCAGCGCTTCGGGGGATCGCACCGTGCGGATGTGGGATGGAGCCACCGGACAGCCGGTTGGCGAGCCCTTCCTGCACGGCAAGGCGGTCCTGACGCTCCGTTTCAGTCCGGATGGCGGGCGCCTGGTGACGGCCACGGAGGACGGCCACGTGCAACTGTGGGACATCGGCGCCGGGCGTGCCGCCTCCCTGCCGATGCAACACGCAGGGGTCGTCTGGAATGTCGCCTTCAGTCCGGACGGGCGCCGTCTGGTGAGCGGCTCCTACGATGGCACCGCGAGAATCTGGGATGCTGACAGCGGATACCCGATGAGCGAGGTGCTTCCCCACACGGCCGAGGTGCTGAGGACGGCGTTCACCCTGGACGGGAAGCAACTCGTGACGACGGCGAGCGACACGACGTTGCGGTACTGGAAGGTGCTGGACGGACCGCCTCCGGTTCCCGAATGGCTGCCGGCCTTTGCCGAGGCGGTGGGGGGGCGGCGACTGGACGCGAGCGGCGTGCTGGCGAATGTGGCCACCACCGAATTGCACGCACTGAGGCGGCGCCTCCTGGCCGGGACGACCGAGGACTATTTCTCGCGATGGGTCCGGTGGTTCCTGACGGACCGGCTTTCGGGGGAGTCCGAGGAGTTCGAGCTCTAAGCCGCAACCCCGGGACGCTCCACCCCGAAATGGTGCAGCACGTTTCGCAGCAGCGCCGCCCAGCGGGGGTCGGCCTCGAGTGCCCAGCCCGCGCCGATGGTGCCGGCGTGGAACACCGTTCCGCCCTCGGGTCGTTCCCACCAGATCATCTCGCCGCCCTGTTCGTTGTCCGGGCGGATGGGCCGGAAGAAGTAGTCGAAGGCGGCGCCCCCGTGCTGCCACGGGATCACCCCATTGGCGAGGCGCTGAATGCCGGGCGGGTCGGACGGCATGACGGCGCCTTCGGGCACGGGTTGGGTGGCGAGGGCGGCCAGGGTTGAAAGCCGGACATCGAACTCGTGTCCGTTGGCCATGGGGACCCGGCCTTCGCCGGCCCAGCCGAACCGGTCACCCGGTTGGAGTCCGGTCGGCTCGGGGGAGCGGAAGACCGGATGATCGGTGGCCTCGGCGATCCAAGGACCGAAATTGCGGACGTTCCCCTGGTTGTTCCAGCCGAGGGTTTCCAGGCCGATGAGTTTCCAGCCCGGGAACCCACATTCGCGGAGGAGGCCGCCACGGAGAAGGTCGTGACTGTGCCAGGCTTCGCCTCGCTGTTCCGGCTTCAACTGATCACCCGGCGCATCGACCTTCCGGCATTCCAGCACCGTGCCGGCCGGATCCCAACTGACCCGCCAGAACAGCGTGTTCCCACTCAGGACGACGACCCGGCCGCCCGAGCCCAGATACTCATCGAGACCTCGGAACATCTCGATCGACCAGTATTCGCTGTGGCCATTGATGATGAGGATGCGATGGCGCCGGAGGGAGCCGGGATCCCGGTGAAGGTCGAGATCGGTCACCATTTCATAATCGTAGCCCTCCCGCTCCAGCCAGGCCTGGGTGAACCGATCCGCCCTGGCCAGATGGCTGTACTCAGTGGCATCGCCGTAGCGCAGGTACGGGTCCGCCGCCGGCCAGGGAACCCGGGTTCCCATCTGGTACGTCCCCTGACCCGCCGCATGCCCACGATAAAACGAGAAGGCCGGCGGATCGCCCGCCTCATTCGGCAGACCGTCCGTGCCGGCCAGTTGACGGTATCCGGGACGCCGACGTCCGAACGGCGCGGCGTTGTAGGCGCGCCAGGTGTGGGTGGCGGCCAGAAGAAGGACCGGGGCCGGCGCCCGGCGCACGGGCCGCCGGATCACGAACGTGGCGTGCTGAACATAGGCCGCACCCTCGCGCTCCCATTGCAGCCGCAGCACCGCCATGCCCGAGCGCGCGGACGCCGGGACACGCCACCGCAAGGTCGGTTCCCACCCGCAATCGTACAGGTCGTCCGAGGCCAGGCGCAGCCCGTGCCCCCGCTGCGGATCACGGTCCGGATCGTAATCGCCGAACCGCGGCACCGAGGCATCAAAGGACGGGCCCCCGATCATCCAGGTTCCATGGTTGATGACGCGGCCATGCCGGCGGAACCGCGAACGGTCGGCCAGGCGGTCCCCGGATTCCTCGGACAGGGCCCAGAGGCCCAGCAATCCTTCCGGACCGGGAGGAATCAGCCCGTTCCCCGAATGGCGCTTCCGGATGAGTTCGTCCACCGGGGCGATCCGGTGGAGGGCGACCATGGCGATGTCGCCATCGAGGGTTTGAGTGGCGCGACCCGATTCTCCGAGGGCCCCGATCCGAATCGGATGCGAACCCGGACGGAAAGATCCCTCGCAGGGCCAGGAACCGACCGGTTTCCCGTCCACCCAGATCTCCTTGCGCCGCCCATCCCATCGCGCCACCACATGGTGCCAACGCCCCCGCGTGACGGTGCCCGAGGCGGTTCGGTGCGTGGAGAAGCCGGTTCCGGACCCCCCGTTCCCAAGCTGAAAGCCGAGGGTCCCGTCGGGTCCGATTGCCAGGGCAAAGCCGTCCGCAGCCGCCGCATCGTGTTGGGAAATCAGGCCCATGGAACGATCCACCCGCCAGGGACGGACCCAAAGTTCGGCGGCAAAGGCGTCAAGGCGCCCGGACAACCCGCGGGCGACGTGGACATACGAGCCCGGGTGGATCGGTTGAAGGCGCGCCGGCAGGATCCCGAAATCGTGCAGCACCTCGTCCTGATCCGGATCATCGACCGCGGTCCCGAGACGGCAGACCGTCGCACGCACCGGGACCTCCGTGCTGATGCGAAACACGAGGTCCTCGCCGGGCCGGACGCTTTCGGCGTCGGCGTAGGCATGGACACCCGGAACGTGATGAGGTTGATGCGGGGGGAGGGTGGTTGGGCGGACGCGCGCCCGGGGAAGGGACTGGGCGATGAGGGACGGGGCGGCGGCAAGGGCGCCGGAGGCGACCAGACTGCGCTGAAGGAAGACGCGGCGCGTGGGTTTCATGGGAACGACGCCAAGGATGGTGCGGAGCGCGTGTGGATGTCCACGCCGGGCAGGCGTCCGGGCACGGGAGGCGGTTTGACAGGGGGAACTGGGCTTGCCCATGCTGCGCGCCAGTTCGCGCCTCCCGACAGACTCCCTTCAGCCTCCGGGATCGCCCCGCCTGTCATGAACGCTCATCCCACCCACCCTTCGAGTCGATCCGACGTCATCGCCATCCCTCACCGATCCGGCCCTCTGACCCGCTGGCTTGCCCTGGCACCACTTCTGGCGATTGCCGTGGCACCGGGCGCCGGTGCCGTCAGCCTGAGCATCACCCTCGACCTGGGGAGCGGTTTCTCGCCCTCGCAAGTCTCGGCCATTCATGCCGCGCGGGACGCCTGGCAATCGTGGCTGTACGACTATCAGCCGGCGGTGCTGGAGGCCGGGCCGCGTCCCAACCCGGTGGTGACGGTGCAGACCTTCACCGATGCGTTGGGGGGAGTGCTCGCCCAGGCCGGTCCGACCGAGGCGATTTCGCAGGGGGGGTTTGTGCTGGCGACCGAGGGGATCATGCTGTTCGACACGGCGGATCTGCCGGGCCTGGAATCCTCCGGGACCTTCTACGACGTGGTGCTGCATGAGCTGGCCCACGTGCTCGGCTTCGGGACCTTGTGGGTGGACAATGGCCTGTACCTTACCGCCGGCCAGTACACGGGCACCCATGCGCTGAATGCCTGGCGCACCGAATTCAACCAGCCCGATGCCACCTTCGTGCCGGTCGAAACCACCGGGGGGGCGGGAACCGCCCACGCCCACTGGGACGAAGTTCATGGAGGCGCCTTGGACACGGGCATCACCCAGACCGGCACCGGACTGGACATGCGGTTCGAACTCATGACCGGTTGGTTGAACGCGCCGACGTTCGTCAGCGCCACGACCCTCGAGTCGTTCCGGGATCTCGGTTTCGCCCCGGTGCCCGAGCCTGCGGAGGTGGCCATGGTCCTGGCCGGGATCTGCCTCGGCTTCGGTCTCGTCCGGGGGGCGGGACGGGGGCGGTGGAAGCGGTTCTCAGCCGTCAGTCGATGAAGTGGAAGGGGTTGCTGTTGAGAAGAAGCCGGCAGAACGGGGCGAGACCGTGGGTGCCGGCGTGGTGCCGGGCTTCCGCCAGTTCCTCGGGGGACGGTTCGCGTTGCAGGGCGGCTCGATAGGCCTGGCGGACGGGATCGCCGGGGGCCGTCGTCTCGAGGTGCCGGGCGAAGTGTTCGCTCAGGCGTACCACAAACGGATGATGGAGGAGCGCGAACGCCTGGAGGGCGGTGAAGGATTCGCTGCGGACCGGCGCCGATTGGTCGCCAGGCGGACTGTCGAGGGCGTCCATCAAGGGATCGGGCAGGGTGCGAAAGAGAAACCGATAGATCGCGCGCCGCGCCCCGGCCGGGGCATCCGCATCGAAGGCGGCATAGTCCACGACCGGGGTCACGTGGATCCCGGGTGACATGGCAAAGTGCCGTGCCGACGGTCCGCCCATGGTGAGGTCAAGCCGGCCAGCCATCTGCAGGACCGAATCCCTGAATGTCTCCGCATCGAGACGACGCCGGATGGGTTGCAGGGGCGCTGCCCGGTCCGGAGGCGCAGAGTTCTGACGCCAGGCGCGACTGGTCAGGATGAGCCGGTGGAGCCGCTTGAAAGATCCCTCGAGATCGTCCCGGAAGGTCACCGCCAGCCAGTCGAGCAGTTCCGGGTGGGAGGGCGTTCCTCCCATGCGGCCCAGGTCGTTCGGGGAGTCCACCAGGCCGCGACCGAAATGGTAATGCCACACCCGGTTGACGATCGTGCGCCACAGCAGCGGGTTGTCCCGGTGGGTGAGCCACTGCGCCAGAGCGGACCGGCGGGCGCCTTCCTCCAGGTCGCCTCCAAATCGCGCCGGCAATCCCTCCACGCAACTCAGCGCCCCGGGCTCCGCCTCGCCCAGCGGTTGGGTGATCTCGCCCCGCCGCAACACCTTCACCGGACGCACCCGGCCAAGGGGCTTTTGACCCGCGTTGTCGGGAAACAGATGGGCCCCAGCATACACTCGGCGCGGGGTGGGAAGGGAGTTCAGTTCGGCTTCGACCCGGCGACGCAGGAAATGGGCGCTCAGGGTCCAGGTCTCTTCCGCGGTGCGGTCGGCAGGCGCCTTCCCCAGCGCGTCCCGAACCGGGTCCGGCCCGGCCAGAGCAGCATCGGCCGGCGCACCCCCGGTCCCGCCGGGTTCCGGTTGTGCCGAGGCAAGCCACTCGATCAGGTCCCGGCGCCAGGCGGACGACAGCAATTCCTCGATGCGTTCCCGGTCGCCCCGGTCCAAGGCCACCTTCCAACGCATCAACGTCTGGCGCCGGGCATGGAGTTCCGGGTCGTCGTCGTAGAGGCGCTCGGCCTTCTCGGTGCCGGCAAAGACAGCCTGCAAGGCGTAGTAATCCGCCTGCGACACCGGATCGAACTTGTGATCGTGGCAGCGTGCGCAGTGAACCGTCACCCCCGCAAAGGTCGAGAACACATTGGCGACGATGTTGTCCCGGTCCAGATACCGGCCGATCTCGCGGTCCAGCGTGTCCTCCCGGATGTCCCGCAGGGAACTCTCGTCCCAAGGCCCTGCCGCCAGGAATCCCAGCGCGGGGATCAGCGTCGGCTGTTCCGGAAAGAGCACATCCGCCGCCACCTGTTCCTGGACAAACCGGCCGTAGGGGGTGTCGGCATTGAAGGCGTCGATGACGTAGTCCCGGTACGGCCACGCCGCATCGCGCGGTCGGTCCTGGTCGTGCCCGTGGGTCTCCGCGAAGTGCACCACGTCGAGCCAGTGGCGGGCCCATCGTTCGCCGTACCGCGGCGATGCCAGCAGGCGATCGATGACCCGATCCAGCGCGTGGGGATCGGGATCGGCCGCAAAGGACTCGACCGCCTCCGGCGTCGGCAACAAGCCGTGCAGATCAACGGTCATCCGCCGAAGGAGCGTACGCCGATCCGCCTCGGGCGGCAGGGAGGCTTCAGCACCCGCCGCCGCCAGGAAAGCGTCGATCGGGTGCGGAGCGCCTGCGGACGGCACCGCCGGCCGGATCAGCGGCTGCACCGCCCACCAGGGTTCCCCGTGCAGGTCGGCCACCTCGGAAACCCTCGGGTCATGGGCGCCTTGGCGAACCCATTCGACCAGCACCCGAACAGCCTCTTCCGGCAACGCCGTCCGGGGCGGCATCGGCGCCTCGGTGTCCATGCGACGAATAGCCCGGATCAGGAGGCTGGCATCGGGCTGACCCGGGACGATGGCGGGCCCGCCATCACCGCCCACCTCCCAGCCCCGGCGCGAATCGAGGGTCAGGCCACCGCGAGTGCGCCCTCCCTCATGGCTGTGGCACTCGTAGCAATGCTCCTTGAGAAGGGGTTCGATGTGGCGACGAAAAGCGTCGTCGTTCCCCAGCCCCAGAGCGGGAAGAGCCAGGAGCACGCTTCCCGTGGCCGCCAGCCACGACGTCATGCGGCCGACGGCCGGCGGGAGGCGTGCTGTGGGAGAAGTGCATCGGGGGGACACACGGCGCGCGTCAACACGGTCCTGCCGCCGAGGGATCATGAAGCGGGAGCATTCTCGATCGCCCGCGGCCCGCGCAAGCCTATGCGCGAACCACCATCGGAGCCCAAGTCCTCAGCGACCGTCCTGGCTCAGGCAGGGGTGGGCCATTCTTGGGGGCCAGAGATTTCGATCCAGCCCCACGGGGAGGAATTGGCCGAGGCCGAGCGGGTTCGTTCACCGGACAAGCTGAATCGGGAGCCCAGTGTTTTATTGACTTGGTCAATGGTCAATAAATGTAGTGTCCGGTTTATTATCATTTATTTGGTTACTGTTGACGCCTAACCCGACAAGATTATCCCCAGCTCTCCGATAGGGTATGTAGCGGAGTGTCGCGTCAGCAATTTTGAGCCTGACTTTCTATTATTTAAGTCATCTACTTTGAGCCTGACTTGCTATTTGTTGCCAAGGCGGAACCCCAAGTGAGGATCCGGATGCGCTCCGAGCACGTTCCGGGGGCCGGGCGCGGGGGGGGGAGGGAGGGAGCGGGGACGATTGCCGAATGAAATCAACCGCCGGCCAGCCTCGCGGAGCTGGTTCCACCGCATCGCGATCCTCCCCCACAACTTACGGATGCCCAGCGTCTGCCTTCCGGTACCCGTTCCCCATGCGCAGGCGGATCGCCCTGCGGAGCAGCCCGTTCACCATCCGGACACACCGATTCGCCCCAATGGAGTTCCTTGCGAGCGAGCACGGCGGCATAAGCAAGCCGGCCCCCGGCATACTCAAATTCCGTATGAACATGCACTATTGGATGGTGGATTCGGCATCGGCCCCACCCGCGGATGAATGTGCGTCCGGCCGGATGCGCCTTCGGTCCCTCGCGGTAACCGCCTTTCTTTTCTGCCTGTCTGCGACGACTGCCGGGTCCGGGACGTTCCTGATCGACTTCGATTCGGCGCTGCCCGTCGGGACGGCGTTCTACGACTCGAGCGGGGCCGGACTGCTGCGCTCCTCCGGCGGCAATCCGGCCGCGGGCGGCTATCTGGCCGTCACCGACGCGACAGGAGGCCACTTCCGGAGCATTGCGTTTCCGGATTTCGACGATGGGCAGGAGGTGCTGGCCTTTCAGTTCGCGTGCGATGTGCGGATCGGCAATGGCAGTCGGCATCCAGCCGATGGCTTCAGCATCAGCATCGCCCGTTCAGCCGATCAGGCGGTCGGCAATCTCTCCAGCTATGCATCCTTTGCGGGCGGCATTCCCGAAGCGGGAACCACCACCGGAATCGCCGTGGGATTCGATTCGTGGAGCGGCAACACACTCCCGGACGGGCCCGACGTTGAGGGACTGATCGTGCGCGTCAACAACACGACAGTCCTTCGACACGACATGCCCGTCCGGAATGGCGATGTCACCGATCCGACCAGCCTCCAGACAGGCCCGTTCGATGGCGCGGCCGAAGGGGGCGCTCTCGACGTCGGCACGGGATCGCCGGACGGGCTTGGGTGGGCGCGCTTCGAGATTTCGATGAGCCTCGATCAACGGCTTACCGTTCGCTACAAGGACACAACCATCCTGGACAATCTGGACCTGGAACCTTACGGGCTGACGCCATCCGCCCTGCAAATCGTGATGGCCGGAAGGACGGGTGGCGGGGTCGGCAATAATCACGTCGACAACCTCCTGTTCATCACCACCGTTCCGGAGCCCGAGTCCCTCGCCGTCCTGAGCGGAGTCGTTCTTGCCACGCTGCCGTTTCTGCTGCGGCTGGTTCGCGGTCGTCCGGAAGCCGTTCGATGATCCGGTGATCCAGCAGGCGGTCGAGGGTTCAGATGGAATCGAAGGTCGCGTGACCGTTCATCGCGATCCGAAGCCTCCCTTCGTTCGGATCGGGGGCAGCCTTGCCCGCATGGACCCCTGCCCTGCCTCCGAGTCGGCGCGTCGGGCAACCTTGCCGGGCCGGGGTCAACCCGGACCCGCGCTTTGCTGGATGAAGGCGTAGATGATCAGGCCGATGATAATCAGCAGAACGATCCCGCCACCGATGAAGAAGATCCGGTTGAGCTTGTTGGACTTCTTGTGGAAGCCGGCCTTCTCGCTCAACGCCGCGGCGTGGACTGCCGTCCCGATTTCGTCCCGTTTGACTCCCTGCGGAATCACCATGGTGGCATCCAACTGCTTCCGGTTGGCCGGGGCCGGCCCGTCGAGCTTCAACTCGATCTGACCCAGGCGGAGGGTCTGGCCCGGCTTCAGGGCGGCTTCAGCGATCCGCTCCCCGTTGATGAAGGTGCCGTTGGTCGAGTTCAGATCCTTGATCACCACTTCGTTCCCCTTGAGGAGAATCTCGCAGTGATGACTGGATACCGACGGTTCGGCGATCTGGAAGGTGTTGTCTTCCACTCGACCGACGGTCGTGCGCTCGACCTTCAGCTCATGGGCGAGCCCTTTCAGGGATTCATTCAGGACGACGAGCTTTGCCATGGTGGGAGCGGGTGGCGAAGTATGTCCGGGCCGCGTGCCGCCAAGTCAAACCGTTTCACCTGCCAAACCATCTCCAGGTGCATCCCCGGGTTGCGGGTGAGGCGGCCGCGAATCGGAGGGACGGGTTTAGCGAGTCCCCAACCCAACGCTCCACACCGTTGCGGCCTCATGGAACCCGGCCTTCCACAGCGCTGCCTGGCGAAGTTCGCACCTCACCCACAACTCCAGGATGCACGGACCCTGTCCCTGCCCCGCGCCGCGAAGCAGGGCTTGCGTCGCGGATTCGTTACCGGCTTGCATAGCCTCCGTGACGCGGCGAAGTCCGGCCCTTGTGGACGGCTTCCCATGTCCCTCGCCGGATGAACGCCATCATTTACGCCGCCGGACGGGCCACGCGCCTTGGAATCGCCTTCGCGCAGCAGCCCAAGATCCTCCTCGAAATCGGCGGCCGATCGCTGCTCGAACGGCACGTCCACCGCCTTGCTGCCGCCGGGGTGCGGCGGATCACCGTGGTGACGGGGCACTGCCGGCAGGCCATTGCCGATCGCTTGCCCGCCCTTGCCCGGTCCCATGGCGTCGAAACCGTCGAACTGTTCAATCCCGACTTCGGCGAAGGCAGCGCCGTGAGCATGCTGGTCTCGCTGCCCGTCATCGAGCGCGCCGGCGGCCCGGTCCTCCTGATGGACGGCGATGTCCTGTACGACAGCCGGATGCTGCCACGCCTCCTCGGGTCCCCACATCCCTCGGCGTTGCTGGTGGATTTCGCCTATTCGAGCACCGACGACGACCCGGTTCTGGTGCCGATCCGGAACGACCGTCCGTTCGAGTTCCTCAAACGCTGGTCGGGCGAGGCCGACCGGGTCGGGGAATCGGTCGGCTTCTTCAAGCTCGATCCCGCCGACCGGCCCCTGCTCGAACACGAGACCCACGCACGCGCCACCGGGATCGGACGGCTGGATTCCATGGACGAAATCCTGCGAGCCCTCGTCCGGGCGGGCCGGTTCGGATATGAGGACATCACCGGCCTTCCATGGACGGAGATCGACTATCCCGAGGACATCGCCTACGCGCAGGAGAGGGTCCTGCCCGCACTCCAGGAGGACCCGGCTCCACAGCCGTCCGGCCGTCGGCCCGGCCGGTGATGAACCATGCCAAGGGGCCGGGACCGGGTGCCCGGGTTCGAGGGGACGAGCCTCGCAAATCCTCATGCCTCGGCTCCATGCCCATGGCGACCGCGCGGGGCCCGGCCCTCCGGTTTGGTCCACGCGCCGCATTTCCCCGTGTCGAAGGCCACTTCCGGATTGCGCCCGAGGGGGGGCCTCTCTTATTGCTGGGTGCCCGACCGCAATCATCCGTTTGACCACGCGAAGGACCATCTATGGCCAACGTCTGCTATCACCCGTCGATTGAAGGCGCCCAGCACGGGGCGAAGTCCCTGGCGGAATTCCTCGATTACGCCAAGCGCGCCGGCGCCACCGGGGCCCAGCCGAGCAACTACATGTTGCAGGGCGGCAAGCTGTTTAAGTCCGCGAAGGAAATCCGCGAGACCTTCGAGTCGCGAGGGATGACCTTGGACGGCATTTCGGCCCACTGCCCGTTCTGGGTGCATACGAGCGCCTGGACCGGCACCAAGTCGGGTCATCCCTTCATCCCGCCCGAGGCCCAGGATTTGAGCCCGGAGAAGCTCGAGAAGTGGGCCGAGACCTATCTCCTCAAACTTCTCGATCTGTCGGCGGAACTGAAGATCGCCGTGGTGCCGATGTTCTGGGGCGTGGCCTTCGGCTGGGAAATGGCCACCGGCTACCCGTGGGGCTTCTGGAAGGGGCCCGGCTACGATCTCATCGAGGCCGGCAAGGAACGCTTCGTCAAGAAGACCGCCAAACTCCGCAAGGCCGCCAACGAACGCGGGATCAAGATCTGCCACGAAATCCACCCTGGCACCGCCGCCATGTGCGCCGACGACTTCCACCTGCTGGTGAAGATCTGCGACGGCGATCCCTGCCTGGGCGTCAATGCAGACCCTTCCCACTGCTGGGAGAATGAAGGCTTCGAGGCCCGCTTCCTCTCCGTCGCGCCCCGCATCTACGCCGCCCATGTGAAGAACCACGTGGTCCGCCCCAATGTCCCCGTGCGCGCCATGGAACCCGACTGGCCGAGGCGCGGCATGCAGTTCACCGACCTTCCCAGCGGCGACCTGAACATGGCCCGGTACGTCGAGATGCTGATTCTCGCCGGCTACCCGAAGCGGTACTGCGACCTGATGGGCACTTCCACCGCCCCCCTGGTGGTCGAGGCCGAAAGCGCCTACCGCGACATCGACGCCACCAGCGCCAACGGCATCGCCTACGTCCGCGATCACCTGTGCTTCCCGGTTGCGTCCGGCTCCTTCGAGGACGGCATGGGGGCCTGATCGAAACGCACCGCACGCCGCCAGAACGACATCCCTCCGGAGGGATGTCGCTCCGCGACTCCTGCATCCCATCGCTCCACTCCGTTGCGGCCTCGTGGAACTCGGCCCTCCGAAAACGGCCCTTCGGGCGACGGTCCTTTCGGCCTGGGCCTGCGCTGGCTCGACCGTGACAGCCCGTTGAGGGGATGCGCCGGCCTCGCCGCCTTGGCCCAGACCAAAACCCCTCGTCGCAGGGCCCCTTCCAGTTTTCAGTCAGGCTCTAAACTTCCAACGACCACGGACGGCGCATGGGGCGGCTGAGCATGGCATCGGCGGCCGGGTCATTGCGGAACCGTTCCGTGGCGGGATCCCAGTCGAGTCGCCGCCCGAGACGCAGGGCGATGTGACCGATGTGGGCAATGGAGATGGTTCGGTGTCCCACCTCGGCAGGCGCGTAGCATTCCTTCCGTGACCGCACGCCATCGAGGAAGTTGCGATGTTCGTCGGGGGCCGTGTAGGGCTGCCACTCTTCCGGGCCGATCCGTTCCTCCAGGATCGAGACCGGGTCGGCCTGGAGCGGCGCGTTCCAGTCGGTGTTCCATACGGTTCCCGCGCTGCCCACGACCCGGATCCCGGGGCGATTCGAGGAGACGCGCAGGGTGACGCCGTCGGCGTAGGTGTAGTGGAGGTCGAACTCGGTCGCGGTGTTGAACAGGCCCGCGGCTGGAAACACGCCAGTCCCCTCGACCTGCACCGGCCCGGTTCGTTCGCGGTCGAGGCACCACTGGGCCAGGTCGATCATGTGGGCCCCCCAGTCCGTGAGCATCCCGCCCGAATAGTCGAGGATCCAACGGAAGTTCCAGTGGCATCGCGCCTGGCAGTAGGGCGCCTCCGGGGCCGGTCCCAGCCAGAAATCGTAATCCAGCTCCGGCGGCGGCGGCTCGGGTTCCCGGTTGGCCGGGCGCGTCCAGTGGCCGGAAGGCAGCTCCACATGGATGCTGCGGACCTTTCCAAGCCTCCCGTTGCGGACGAGTTCGACCAGGCGCCGGTAGGGAGCCAGCGACCGGTTCTCCGTCGCGGTCTGAAAAATGCGCCCTGTCCGGGCGATGGTGTCGCTCAGGACCCTTCCCTCCTGGACGGTGAGGGAGAGCGGCTTCTCACACAGGACATCCTTCCCCGCGCGAGCCGCGCGGAGGGAGGGCAGCACATGCCAATGATCGGGGGTGGAAACCACCACCGCATCGATGTCCGGGCGGTCCGTGACGTCGCGGAAATCGCGGCTCAGCACCAGGCCCTTGGCCCCACCGCCATCGCCCTTGGCGGCCGCGTGTTCCTCGACCGTCTGGCGTGCCCGGGCGAGATGGTGTGCATCCACGTCGCACAGTGCCACCACCTGGGTGTCGGGCTGGGCGAGGAGTCCCCGCAGATTCCGGCTGATCCCGTGGTCCCCCACCCCGATGAAGCCCAGGGCAATGCGCCGGCTGGGCGCCCGGGCCCCCAGCACCCGCCCTGGAATCACCGTGGGAACCGCCACGGCGGCGGCCATCTGCCGAAGGAACGTTCGTCGCGAAGAGGCGTACTGCATGGCGGGCCGGCATTCTCATCCGCCCACCGGCCGCGTCACGCGCAAACGTTGTCAGGCGGTCCTGCGCTGGTGCCGGCGCAAGGCGGCATGGCAAGCAGAGTCGCGCTGGTCTGGATCAAGGGACGAAAGGGACGAAAGGGACGAAGGGGACGGACCGGGAGCTGCGGCGGGTTGTGGGAGTGTAGGAGGTCGTTTCAGGGTTCCGGCGGGCGTCTGGGGTGGGGTTGGGCTCGGGCGGCGAGGCGGGCGCGGGTCATGCGTTCACGGAGGCCGCCCTCTTTCAGGAAATCCTGTTCGAGGCGGCGGAGTTGCTGGTCGAGCAGGTAGTTGGTGAGCTTGATGAGGCCAATCATCACGTTGGCGGCGATGGCCGGGTCGGGATGCTCGATGCCCTTCCTGAAGGTGTCGTAGCTGGCGTCAGGCTGGCGGTTGAGTTCCCGGAGGCGGCGGGTGTGGGAATGTTCCCTGGGCCATTCGGCCATTCCGCGTACGCGCAGGAAGTCGCGGTAGTCTTCGATCAGTTCTTCGAGGCTGGCGCGGGCGACGTTGGTCAACTTGATCTCCATTTCCTTGGAGGTGCCGCTGGCCTGGCTGCCTTCGAGGATGTTTTGTTTGCCGGAGCGGGCGGCCTGGACCATCTGGTCGTGGGTGCGGGAACGCGGGTCCACGAAGCGGTCACAGAATTTCACGGTGCCGTCATAGACGATGCGGGCCTTCTGGAAGGAGAGGAGTTGCTCGTAGCCGCCGTGGGGCGGAATGAAGCCCTCACCTTCGGAACGGGACCGGAGGGACCCTGGGGAAAGGTGCGGTGTTCCGTCCTTGGACAATGTCCCTCCTGTCCCTTTGTTCTCATGCATGGCCCAAGCCCTCCAGGTATCCGCGATTGGCCTCCAACCGTTTCGCGGACCCCGAACACTGAGCAGCGCAAGCAGTCCCAGGGCAAGCTCGCGTTGAGGTCACGCGGGTCTGGTTCAAGGGACGAAAGGGACGAAAGGGACGGACCAGGAGCTGCGGTGGGTTGTGGGGGTGTTGGAGGTCGTTTCAGGGTTCCGGCGGTTTGGCGATATCGACGGAGCGCTGTTTGATCACGGAGGCGCCGCCGCGATCTTCGAGGCAGGCGGCCCAGTGGACTTCGCCCATGCCGGGTTTGAGCAGGTCCTGGAGGAACACCGGCCGGTCCACGATGACCGGTGCGGCGTCCCCGACCCGGAAGGAGATGGTAAGTCCGGTGGGGGGATGGAGCAGGTAGTTGGGAATGAGCTGGCCCGGGCCGAAGGTCTCGGCGTACTGGTTCACCGGCACCTGGTTCTTCTCGATGGCCTGGCCCAGGGAATCGGTGATGACCTGGCCGTGCCGGGCGTAGAAGGTCACCCGGGTGCCTTCGGGCACCTCGATGAACCGGGGCCGGTTCTGGATCTCCTGGCGGAGCGCAGGGTCGGTTTCGGTCCGGTTGTACGGGAATTCGCCGTGGCCGGAGAGGACGGTCTGCGCCTGGCCGGCATTCTCCGCCTCGCGCCGCTGCGCATTCCTGAGGAAGCCCTTCACGCCCCTGTGCGCCACCATCGCCCGTTCGGGTTCGAGTCCGGTCGGATCCCGGTAGGTCAGCGGGTTGTTGAGGACGAAGGCGTAGGCGTTCAGCGACTGGGGATTGCCGAGGAACTCCGCCCGTCGCCCCGGATCGAGAGCCGACGGTTCGGCGTAGAGGGGATCGGGCGAAACGAACCGCCCCACTTCCACCGCGACCTGGCGCGCCTCGAAGGCGTGCAGGTCCGCTTCGGCCTCCTTGCCGTTGAACCCGAACGGGGTCGCCACCGCGAGATCGCGCCGCACCCGGCGCACCTCCCCGAACGGATGGTAATCGATTTCCTCCACCAACCGCCCGAGCGCGTCGGTGACCCCGATCACCGAACCGAGAGGGTCCGCATGGAGATACCGCCAGCGCGCCGGGTCCTGGGCGGGCGTGGCCGGAGGCGTGCCCCGGACGAAGGCCGCGGCGCCCTGGGGCAGAAAGCGGGGGAACGGTCCGTCGGCGGGCGGCGCCCCCTCGTCGTTCCAACGCGCCACCCAGCGCTGACCGGACGTCTCGAACCGCCAGACGGATGTCCCGTTCCATCCAGCGGCGTCGAGGTCGATCGGAGCCAGTGCGGCGGCCCCCGCGAAGCCCTCCGTCGTGGTCCGTCCGGGCTCTTCATGGTCCCCGGCGAACCCATGCAGGATCCAGGTGAACGCCCGGTTGGCGCGGACCCAGAGAACGGTTCCGGCGGGCAGGCTGAGCGCCGGATTGAGGGCTCCAAACCGGCCCGCCCCGGCCTCCCACACGGCAATCGCACCGATCCCGGATGCCTCCCCGGTCTGCAAGGTGACGTCGGACGCCGGCAGCTCGACGGCGAGAGTGACGAGGTTCCATCCCTTGGCCAGCCTCAGGTATTGCCGGCGCGGCCGGGCCGAGAAGGACCCCGTGGTCTGGAGCCGTCGCGATTCGCCGTCGTGGACATACTTGGTCGGAGCTTCGTTCTCGCGGACTTCGAAGTGGCGGTTCACTTCGAGGACCACGGACGGTGCCCCTCCGGTGCCGTTGGTGTCCGTGCCGCGCGGTTCGCGATGCCGGCTGACGCGCCGGTCGGCGTGGTCATAGGTGTACAGGTACCGTTCCCGGGGCGTCTCGATGCCCACGAGCCGATTGCGGAAGTCCCAGCGGTACGCCGTGTCGCCGCGCCGGACCAGGTTCCCGTTGGGGTCGTACTCCAGGGTCAGTGCGGGTCCGGTGTCGGGTCGGATCTCCGTCAGGGCATGGGGCCCCGGATGCGCGGGATCGGCCCCAACCCGGCCGCTCGATCCACGCGCCCCACCGTGGTGCAGCGTGCCGGGGCTGGAACTGCCCTCCGTTCCCGGAGTCGAAGGAGGCGTCGCCGTTCGGGCGATGAGATTCCCGATGCGGTCGTAGCGGAACCCCATCGTCCCGTCCGGTGATTGTCCGTCCGCGCCGCCGCGATACATGACTTCCGTGAGCCGATGCCGGTCGTCGTAGGTGAACTCGCGGGTCCGGCCTGGCGAAGCGGAACCTTCCCCAACGGGGGAGGAACGCCGATCGTCGATTCCCACCACGTTGCCGGTGCCGTCGAGTCGGAAGGCCAGATCGAAGAACGGCACCGCCCCGGGCTCGCCGGGGACCGTGCGGCTGGACCGGAGACGCAGTCGCGCGTCGTAGGTGTGGGTGGTGCTCACCCCGTTGCCGAAGGCGACGCGGGCCGGCAGGTCGGCGGCGTTGTAATCCTCCACCCGGTACACCACGCCCGCCGTCTCGCCGCGGATTGTCTCCAGCAACCGGCGCTCGTTGTAGCCAAAATCGACGGCGTCGTTGTCCGGGTACACCAGCCGGGTCAGCCGGTCGAGGGCATCGTGCTCGAACCGTGTGAGGAACGGGACCAGTTCCCCGTGGAGCGGATCCCGCACCCGCTTGAGCAGCCAGGTCGTGCGCCCGCGGTCGTCGTAGGATCGGTGTTCCTCGCCGGAAAGATCCCAAACGCTCGCGAGCTTGCCGCGGGTGTTGGCGGGAACGCCCCCGGTGTCCGCGCCCGGAAACGAGGCCGGCCCATCGTGGAAGTACACCACCTCCGGCCGGTTCTCCGCGGTGATGGGCAGCGCGGGATCGTAGCGGAAGCCGGCCGGAAACGGCAGGTCGTCATCGAGGTCATCCTCCGTCCGCATCCGGTTGGCACCATCGTAGGTGTAGCGCGTCTCCCGGCCGGACGCGTCGCGGGTGCGGACCCGGTTCGAGGCGGCGTCGTATTCGAACTCCGTCCGGCCCCGATCGGGATCGTCGAGGAGGACCAGACGTCGCAGCCCGTCGTAGGCGTACCGTTTCACGTTGCCCAGGGCGTCCTCGATGCGGACGAGCTGGTCGTTGGCGTCGTAGGTGTGTCGCGTGGTCCAGGTGCGCAGGGTGGGATCGGGACCCGCCCCCTTCGGATCAACGGGCGCCGTCGAGGTGCCGTCGTCGTTCAAGCGGGTGATCTCCTCGACGCGCACCAGGCGTCCGAGTCCGTCGGTGTCATGAACCACCGCCGTGTCGCGATGGGGCGAGGTCGGCGCGGTGGCGTTCTCGTCGATGAACCGGGTGGCCAGCGGCGTGTACGCGCGGCGACGTTGAGTGCCGTCGGGATGGGTTACCGAAAGTTCGCGCAGGGTGGCGTCCCAGGCGTGCGTGGTGCGGGGCGCCTCATCGAGACCAAGGATCCGCTCGACACCTTCCTCCTCGAACCGTCCGGTCCAGCCCGGCGCGTCGAGGGATTCCCAGGCCAGCCGCGCCTCGAGAGTCGCGCCTTCCACCTGGCTGAAGAACGGATTGAGCCGGGCGGCGATTCCCTGTCGTGCATTGAACCGGACGGCGTCCCGCACCACCACCCGCGCCGGGCCTCCGGGCGTGGCCGGCTCGGCTTCCAACCGGGTCTGGCGCGGACGGCCGAGTCCATCGAAGTACTGTCGCGCCCATGGATACGCCGCATCGTCCGTGAGCCCCGGTGGGGCGTCCGGCGCGACATCCAGACGGCGGGTCTCGACGAAGTTCACCCGCCGGCTGGCGTCCGTTCCGGCGGCTTCTCCGTGCCCGGGCAGGGGAACCGGCACCGCCACGCCATAACTGAACACGCTGGTTGGCCGGTCGGCGGCGTCGCCCGGTTTGAAGATGCGCACCAGACGCGCCAGGGCGTCGTGTTCGTACCGCGTGCGATGCCCGTTGAAGTCCGTCGAGCTGCTCACCACACCGAACCCCTCGTCGTGGCCGGCTTCGAAGATCAGGGGCTCCGAACCGCCTCCGACATGGAGCGTTTCCCGAACCGGGTACGACCGGAAGCGGGGATCGAAGGTGACTTCGCGCCCATGCCCGGCCGACAGATCGAGGATGCCGCCCGGGGCGACGGCCAGGGGATCGAGACTCCACACCCGGTTGCCGAAGGCATCGTACCGGTACCGGGCCGCCTCGACGAACGCCTCGGGCCGGTCCGGATGCACCCATTCCCGGCGCAGCGTGAGAAGGCCGGCCGTCACCGAACCCGGGTTCGATCCGGAGAACGTCGGGTCGTCGTAGAAGGATTCCGAGCGCGAGAGGACATGGCCCGCGAGGTCGGTCGTCTCGATGCGGTGGGGGAACCGCACGAGCCAGTCGCGGGTGTTGATCGCGTGGGTCGCCTTCACGATGCGCTCGTCCCCCAGCGCCGAGGGATCGTCGCCCTCGACGACTCCGAACTGCGCCTCGAGCGTGGCATTGCCGTAGGCATCGAACTCGAACCGCGTCCGGATCGTGCGCGGCGGACCGCTCCCCAGTTCGCGGACGATCCGGGTGCGCTCGACCGGCGCCACGTGGGTCACGGGCACGCCGTTGGTTCCGAGGTGGAGAACCCGTGGCGGATCGGTCCACACGGTCGCCTCCTCCCAGAACACCGCGCCGTCCTCCGTCTCGTGCGATTCGCGCAACAGCCGTCCCTTGCGCCCGGCGAACCCGCGTCCGGTGTCGAACTCGGACCGCACCACCAGGGTGGGCGCACCGGCATCGCCCACCCTCCGTTCCTCGACCCTTGCGAAGCCCCGGAACTCCCGTTCCGCCGCGTCGTAATAGCCGTCCCCGTAGCGGTACTCGGTGACATACGCGTCCCCGAGCGAATCCTCGGTGACCACCCGGGCGACGAGGTTCATCGAGAACGGCAGCGGATCGTTCCAGGGCCGGCCGACCCCGGCATCCTCCAGGGCGTACCGGGTCGAGGTCCGGTACTCGATGCGGGTGACGCGCCCGATCCCGTTGTCGATGCGGGTCAGGAGATTGGCGGCAGGCACACACCCGAGGCGTTCCCCGAGATCCACGGCGAGCAGGCGCGGTTCGGAATCGCTGTCGGCATACACCAGGTCGGCGGTGCCGTTTCCGTTCAGGTCCGCCCAGCGCACCGTCGGCGCGAGACCCTGCCCCACGGGCATCCCGGTGACCACGCGACGCGGTCCGAAGGTGCCGTTGCCGTGGTTCAACCAGAACCACAACTGCCCGGGCGCGGCGCGTTCGAGCACCAGGTCGGCCAGGCCGTCCCCCGTGACGTCCTCGAGCCGCGCCCGACCGACCTGGACGTCATCGAGGGGTCCGTCGGGAATGGGCATGACGACGGGCGCGGCGAACCGGCCGTGGCCGAGTCCGGCAGTGACCTGCACGGACGCCGGGCGCACCCGGGCGACATCCATCACGCCGTCGCCGTTGAGGTCCGCCAGATGAACGCCGGAGGCCTCGAAGTCGAACCCGTGCTCCTGCGCCACCGTGACCGGGCGGCTGAAACGTCCGCCCCCCCGATTGAACCAGATCCGGTAATCCGCGCCCCCGGCGTGGGGGAGGCTTTGCACGATGTCCATGCGCCGGTCGAAATCGAGATCCGCCGTCCGCACCCCCGGCGTGTCGAAGGGGGCGGGCGGCGGTGCATCCGTCAGGCTCATCGCCTGTCTGGGCCCCCATCCGGCCCGGCCATCGTTCGCGTAGTACCAGACCTCGCCCCCGGCACTGCGATGCACCAGGTCGGCGAGTCCGTCGCCATTCATGTCGGCCAGGTGCACGGGTTCCCCGAAGGAACCCAGATCGAGATTCCATGCCCGCCCGTCCGCGACGGCCACTTCCACCGGCGGATGCCAGCGGACGAAGGTTCCCGCGTCCGACCCGACCGGACCGGCATTGAGATGAACGCGGTGCGCGCCGCCGCCGGGGACGGTGCGAAGGAGGTCCGGCAGGCCGTCGCCGTTGAGATCGACGAACTCCACCGAGGGATCGTCCACGGCGCGCGGCGGTTCCCCGATGCCCCCGATCCAGTGTCCCGCGGCCGAGACGGTGTCCGGAAGCTCGCACGAGGTGTACTCGAAGGTCGCCGGGGGAAGCGCCGTGACGCCGTCGGCGCCGACCATCTGCACGGAGGCCAGGAGCGATCCCGGGAAGCGGTCGGGCCGGACCGGCCGGTAGCCGAGTTCATAACGCCGCACCAACCGGTCCGGGGTGCCGTCGCCATTGAAGTCGCCCTCGAGTTGTCCGGGGACCGGCTGCGATCCGGCGCCCTGCGTGCCCACGACGACGGAACGCAGGCGGCGCCCGGTGCGGACCAGGAACCCGGCGCGTCCGTCCTCGAACGGGTCGGGCCGGTCCTCGTACTCGAAGCGGACGAAGTGGAAGTGGTCCCAGGGCGGTGCGCCCGGTCCCCAGGCCATGCCGACGAGGTACCGTTGATGGCGGTTCGCCTCCCCGGGATGCCCGGCCCAGTGCCAGGTCTGGACATTCCCGTGCGGATCGACGCGCCGTTCGAGGAGCCAGCGAAAGACCCGTCCCGTTTCCGGTTCGGCCACGCGGGCTTCCGGAGTGAGACCGAACTCGATCCGGACACCCTCCGGCAGGGTGGCCTCCCAGCCGCCGTCGCGCGGGCGGTAGCGGATGAATCCGCCCTCGTTCTCGCGGAACCGGGTGCCGTCGGCGAGGGGCACGAGCTGTTCGCCGGACTCGTCCACGAAGGCATCGGGTTCGCCGGGTTCATCGATGCCGTCCGGTTCATCGACATAGCGCGGGATGCCGCGGTCGGCGCGCCGCTGGACGTACGGCAACGTGAGGGTCCAGCCGAACCCGAGCGGCCCGTTGCCCAGGCCGCCTTCGTGATCGAGGCGCAGTTCGGGTCCCGGACCGCCCGGGCCCGGCGGCAGGCGCAGGGGAATGGCATGCCGGGCGGTGCCGGTGTTGAGGGTCGGTTCGAAGGAGGCGCCGAGGCCTTCGATGGAACCCGGCCCGGCGGGCAGCGAGATGGCGTTGGGTCCGACCCCGTTCTTGTCGGCGCCCGCCCCGGGCAGCGTCAGGGCGAGGCAGACGGCGAGGACGGCCGTTCGCGGATCAATGGCCGGCATAGGAGTAGGTCTGGAAGAAGACCTTGATGTCGGTGACGCCGTTGCCGTCGCGGGTGCCGTTGGGCAGCAGGGCGCCCTGGATGAAGCGGGCGAGTCCTTCGTCGCGGTCGGTGTGCAGCGTTCCGGCCGGGATGATGAGGAGCCACTGGGTGTTCCACACCGAGCGACCGATCAGGCGGCTGTCGTGACTGGTCTCCGACGGAAGGAAGCTGCCGCTGTCGTGGTAGGCACGGAAGCGGGCGAAGCGGCGCGGTTCCGCGAGATCCCCCACCAGGGAATCGTTCATCGGGATCCAGTCCCGCTGCCCGAGGCTTCCGGGACTGAGCGGGAACGGCACCGGCAGGGCCTGGTCGAGGATGCGCCATTCGCGGGTGATCCCGCCGTGGGCGGAAGGCGCGCGCAGGATGTCGCTGCCGGCGGGGACGAGGTACACGCGGGGCGTGTTGATCATGCCGCCGCCGAGGTTGTTGTAGTTCGCGAACCAGACGCCGACGGAGCGGATCTTGGTGGCGAAGTGGGTCGAGTCGTAGTCGTTGTCGCCACCGCCGGCGGGCCAGCCGAAGAAGTTCTGTCCGAAGTTGACGGTGGTGCCGAAGGGGATCACCAGGCCGGGCTCGACCGGCAGACTGGGCGTGAAGGGAATGCAGTAGCGGCGGTATTCCGGGACCTCGAGGAGGTTGGGAACCACGTGCTGTTCGAGGGCGCGCCGCCAGTTGGCCTGCCCCGCGGCGCCCGGTTGCACGCGGAACAGTTCCGAGCGCAGCGAGAAGCGGCCGGTCTCGGTCTGGGGATTGTTGAACCCGAGCTGGCCCTTGAGGACCAGGTCCCAGTTCCCCTGGAGCCGGGCCAGCGGATCGGCGAGGCCGGGATCGCCGCGACCGTTGCCGGTGAGGGGCTGGCCGTTCTGGATCAGGCCCAGCGCGCGCGACCGCACGATGGCGTTCATGAACGCCTCGCCCGGTCCGCGCGGATCGTTCGGGGCGAGGGCGGTCTCGAAGTCGTACGCCCGCGCCGCGAGGTACACGTAGCGGGCCGCCAGGTCGAAGGCGGCCCGGTACTTCTGCAAGGCGTCGTTCCGGAACACCCGGAAGGCCATGTCCTTGTACCGGTGGGCCTGGACCTGGGCGGCGGTCTGGCGACGGAACCGCAACCGGTCCTCGAGCAGACGCTGGCCGTGCGCGAGCACCGCCGCGTAACGCCCGGCCGATTGCAGGACCACTTCGCGGAGGGTGAAGATCTCGAGCCGCACGAGGGCCTCCTGCCGGACCAACTGTTCGAGCAGGGCCACCTGCTGGCGCACCGCCAGTTCGTTGCGGAGCGTGGTCACCCGGATGCTGGCGAGCTGGTTCGCCTGATCCCGGGCCTGCTGATGCTTCATCTCCTCGAGTTCGGCGTCCTTGGCGTTGGCCTGGTACACCTGCGCCGTGAGCGCCCCCAGACCCAGCAACGAACCGCGCGCCACCGAGGTGACGTCATTGGCCAGGCCCACCGCCAGCGGCAGGGCCTCGGCAGTGGCCTCGGTGATCAGATTGTGAAAGGCCATCAGCGCCATCTGGTTTCGCTGCGACGCCCTCGCCCGCCGCATGCGCTGGTCGAGGTCGCCGACGGTTTCCAGGGTGTCGTCGTAGATCCGGATCTCCTCGCGATTCACCCGGTGCTGCGCCAGCAGTTGCGCCGCCTGCGCCTCGATCTGGTCGAGCAACGAGCCGTACTCGGTCACCACGCGCTGGAACCGGGCCCGGGTCTGGAGGAACTCGGACCGTGCCATCTGGATCTCGCCCGGCGCACGGCGGCTGCCGGTCCAGGAGGCGGGTTTCACCAGTCCAAGCCCGCTGGTCGAGAGATGGAAGGTGACGTGGCGGACCGTCGCCTCGATCTGACCCTGGGGCCCGACCGTGTGGTCCTTCAGATCGACCGTCAGGGTCTCGGTCGGTGGCGGGCGGATGCCCAGGAGTTCGGAGGCGTCCACGTACTCGAAGTGGTACAGGTCCGGGCCGCTGTACCCGGACGGATAGGTGCCCGTGGGCCCGATGTCGTCGGAGTACGGATAGCCGAAGACCTCGATCAGGCGGTTCTCGAAGTCCGCCTCGCGATCCTCGACCTGGGCGCGGAAGGTGCCGACCTGATCGGCCTGCTGGCGCAGGAGCTGGGTGGCGTTGTTGGCGTGGTTGAAGACCGCGATGGCGTTGTTCATGGCCTTCACCGCCCGGTCCTGGATCTGCTCGAAATGCGTGCGGCCCTGCGCCACCCCCGCGGGGTCGATGTCGAAGGGCACCACGTTGCGGGCGAGGCCGAGCGGATTGAGCCCGAGATCGGCCTGGTCCACCTGGCTCTGCACGTCCTGGAAGGCCGCCGCGATCTCGCGCAGTTCGAGAACCGTGGTGCGGTCGATCTTGCGGATGCCGGTGTGCCCGGGGTTCGGGTCGAGGTCGGGCAGGATGGCGTTGGCCACGACCCAGTCGAAATAGGCGCCCTGTCCCGCGCGGCTGCCCCATTCCGCCAGACCCCAGGCCCGCTCCGGCCGGGTGTCACGGTAGCCCTGCCATTGTCCCTCGGGATCCTCGACGTAGTGCTGGCGGTAGGTGAGGTTCACGATCTCCGCCCCGGTCTTCGCGCGTGCCGATGCCGCGGTGGCGAATTTCCGTTCGTCCAGGTAATCCACCGAGACCGGCACCCCGCCGACCAGCACCGCTTCGGCGCGCGGCACCCAGGTGAAGTGGGGACTGCGCAGGAGCCGGTAGTAGTTCTTGATGGCGGTCAGGTAATGGCCCCAGGCATCGCCGTGGCCCTGGGGATACAGGCGCCTGGCGTCGGACTCATCGAGGATCCCGGCGATGTCGCCGTCCTCGTCGCGGATGTTGTAGTTGAGCGCGTAGGCCATCTCGCCGCCGGTCAGGTCGCGGGTGAAGTTCCAGATCAGGCGGTTGTAGGTCGGATGGGTGCGGACGCTGGGAAGGAGCGAATCGTCCCGTCCGCGCAGCAGTGCCAGTTCCTCGTGCAGCAGCGACGGCACCTGGTTCTTGAAGCAGTGGATCGACGACGCCTCCGAACCGTAGGTGCCGTGGGCCGTTCCGAAGGCGATGGTCGGATCGGCGGCGTCGGCGTAGGCCTCGTTGCCCAGCAGCATGTACAGGTCCGCCAGACGCCCCGCGGCCAGCAGCAAGGCGTCATTGGCCGGCGGGTAATCCACCGCCGGCGCGCCCTCGATGCTGAGTCCGATGCCGCGCTTGAGCACGGTCTCGTACGCCTCGATCAGCCCGGCGCCGTTGGCGGCGTCGAGGTTGAGGGCGATGTCGCCCACCGAGCGGGCCCCGGCCTGGGAGATCATGCTGACGAGGGTGTTGACCTCGGCGTTGGCGTAGTCGCGGACGCGCTGCTCGAACGGGTTGATCCCGCCGAGGACGCGTTTGATCCAGCCCTCGGCCAGCATCGGGTCCGTCCAGTCGCTCCATTCCCCGCCGCACGGTCCGCCGGCGGAGGTCCTCCGGTACCGGCAGATGAAGTAGTTGTCGCTCAGGGTCAGGAGACCCGGTCCCTGGAGCGTGATGTCCACCGCGCCCTGCCCGCTGGCGGGCTGGGGAACGAACAGCGCCCATTGCGAGGGCGGCTGGGTGGAGGGCAGGCCGTCCACCGGCGGAAGCGTGCGCCACTCGAACACGTGCTCGCCGCTGCGCCCGGCGAAGTCGCCGCTGTGCCGCAGGGTCAGCTTTTCCTCGAAGGGATTGTCCGAGGGAATGACCTTGATCTCCCCCCGGTAGAGCGGACACGTCACCCGGATCACCGCCAGGCTCACGGGATCGGCCGGCGCGTTCAGACCGGGATGATTCCCGAATGCCAGGGTCACGAAGCCGGGCGCCGTGGCGAACCCGGCGGTCAGGGCCAGCGAATCGAAGTCGGCGGCGGAGGCCGGGACTTCGATGGGGGCGGAGGCGAGGTTGGCCAGTTGTGAGAGGACCTGGTCGAACGCCGGATCGTTGCTCAACGCCAGCAGGGTCGAGCGTTCGCGCTGAGTGAGGACGTTGAGGAGGAGATGGGATTCCCCGGCGGTCGGTTCGATGAACTCACCCCGGAACACCAGCCTCCGTTCCACCGGTTCGTACCGGAGCCGGTTGCGCAGGCTCGGCGGCAGTTCGCTGAAATAGACCCGGCCGGACCGGGTGTGGGTGGCAACGTCACCGGGAAGCGTGTCCAGGCTCACGGAGACTTCGCGGGTGGGATCGATCAGGCGGACGCTCGCTCCGAGCCCCTGCGCCGAGGCCTGCTGGTAGAGAATCTCGACGCTCGTCTGCTGCGCGATGTCCGGCAGGCCGAACTTCGGTTTCACCAGCGTCTCGCCCACCCGCAGTTCGGGGGCGTCCGGCCAGTTCACCGTGAAGGCCACCGGATGCGGCACCCCGGGGGTCCCGGCGCGATGGTCGAGCAGCGGGAGGTTCGTTCCCGGCTGGGGCGGGTTCGGTCCGGGCACATGGAACCCCGGCTGCATCGGGTAGAAGAACCGCATCACGATCTCCGCCGGGCCGCCGTCGCTCCCTGCCGCGCGGGCCCAGTGGAACTTCTTCCGGTCCCGCCAGTACGGCCCGGAGACGCCATGGCTCTGTTCCGCCACCTGAAGCGTGCTCAGGGGGAACGGTGGTTGCAGCAGGGTCCCGGCGGTGGCGTCGTACCGGAAGAAGTACGGCGCCTCCTCGGCCACCACGGCGAACACCCGGATCCGACCCTCGAGCCCGGCGTCGGGATCGCGGTAGCTCATCAGGACGAACGGCTCCGAGGTCTCGGCGGTCGCCAGGTCGTCGCGCAGGGCGAACAGCGCCTCGCCGCCGCCGAACGGACGCCGCAGCGCATGTTCATCGTTGGGATTGTACCCGGGCAGGCCGGGATCGTTCTGGTGGTAGAGTTCCCAGCCAACGTACCGGGCCGGATCGATCTCCCCCGTGCCCCGCAGGCTGGCGATGACGATCCGCGGCGCGTCCGTCGGCCACTGGGGACGATACCGCACGGGCTGCGAAGGCCAGCGCAGGGTGTTCGACACTGCGGTGCCGCTGGCCGGGTCATGGAGCCGGTCTCCCACCCGGTAGTACGCGATCACCAGATCGTCGGTGTCGGTCGAGGGCCGGTCGCGATTGACCGGGATGATCGGACCGGTCCGGGCCGCACGGTCATGGAACCCGGGCAGCGCGCAATGAACGCTCCCCGCCTGGACCACCCAGGGCCCGCCGGCGGCGGGATCGTGATAACCGAAGGTGTCCACCACCGGCTGCCCCACGAGCGCCGGGACGTCGTCGTGCAGGTGCTTCGGATCGCTCCAGGCGATCGCCTTCACCAGCAGGAATCGGATCGGGCCTTCCGCGGGATTGCCGGGCGCGACCATCACCAGATTGCGTCCCGGCGTGGCCGCGAAGAACCGGCGCTGGGACTGGACCTCGTCGGGGTCCACGCCGCCGCTGGTGGCGAGCAGTCGCGCCGTGGCGAAGGTCCCCCCATCGCTCAGATCCACGGGCGGCGCGCCGGCGACATGGACCTGGTACCGGGCATCGTTGGTGGACCACACGCCGAAGGCCTGGACGTTGTTGGTCAGTCCGTTCAGGAGCGGCCAGCTCACCAGCACGTCGCCCGTGCCGGTCAGGAACAGCTTTTGCGAAGGCACATGCCAGAAGCCCGCCCCGACCGGTTCGACCCGCGGACCGCCCTGCGGGAAGGCGCCCGAGACATCCACGTTGTCCGGGCGCGGCATTTCCGAACCGACTTCGTACCGCACCACCGGCAGGTCGTAGAGATACACGCTGCCGGCATCCGGGCGCACCGTGTCGTCGAACGCCGCCCCCGACGCGACACGCCGTTCGTCCACCGCCGCCAGGGCCCCGGCGAACTGGTCGTTCGCGCCCGGCGCCGGGTTGTCCACCGTCCCCAGATGCACGCCGTCGCCGTTGAACACATGGAACCGCCCCGCGCCCGGCGTTCCGTTCACCGTCTCGAGCGGCGCGCCCACCAGGAACCGGTCGGCATCAAGCGGGGCCAGGGTCATGCCGAACCCGCCCGATTCCGCCGGCACCGGACTCTGGAAGGTCCGCAGCATCGCGCCGCTCGCATCGAAGAGGAACACCAGCCCCGCCCCCTGGTTGGTGCGCGGCCCGGTCGGCGCGAGGTACACCACCGACGCCCCGGGCGCCGAAACGAGAAACCGCCCGGCCCCGAACGGCGCCAGCGCCCAGCCGAAGTTCTCGTTGGCCCGCGCCCGCGGATTGTGAATCGTCCGCAGCCGCGTCCCCGCGTGGTCGTAAAGATAGACCGAACCCGAGCCGGACCCGGCGGCGTCCTTCAACGCCGCCCCGATGACGAGCGTCCCGTCGCCGACCCGGGCGATGGAGCCGCCGAAGTTGTCGTTGATCTGCGGTTCCGGGTTCGGAACGGTCGCCAGCGGGACGGTCGAACCGGCCTCGAAGAGGTACACGACACCCGCTCCCGCCGCGGACCCCACCGCCCGTCGCGGCACGCCCACCGCGTAGCGCATGCCTCCGAGCGGGGCGATGACCGATCCGAACCGGTCCTGCGCGCCGCCGGTGCCGGCCGGATGGTTGAAGGCGGTGACGTAATTTCCCGCCGCATCGAAGAGCGCCACGGCGCCGGCGTCCTCGCCGCCGATCAGGTTCCGACCGGGCAATCCAATCACCAGGCCGCCGTCCTCCAGGGCGGCCAGGGCCGTCCCGAAGAAGTCCTCCGCCCTGCCGTTGGGCATCTGCAACAGCCGCACCGGCGCGCCCTCCAGGGTGACCACCGCCACCGCGCCGCTGTTGGTGGTGGTGACCGACACCTGCGGCGCCGGACGCAGTTCGAACCTGTCGTGGAGCGGGATTCCGTTGGCGAACCGGTCGGTGCCCAGCGGCACCAGGGCGGCGCCGTACCGGTCGCCGTCGCCCCGCGGTCCCACCGAGGGCCCGGAGATGCCGTTGTTGAGGGTGTGGACGGGCAGGATCGACGCGGTGCCCGGAAGAATCAGCGGGCACGCGGCGACCGCGAGCAGGGAGAGGAATCGAAGGAGGTTCATGGGTCGTTCGGTGAAGGGTTCAACGGCCGTCGTTCAACACGGGCACGGCCGAGGCCCGCTGGAGTCGGAAGGTCCCGAAGACCTGCAAGGGATGGCGGTGCAGTCCGTCGATGCGTTCCCGGTACCGCCCGCCCAGGTGAAGGTCGCCCCAGCCGGCCCAGGGCAGGCCCTCGGGATCGTCGTCGGTGAATTCAAGGGTGACGGTCCGCGCCACCCGGAACGATTCGCGCCCCTCCGGCAGCGCCGCATCGAACCGCTCGGTCAGGTTGTCGTGATCGGGATGGTACCGATGCACGAACGGGTTCAACGGATCGTCGTGCTCCACCACCACCTCGCCCGTCAGCGTGCCCGTCCCGAACGTGCCGCCCCCCAGGAGGACCGGCGTCCCGGGACCGAAGGCCGCCGAACTGAGCCGTCGCCCGACCCCCCGCCCGTCCCGCACCGCCGAGCCCGAGTACTGCGACGCCAGCGCATCGTCGGTGAGCAGCACCGTCCGCCCCGGTTCGTCCACGATCCGGCGCCCCGGGTTTTCGGGGTCCGGCCGGTAGGTGGCCGGTTGATGCATTTGAAGGACCTTCTGCAACAGGCGCGCCCGGCCTTCGCCATCCACATGGACCAGCAATCGGAATTCGAATGCCGCCGGGGTCGGACGCGGCAGCGTGGGGTTCCCCGGATGCGAGGGCTGGTTCACCGCCTCGATTCGCGCCGACCCGACCCACAGCCCGGCCCGGCCCGACGTCGTCGCACCGCCCTGCGCCGCTCCGACCGACGTTCCGCCCGCCACCCCGGCCCGGGCCGCGGAAACCGGAATCGTCCAGCGGCCGCCCCCGGACTCGGTGACCTCCAGCAGGCTCTGGAACAACGCCGACGCACCGCCGGAGGCCGGCAGGTCGCGACGTCGCACGGCGATCCGAAGGCGCCACGTTTCCCCCGCCGCCAGGGTGCGTTGGAGCGCTGCGGTCCACGGTTGCCACGCGGGTTCGCCCGCACCCGATCCGGCCACCCGGTACGACAACGGCACCGGCCCGGCCACCGGAGTCTGTCCGGCCGGCGCCCCTGCCGAGGCGATTGGCGTCACGGTGACGGAACGGGACTGCGCGCCGCGATGGACAATCAGGATCTCCTGCTCGACCAGGTCCCCGCCAAACAGCAACCCCGTCCGGTCGGTCAACCGCACGTCCACGGGTCCGGCGAAATCCGAGGCGCCGGCCGTCCGCACCCAGAACGCCTCGCCGGGTCGCATGGGGGCGTTCGCTGTGGGAACGGGTTCCCAACGACCCGTCGTTCCCAGACGCAGAACCGGCTGTCCCGCATGCGCGGACGATCCGGCGAGGAGGTCGCGGATCGAGGGAGGATTCGCCTCGCGCACCGCGAAGCCGGTGAGCGTCCACGAATCCGGCACCCAGGCCGGCGTCCTCAGGACCGGGCGTCCCGTGACGGTCCACGGGAACGGCGCCGTGCCGTCCGGGATCCGCACCAGGTACGCCCGCCCGCCGGAGAGGGCGTGCAGGGAGGTTTGCCCGGCGGCCGGATGCTGGGGCGGGAGATAGGTCAGCCAGTCCGCCTGGCCCACGATGAGTTGGGTCGGGTCCTGGATGAACTCCGCCGACGCGCCGCTCCGGTTCCAGGCCCAGACGCTCTCGACCGGCAGTCCGGCGAACAGCGCGTCGGACCCGGCCGGTTCGGGTTGGACCTCGAGATACACGGCGTTCCAACCGGGCCGGAGTTCCACGGTCTGCTGCCGCCACTGGGCGGGTGCGCCAACCCCGATCAGGAGCGCGGCGGCCGTCAGGGTGTGTCGAAGGAAGGAGGGATTCATGGCGATGTGCGGAAAGGGAGGTTCAGGGGTCGAGTTGAATCCGGTAGAAGTAGGTCCCCGCCGGGTTCGCGGTGCCGTCGAGGTAACTGTTCAGCGGCGGGGTCGCCTCCAACCCGCTCCCCACCACCGCGAACCCCGCGCCGTCCGGCCGCAATTCGGCCGCGCGCAGAACCCGGTACCGCCGCCCGCCCGCGCTCGACCAGCGCACCGTGAACCCGGCCGGTCCCCGCGCGACGCTGACGATCGCGAACAGCGAGTTGGGATCCGTGGGGTCGGTCCCGGCCAGGTACTCCTCGAGGTTCGTCAGTCCGTCGCCGTCCGGATCCTCATCCGGATGCGCGTTGCCGCCGGGGAAGTACTGCTCCTCCCAGACGTCGGGCAGTCCGTCCCCATCGGAATCGGCGAGGCTCCCCGCGAACACCAGATCGACACGCTCGACGCGCCCGCGCCGTTCCGGCGACAGGACGAACGAGCCGGGCGCCGCAGCGAGGCTCAAGGGCTGCCCGTTCAGGGTGACGGTCGCCCGGTCCACCGCGACGGCCGGCTCCACCATCGGCAGCGCGTCGTTCGACAGCGGAGCCCCGGCCATCGGCGCTTCGCATCGCAACCGCAGCACGTAGCTGAACTGGTCGTGGAGATTGGTCAGCGCGAGGGACACCGTCCGCGCCGGGGCCCCCGCCACCTTCAGTGTCCAGGACAACGTGCCGGCCGTGAGCCGGACCGGCGGACCCGCATCGTGTCGGACGACGGTGCCGTACCAGACCAGGTCGGGTTCGGGGATGCCCTCGGCCCGCGCTCCGGGCCAGGGTCCCAGCAGAACGCCCGCCGCGGCGGCGGCCAGCAGCGGGCGGAGGAGAACAGAAGGTTCGGGTTGCATGACGGCTCATCGATACCTCGACGAACCGCCGTCCGGGCACTGTGCGACGCGCGCACAGCGGTGTGCTTCCGGCGCACAGGCCTCACCCCTCCTCGCCCAGTTCCCGCTGCCATTCGGGATACACCTCCGCCGCCAGTTGCCCCCTCTGGATCAGGTCCCGCAGATCCCGGATGATGGTCTTCCGCGACACCCGGTAGTCCCGGCTGAACTGCGAAATGTTCGGCCGCTCGGAGGAACCCCGCAGGCTCTTCAACAAACCGTGCTGCCGCGCCAGGCGTTCCGTGAACCGACGGTCCGGTTCGTCCGGATCCGACTTCTCCGAATGCTCCAGCGACTGCAGCAGCCGCACCGCCTCGCCCAGGCCGCACTCGGTCACCGCGATCTCCACGGTCCGTTCCAGCTCGTCCAGGTCCACGGGTTTTTCGAGGACGAAATGCGCCCCGCGCGGACCCTGCAACGCACGGAGCTGGTCGCGGATGGCGAGGGTCCCGGACACCACAATGACCGGCACATGCGCCGCCGCCGCCTTCAGTGCCGGCAGAAAGTCCACCCCGCGCTCGCCCTCGGCCAGCACGTGGTCGAGCAGGATCGCATCCGGCACCCCGTCCGCCAGCGCCCGGAGCGCTGCGGTGCCGTTGCCCACGCAGGTCAGCCGGTAACCGCGCAGCGCCTTCGAGTACAACCGAAGCTGCTTCGGGTCGTCCTCGACTATGAGTATGGAGGCCTTCGGGGTCGCGCTCATCGGGTCCATGCCGTCGTCATGCTACCGCTTCCAGTCATTTCCTTCACTGTGCGTCCGGGGCACAGGGCTGGATCCACACCATCGCATCGTCTCACCGCCCGTCCGATCCCGCCGCCGTTCCGCCTTCCCCTTCGTCCACCGGCACCCACACCCGGAACCGTGCCCCGCGCCCGCTGCCGGATTCCAGGGCCAGGCCCATTCCGCCCTGCACAGCCAGGTTGTACACCATCGACAGCCCAAGCCCCGTCCCCGGCCGGGTCGCTTCCGATTTGGTGGTGAAGAAGGGTTCGAACACCCGGTCCCGGATCTCCGGCGGCACTCCCGGCCCGTCGTCCTCCACCAGCACCTCCACATGCCGCGACGCCCGCCGAGGCGGCAACACGAATGTTCCGTCCGCCTGGGTCCGCAGCCGCGTCGCGATCCGCAGCCGCCCGCGTCCCTTCATCGCCTCGGAGGCATTCACGATCAGGTTCAACAGGATCTGTTCGAGGCACGCCCCCCCCAGGCTCACCGATGGCAGGTGCCGGTCGAGTTCCAGCGTCAGCGCAATCCCGCCCAGGAACTCCCGGCTCAACAGGGACACCGTCTCCTCCACCAGCTCGTCCACATCCCGTCGCGCCGCCTCGTCCGGACGGGCCCGGCTGTATCCCAGCATCGAACCCACCACCTGCCGGCCCTGCTGCACCGCCTCCTCGATCGTCGCAACATGCTCCCGCACCTCGTCGTTCCCCGGCACCTCCCGGCCGATCAGCTTGTTCGACATCCGGATCACCGACAGGAGATTGTTGAAGTCGTGGGCGATCCCGGCCGCCAGCGTGCCCAACGCCCGCATCTTCTCGCTGTGCAACAACTCCACCCGCGCCGCCTCGAGTTCGCGATGGCGCCGCTCGGAAACGGTCTCGGCTTCGAGATACTGCCCCACCAGGTACCGGTGCCGCCCGAGGACAAACACCGCGAACACCCCCGCCAGCACCACCGCCCCGACGCTCAGCACAATCACCGGAACCTGCCCCGCCCCGCCGTCCGCCGTGTCCGCCGTCCCCCCGGACTCCCATGCGGAACGGGTTTCCCAGTCCAGCCCCAGCCGCGTCAGTTCCAACCGCACTTCGTCGAGGTCCCACAGGTGGATCCCGCGCAGCAGCCCCGCCGTCGCCAGCCAGCGTCCGTCGTTCGACAACCTCAGGTGAAAGATCCGCTGCGACACCGGCGCCGCGAAGGCGGCCAGGGCGTCGCCGGTCGCCAGGTCGATCCATTCCGGCACCTCGATGCTCCGCAACGCCATCACCCGCGTGCCGTCCGCACGAAACGCCGCCTGCCCCCGTACCCCGCCCAATTCCGGCCGGACCAGTCTCCGGCCCGGATCGTAGTCCTTCGTGTCGTAAAGCCGGTAGTTCTCCCCCTCCGCCGTCACCAGCCAGCGCCCATCCGGACTGAACCCCACCGCGCCCTGCGGCCCGCATCGTCGGGCCAGGCGCCCCGTGCGCGCATCCCACACACTGACGTCCTCGTCGATCCCGCCCCAACCGAGCGCCACCCGGCTGCCGTCCATCGAGACCGCCACCCGTGCCGATCCCGTCGGGCTCGCCGCACTCGGCGTGTAGCTGTATCGCCGCATGTTCTCCAGCACCACCGTCCCCTCGTCTCCCGTCCGGTCGAGCACCACGAACCGGCGATCCTCCAGTTCCGCCACCAGCCACCGCCCGTCGCCGCTCAACGCCGTCAACACCGGCCCCGCGGCGTACGGCCACGCCACGGGCTCCGCCTCGCCGAACCGCGGCGCCCGGCCCGCTTCATCCAGCCCGATGGGGATCCGGTCGATCCCACCCCCGTGCGCCACCAGCAGTTCCTGCTCGTCCGGCCCCAGCGTGACCCACCGCGCATCCGGACGCGCCAGGACCCCGGGCCCGCCCCCGCCCGCGAGATCCCACAGATGAATGCGCCCCCCCGCGTGGCCCATCAGCACCCGCCCCGCCAGCCCCATGTCCATCGCGATCACCCGCTGATCCCGCGCCCCGGCCGTCGGCAGAATCCTCAACCCGCTCCCCTCCCGGATCCGCCATCGGCCCAGCCCCTTCCCGCGCTGCCAATACCCCACCCCGCTGCCGTCCGGGCTGAACTCCAATCCTTCCCCGCCATCGACCCGCACCTCCTCCCGCCCATCGAGGCACGACCAGATCCGGGTCACGCCGCTCGCCACCGAAGTCAGCAACCGTTCGCCCGACGGACTGAACCGCAGGTCGTGCACGCCCTCCGCATGACCCTGCAGGACCAGCGGCTGCTCGGCGTCGCCCTCCCACAACAGGACGTTCCCGTTGACGCACCCGACCGCCAGCCGCCGCCCGTCGGGCGACCACGTCAGCCCGCTCGCCATGGCCGGCAGCCGCAACGTGCGCACCACCGTGTCCCGCCCCACATCCCACCAGCGCACCTCCCGGCCCGCCGCCACGGTCATCACCCCGGTGCCCGGCTCAAATCCGATCGCCGCCGCCCACGCCGCGCCCGTCAGCCGCAACTCCCGCCCCGTCGGAAGATGCACCGCCGCCACATCCTCGCGCCGTTCGGGCGAACTGAACCCGAGCCAGTCCCCGTCGGAACTCCAGGCCGGCACCGCCGGCACGCCCGTCAACCGCGTCGCACGCCGGTACAACAACGCCCCGGTCTCCAGATCCCACGCCGCCACCGAACTCGTCTTGAACCCCACCGCCATCCGCCGCCCGTCCCCGCTGAACGCCCACCCCTGCACCACCTCCCCATCGCTCCAACCCGCGTCCCCCGCCGTCCAGGATCCCACCAGCCCGCCTCCCTCCGTCCGGTACACCCGAAGCGCGTCGTGATCCCTGTACACGGCGTACATCGCCAGCCCGGGCGAGAACCCCAGCCGCGCCGACCGGTTCGTCTCGCCAAACACCCAGCCATCCGCCTCCAGATCCGTGAGGGCCAGCGTGGCAATCGCCTCGTTTCGCAGCTCCAGCGAACGCCGTATCCGGGCCGCCCCCGCGATCGCCGACAACGCCTCGGCGCGCCGCCCCATCCCCAGGCTCAGCCGCAACGCCCGCGCCTGGGCCACCTGCGCATCCCACAGCCGGTCCCGCGTCTCCCGCTCCGCCGCCTCCGCTCGCCGCTGTTCCCGCGCCGCCCGCACCCCCGCCAGACCCGCCGCCAGGGCCAGCACCACCACCGTCGCCAGAATCCCCGCCATCGCGCTGTGCGTCCGCAGCAGGCTCCGCCGCAACGACGCCCGCCGCCGCTGCCACTCCGGCGCCGGGGGCATTCCCGGCTCGTTCCTGGTCGCGTTCCCGTTCAATCGTGTCCGTGACCCACCCTAGCCGGTGCCCCGACCCAGGGGGAGTGTGCCTTCCGCGCACAGGGACCGTCGCCCGCCGTCCTCCTGCCGTGCATCCCGAAGTTGTGGGGAGAGGTGCGAATTTCGCGAAGCGTCGTCCCGAAGGGCCGAGTTCCACGAGGCCGCAGCGGAGGGGTGCCATGGATTGAGGACTCGCGGAGCTCGTCCCTCCGATTCGCTGCCTCCCCACCCACAACTCCGGGATGCACCGGTCCGCCCGCGGCCACGTGCCCGGGGTTGAGGTCGAACCACCGTCCCCGTAACGTTCGCGCCCGGTGCCCCAACCGGGCCCCGTTCCGCACGCCACCCGCCGCTCCGTCTCCCATGCATCGCCGCCCATGAGCCAGTCCCTCCCCACCTCGACCCGGGTCGTCATTGTCGGCGGCGGTATCGTCGGGTGCAGCCTCGCCTATCACCTCACCCAGCTCGGCTGGAAGGACGTGCTGGTGCTCGAACAGAACCGCCTGGCCGGCGGCACCACCTGGCACGCCGCCGGGCTGGTCGGTCGGCTCCGCACCACCAGCACCCTCACCCGGATCAACAAGCTCAGCGCCGAACTCTATGCCGGCCTCGAAGCGCTCACCGGCCATCCTGTGGGATGGAAGCAGGTGGGCAGCCTGATCGTCGCCCGTTCCCAGGAACGCCTCACCCAGCTCCGTCGCACCGCCGCCATGTCCGAATGGTTCGGCGTCGAGGTGCAACTGGTCGGTCCCGAGGTCGTGCGCGACCGCTGGCCCCTGCTGCGCACCGACGATCTCCTCGGCGCCGCCTGGCTGCCCCACGATGGCAAGGTCATCCCCCAGGAGGTCACCCGGGCCCTGGCCATCGCCGCCAGGAATGAAGGCGCCACCGTGGTCGAAGGAGTCCGCGTCACCGGGGTCCTCCACCGCGACGGTCGCGCCACCGGCGTGGTCACTTCCCACGGCAGGGTGGACGCCGAGGTCGTGGTCCTCTGTGGCGGCATGTGGACCCGCGACCTGGCGCAACGCTGCGGCGTCCACATCCCCCTGCATCCGGTCGAACATCACTACGTCGTGACCGAACCCATCGAGGGCGCCTTCGACGAACTGCCCGTCGGACGCGACCCCGATCTGTGCCTGTACTTCCGCGGGGAAGGCGACGCCCTCGTCCTGGGCGCCTTCCAGGCCGAGTCGAAGGCCTGGACCGTCGATCGCGTGCCGGACGACTTTTCGTTCCAGCTTCTGGAACCGGACTGGGAACGGTTCGCGGAACCGCTCCGCCACGGACGCCACCGCATTCCGGCCCTCGAACACGCGCGCTTCGCCAGATTCGTCAACGGGCCCGAGAGCTTCACCCCGGACAACCAGTTTCTCCTCGGCGAGACCGCCGAACTGCGCGGGCTCTTTGTCGGGGCAGGCTTCAATTCAGTCGGCATCGCCAGTGCCGGCGGCGCCGGAAAGTACCTCGCCGAGTGGATCGTCGGGGGCGAGCCAAGCCTCGACCTGTGGACCGTCGATGTCCGCCGCTTCGGTCCCTGGGCCGCCAACCGTGCCTATCTGCGGGCGCGCGTCGTCGAGGTGCTCGGATTGCATTACCAGCTCGCCTGGCCCAACCGCGAACCCGCCACCGCCCGCGACATCCGCCGTTCCCCCCTCCACGAAACCCTCGCCCGCGCCGGCGCCTGCTTCGGCGTCAAGAACGGCTGGGAACGACCCAACTGGTTCGCGCGCGCCGCCGGTCATCCGGTCCCCAGCCCCGTCCCGAATACCCCCTACGCCCCTGAACCCACCGTGGCCTACGCCTTCGGCCGTCAGAACTGGTTCGCCAACCACGCCGCCGAACACCGCGCCTGCCGCGAATCCGTCGCCCTCTTCGACCAGTCCGCCTTCGGCAAACTCATGGTCGAAGGCCCCGACGCCTTCCCTTTCCTCCAACGGCTCTGCGGCGCCAACCTCGATGTCCCGGCCGGCCGGATCGTGTACACCGGCATGTTCAACGCCCGGGGCGGCTTCGAATCCGATCTCACCGCCATCCGCCTCGCCCACGACCGCTACCTGCTCATCACCGGCACCGCCCAGCCCACCCGCGACCTCGATCGTCTCCAACGTCACCTCCGCCCCGACGACCGTGCCGCCTGCTTCGACCTCACCGCCGCCCAGGGTGTCCTCGGCGTCATGGGCCCCAACGCCCGCCGTCTCCTCCAAAGCGTCACCGACGCCGACCTGTCCCCTGAAGCCTTCCCCTTCGGCGCCGCCCGCCCGATCGCCATCGGCCCCGTCACCGCCCTGGCCGCCCGGATCACGTACGTGGGCGAACTGGGCTGGGAACTGCACCTCCCGGTCGAACAGACCCAACACGCCTACGAGGTCCTCCGTGACGCCGGACGTCACCTCGGCCTTGCCGACGCCGGCCATTACGCCATCCAGTCGCTCCGACTCGAGAAGGCCTGCCGCGCCTGGGGCGCCGAACTCTCCCCCGACGACACCCCGTTCGAGGCCGGACTCGCCTTCGCCATCGATTGGAACCACGACTTCCTTGGGCGCCAGGCCCTGCTCGAACAAAAGGCCCGCGGCTGGAACCGGCAACTGGCCACCTTCGTCCTTCGCGATCCCGGCCCCGTCCTTTGGGGCTCCGAACTCATCCTGCGCCACGGAAAGCCCGTGGGCTACACCTCCTCGGGAGCCTACGGCCACACCCTCGGCGCCGCTGTGGCCATGGGATACGTCCATGCCTCCGACCGGATCTCCGCTGAATTCCTCGATGCCGGCGACTACGCAATCGTCGTGGACGGCGCACCCGTCCCCGCCACCCTCCATCGCCGCGCCCCCCACGATCCCGACCGCCGCCGCATCCTTGCCTGACTCCGGAGGGACGAGTTCCGCGATTCCTGCCCTTCCCTCCGGCCTACCGAATGTCCGGCACCGCAAACCAGACCCCGCCAAACAACAGCCACGCCAGCAGCAGCGTCCAAACCACGTTGAAGGCCTGCGCCCCCGTGAACGCCAGGGCCGGCCGCCCCCCCTGCATCCGCACCAGATCCCCGAAGTGGGTCTCCAGCCCGATGCAGACGAACGCCAGGGCGAACCAGAAATTCCGAAGCCCGCTGATCGCCGGCTTCATCGCCTGCGCCGTCTCCGGTTCCACCCACAAGGAGAACACCAGCGACGCCGCCACGAACCCCAGCACGAACTTCGGGAACCGTTCCCAGATGACCCGCACCGAAGGCCGCTGGCCCCCGTTCGCAGCCCCCGGCCGCATCGCCCACCAGATCGACAACACGAACGCCGCCACCCCGATCAGCACGTTCTGCGAGAACTTCACGATCACCCCCGCCTTCATCGCCGGTTCGCTGATCAGCTGACCCGCCGCCACCACCGATCCGCTGGTGTCCAGCGTCCCGCCCAGCCACGCCCCCGCCACCAGGTCGGGCATGTTCCAGGTCCGCACCGCCCACGGCATCAATACCATCATCGGCACCGCCACGATCAGGACCAGCGAGGTCACGTAGGAAAGCTTCTTCCGGTCACCCTGGATCGCGCCACACGTGGCGATGGCCGCCGAGACGCCGCAGATCGACACCGCGGACGCCAGCATCACCCCGAGTTCATCGTCCACCCCCAGGCGCCGGGACAGCCAGAAGCCGACATACCAGACCACCACCACCACCCCGACCCCCTGGACCAGGCCGAGCGCCCCGGCCTGCATCAGTTCCCGGATCAGGATCGTCGAGCCCATCAGCACCAGGCCGGTCTTGATATAGAACTCCGTGCGCACCGCCTCCCGCAGCCAGCCGGGCAACCGGAAGGCATGGTTCAACGCCAGCCCCAACCCCAGTCCGAACAGCACATACTCGAGCCCAAGGGCGTGAATCCGCGCATGCCCCGCGATGGCCTGCGCCAGCCACGCCAGGGCAAACACCACGACAAACCCCGCCGCGAACCGCCACCGCCCGCCTCCCAGCAGCCGCACCGCCGGCCACGCCAGCAGCAGCATGGTGGCCCCGAGTCCAAGAGCCGCCCCGAGATTCCCCCAGCCCAGCAGCCGTCCCAGATCCGGTGCCGCAGCCCACTTGAACGACGGCATCTCCGGCCGATAACCCCATCCCACCGCCACCAGGAGCAACACGCCCACCCCCACCGCCAGCCAGTCCTCCTGACGCCACCATCGCGGCGTCTCCGCTCTCGTCGTCGCACTCACCCGGAAAGCATCCGCAATTGCCCCGCCCTTGACGAGACGGCGGTCGCTCCCCCCCCGGGGTCACATCTCTGATTTTGACAAATGGGAACACCCACACCCCGGCGCAGGGGCAAATGTCAAAATCAGAGATCTGACCCCGGAGGCTTTCAGCCAGGGCCTGGCCTTGCGAGAAAGCCCGCCTGGGTGAAGTGCCGATCGGTGGTCAGGGCTTCGCGCACCCGGAGCTCCCGCATGACCACGAAGCTGGTGCAGTCGGTAAAGGAATAGGTCTTGTCGCGATGGCGAAAGAACAGACCCCGTGCCTTGTCGGCACGGGCCAGCGTGATGGACTCCCAGCGCAGCCGCGCACTGCCTTCCACCTGTCGCCACCACGTCTCCGCGGCATCCAGTCCCAACCGCAGGCGCAGGAGCGTCAGGGTTTCATCCACCACGTAATCTGTCGTGAGAAGCTGGGCGCCCGTTTCCAGCCACGCATCGCGCACCGTTACCGCCCTGGAGTGCGAAGGGTCGGCCTCATCGGCGCACGCCACCCAACCGGCCGTATCCACGAAAAGTGCCTTCACGCCGGGTAGAGCACGGCATCATGTTCCGACGCTGATCGCCCGTCGGTCGAGCGCCCCACGGCCTTGGCCCGGTAGAGCGGATCGGACTCCAGCCCTTCCCGGTCCTCGTCGGGCGCATCCAACGGGACCACCTGGAACGCGGGCCGGCTTCGATACAGTACGGTGAATCGGGCACCGCGCCGGACCTTCGCGACAACGTCGGGCAGCGTGGCACGGAGCTCCTTGGCGTTGATCACGATACTCATGGCAAGTTCATCTTGAGTTGAACCTTTGTCCGGGTCAACACAGCTGCCTGGAGAATTTCCCAAGCCCCCCGTGTGTTCTCGTCCTCGAACCCCAAGGCACACCTTTTCGAGCGCCGCCCGGACCTCCCATTCCGCGTGGGAACTGGATCTCAGGTCTCAGATCTCAAGTTTCAAGTTTCAGGTTTCAGGTTTCAGGTTTCAGGTTTCAGGTTTCAGGTTTCAGGTTTCATCCTGGAGCATGGGGGTGCCAGCGCGGCGGCGTTTGCGTGGGAGATGCAGCTCCTGGGTGCACACCCGCCGGGAAAGTAGGCCCGGCGCGAGTTCCCCCTCGGCGGCGGCCGCTCCCCTGTTGGTCGTCCAGGGTCTCCAGTGACGGCCGCGGCGCGACCGTCGCTCAGCTGAAAGAAAATCGCCCGCGGCGACCCGCGGGCGACCTCACTTGGACTGTGGACTGGGTTCGGAAAGGTGGACTTACAGGCGCAGCTTGCGGCGGAGTCCGGCGAGGCTGACCATCCCGGCGCCGAGCATCACCAGCATCGAACCGGCATCGGGCACGGTGGGCGGATCATCGGAAGGGCAGCTCAGTCCGAAAAAGCTGATGTGCGAGATTTCCTTGTTGATCGAGCCGGAGGAGAAGGTCAGCGGGAGGTCATCGGCCGGGTACTCGTACCAGGCGATCTGGGTCGCGGCCTTCACGCCGACGAAGATCGTTCCGTAGTCGCTGAGGTCGCCGAGGAAATCGAGGTTCGGGTAGGTGTACGACTTCGCTTCGACACCCAGGCCACCCTTCGAGGTCTTCTCGAACGTCAGTTCGTCCTTCGCGATGAAGGACAGCACGCAGTCCTCGCCGACCGTGATCAGGGTGAGGAGCTTGGTCATCTCACCGCTGGGATTGCCGCCTTGAGCCGTGGTCCCGATGAAACCGGCCCAACTGGAGGTCGCCATCGTCATCGCCGCCGCCAACACCGCCAACTTCTTGTACATCTTCATTTTACAACCTTGTGTTACTGCATTGATTCATCCAACACCCTCCATGAAGCAGACTTGATGCCAGATCGATTTGGAAGGCTGGGGCGGGTGGATAACGTGTTGGAAATCAAGGTCTGCTTGGTCCAGGGCGCGTCCCAATCGTGGAAAGTGGATGGCCGATCTGTAATCTCCACCGACACTTCAGCGCCCAAGAACGGCCAGTTTTGGGCCATGAATGAGGGGCAACGTGTTTCCGATCAAGGCCTTGCCACTCTTGGGTTCAGATCTGTAAGGGATTCCTTCGCCGGGCAACACGTCGCTGCGTTTCCAAGGTGGGGAGGTGCAGATCCACCCAAGGGGGACCCCAATGGCAATGGACTGGCCGAGGGTGTCCAGCGAGCGGCCCGCGCTGCCCCCGGAAAAGGATGTCGGGGGGATCGCGACCGGAAGGGCACGGGCGGATTCAGTCCGTTGAAGCAGATCGAGCCATAGGGTCCGGTCCACCCGCATCACCGCGCCATCTCGCCAGCCTGTGGTTTGTCCGGTGCTTCGTCCCGTGGCGCCCCAAGGTTTCAGCAGACAGGGGGGGGGAGCCTTGCTGCGAGGGCGACCATCCCCGTCAACCGTCCTGCCGGATGCCACGACCCATTTGAATCCTTATGTTCATCGCCCTGGCCGCCTGGATAGGAGGAGTATTGTTTCGTTCTACAACGGCAACCGCAAACTGCCTTTGGTCGTGCTTCTCATAGGGCTGGGACTGTTGTATGCACAGATCGCCGGCTGGACGACTGCAGGCATTGCGGTTCTGGCCGCCATCATCTGGATCGCCAACAAGGCAGACATGCAGTGAGGATTGGAATCGTATCACCCATGGCGCTGGTGGCACTGGGCGGGCAGGGCGACAGGGTGCGGTGAGTCTCAGCGCGAAGACGACTCTCGATGAACAAGCGGGCCCATTCGGAGAATGAAATCACCGGCACCTTGGGCGGATGGTTGAAGCCGCGTTCGTTCACTGGCTCATGCCGGCGGGGATTGCCCCGGGCGTTCACGTTGATCGAACTGCTGGTGGTCATCGCCATCGTCGCAATACTGGCCGGCCTGCTCCTGCCGGCGATTTCACGCGCGAAGGCCAAGGCGCAATCCATCCACTGCCTGGGGAACGTCCGCCAGATCGGATTGGGATTGCAGATGTATCTGGGCGACAACGGGAAGTATCCCCGAGCGGTCGAATCATCCATCTCGGTTGCCACGGGGGATCCGGTGGGACGTCCCTGGTACTATGCATTGCAGCCGTACACGACCCAGGTTTGGACGAATGCCCTCTACAAGTGCCCGTCGTATCGCGGCTCCACCTTTGAATCGGTCCCACGAACGACACCTGGTCAGGGAACGCTCGTTTGGGCGCCCCACGGCGGCTACGGCTACAACGCACACGGGACAGGAGTAGAGCCGCTGGAATCGCTAACCCTGGGCCTCAGTCCGTCGATGAACATGGTGGTCTCTGAATCCCAGGTGATCGCACCGAGTGAAATGGTCGCCTTCAGCGAGGAAACAAGCGGCTATTTTATCCTGTCCGTCGGCCGTGGCAGGCCGCCCCAGTTGCACGGACGCACGGTCGTGACCGCCTTTTGCGATGGACGGGCTTCGATGGAGCCGACCCACCAACTGCATGCCGCAACGCCCGAAGCCCGCCGGCGCTGGAACAGAGATCATCAACCTCACCCTGAGACCTGGGACGATCGACGATGAGAAGGCTCCAGGGTGGCCTTCTCCAGGCTCACATCTCTGATTCTGACAATTGGGAACACCCACACCCCGGCGCAGGCGCAAATGTCAAAGCCGGGTGGAGCACGGCATCATGTTCCGAGGCTGATCGCCCGTCGGTAGAGCGGATCGGACTCCAGCCCTTCCCGGTCCTCGTCGGGCGCATCCAACGGGACCACCTGGAACGCGGGCCGGCTTCGATACAGCACGATGAATCGGGCACCGCGCCGGACCGGCGCGACAACTTCGGGCAGCGTGGCGCGGAGTTCCTTGGCGTTGATCACGATGCTCATGGCAGGTTGATCTTGAGTTGAACCTTTGTCCGGGACAACACAGCTGCCCGGAAGCCTTCCCAAGCCCCCCGTGTGTTCTCGTCCTCGAACCCAAAGGCACACCTTTTCAAGCGCCGCCCGGACCTCCCATTCCCCGTGGGAACTGGATCTCAGGTCTCAGGTCTCAGGTCTCAGGTCTCAGGTCTCAGGTCTCAGGTCTCAGGTCTCAGGTCTCAGGTTTCAGGTTTCAGGTTTCAGGTTTCAGGTCTCAGGTCTCAGGAGGAACAGCCTTGCCCGCCGCTCCCGAATCGCCTATCCCGATTCCCATCCCGCTCCAATCCCCGGTCCTCTGGTGCGACCCGGTCCCTTCCCCTTTCCCCATGGCCCCCACCCCGACCCCTCTGCCCTCGGCGGAAATCCCTTTCCACTGGCGCCGCCCCCTTCACGTTCTGCCGGTCCCGACCGCCCTCGCGTCCCTGCTCCTCGTCTTCCTGGGCACACTCTCCGTTCCGGCCTTCGTCCTGCCCCCGGCCGGCGATCCCCCTCTCACCTTCGAGCGCGACATCCGGCCCATCCTCAAGGCGCACTGCTTCGACTGTCATGGCGAAGGCGATCGGCCCCGCGGCGAACTCGATCTGCGCCTCCGCCGCTTCATGCTCGCCGGCGGCGACTCCGGACCCGCTCTGGTTCCCGGCCAGCCTGACGCCAGCCCCCTCTTCGAACTCGTCCGCTCCGGCCGCATGCCCAAGCGCGACGCCAAGCTGACTCCGCCCGAACTCGACCTCCTCCGCCGCTGGATCGAACAGGGCGCCCCCACCGCCCGGCCCGAGCCGGACTCCCTCGCCGAGGGAATGCAGATCACCCCTGAGGAACGGGAACACTGGGCCTTCCAACCGCCCCGTCGTCCGCCCGTTCCCGACACCGCCGACCCCTCCCTGGACCATCCGATCGACGCCTTCCTCGCCGCCCGCGCCGCACCCCTCGGAGTCACCCTCTCCGAACCCGCCCCCCACGGCATCCTCGTCCGACGCGCCTTCCTGAATCTCTGGGGCCTGCCCCCTGGTCCATCGGACCGCGCCGCCCTCGACCTCGATCCGTCCCCCGACGCCTACGCCCGGCTCCTGGATCGCCTGCTCGACTCCCCCCGCTACGGCGAACGCTGGGCCCGTCATTGGCTCGACATCGCCGGCTATGCCGATTCCGACGGCTACACCAACGACGACACCCCGCGCCCCTACGCCTGGAAGTACCGCGACTACGTCATCCGCAGCTTCAACGACGACCTCCCCTTCGACCGGTTCCTCCTCGAACAGTTCGCCGGGGACGAACTGGCCCTCGCACACCACCCCGACCTTTCCACGGCCGCCCGGGATCCCGCCACCCGCGACTGGCTGGTGGCCACGGCGTTCCTTCGCATGGCCGCCGATGGCACCGGCAGCGGCGCCGTGGACCAGGACACCGCACGCAATCAGGTCCTCGCCGACACCCTCAAGATCGTCTCCACCTCCCTGCTCGGCCTGTCCGTCGGCTGCGCCCAGTGCCACGATCACCGCTACGATCCCATCCCCCAACTCGACTACTACCGTCTCCGGGCAGTCTTCGAACCCGCCTACGACTGGAAGAACTGGCGCCGACCCTCCGAACGCCTCGTCTCCCTCCATACCCCCGAGGAACGCGCCCTGGCCGCCGCCGTCGAGCAGGAAGCCGCCGCCCTCTCCGACGAAAGAAGCTCCAAACAGGCCGCGTTCCTCGACGACGCCCTCCGCAAACATCTCGAGAAATTCGAACCGCCCCTGCGCGATGACCTCTGGACTGCCTTCAAGACCTCCGCCGACCAGCGCACCCCCGAACAACGCCAGCTCCTTGCCGCCCATCCCAGCGTCCACATCCATCCGGGCGTCCTCTACCAGTACGATCCCCAGGCCGCCGAACAGCTCAAGGCCCTCGATGCCCGCATCGCCGAAGTCCGCGCCCGCCGCCCCCCCGAGGACTTCATCAGCGTCCTCACCGAACCCGCCGGCGATCCTCCCGTCACCCACCTCTTCCATCGCGGCGATCCTCGTCAGCCCCGTCAACCCGTCGCCCCCGGCACCCTCGCCGTCCTCCTTCCCGAAGGCGCCTCCCCCGACCTCGTCCTGCCCGTCGGCGGTGCGTCCACCTCCGGACGTCGGCTCGCCCTGGCCCGCTGGCTCACCCGGCCCGATCACCCCCTCGTCCCCCGCGTCCTCGTCAATCGCGTCTGGATGCACCACTTCGGACGCGGCCTCGTCGAGACCCCCGCCGACTTCGGCCTCCAGGGTGCCCCGCCGTCCCATCCCGAACTCCTCGACTGGCTCGCCTCGGTCTTCGTCGCCCCGGTCAGCGACGATCCCGCCAACCCCGGACTCGGCTGGAGCCTGAAACGCCTCCACCGCCTCATCATGACCTCCCGCGCCTGGCGCCAGTCGTCGGCCCGCCGCCCGGACATGGAGGCCATCGATCCCGAAAACCGCCTGCTCTGGCGCCAGTCCGTCCGCCGGCTCGATGCCGAAGCCATCCGCGACGGTTTCCTCGCCGTGAGCGGTGCCTGCCACGACCATCCCTTCGGCCCGCCCGTGCCCGTTCGCGAGGACGCCGTCGGCCAGATCGTCGTCGGCATCGACCGCAAACAGGGCGACAACAAGATGCCCGTCGATGTCCCCATGGGCGCCGAGGAGTTCCGCCGCAGCATCTATCTCGAAGTCCGCCGCAGCCGGCCCCTCGCCTTCCTCACCGCCTTCGACGCCCCCGTCATGGAGGTCAACTGCGAGCTGCGCCCGGTCTCCACCGTGGCCCCGCAATCCCTCATGCTCCTCAACAGCGACTTCGCCCTCCAACAGGCCCGCCTCTTCGCCGAACGCCTCGCCCGCGAGGCCGGCCCGCTCCCCGAGGCCCGGGTCGAACGCGCCTTCCAGCTCGCCTACGCACGTCCGCCGTCCCCCACCGAATTCCGGGCCGCCCTCGACTTCCTCGAACGCCACGTCGCCACCCTCGCCGCGCAACCGCCCCCCGACGCCCCGCCCGCTCCCCATCCCGACCCCGCCGCCGCCGTTCCCCCTCTCCAACGCGCCCTCGAAAGCCTCTGCCAGGTCCTCCTCGGCTCGAACGAATTCCTCTACCTCGACTGACCGATCCCCGCCCCGCCATGGACCCCCTCCCCGCCTTCAACCGCCGCCGCTTCCTCCACCGCAACGCCCTCGGCATCGGCGGCGTCGCCCTCGCCTGGCTCCTCCGTCGTGACCGTCTCCTCGCCACGCCGCCCGCCGTCCCGCGCCAGCCCGCCTCCTTCGATCTCCAACCCAAGGCGCCGCCCCAGCCCGCCCGCGCCCGCGCCATGATCTCCCTCTTCATGCATGGCGGCCCGAGCCACATCGACCTCTTCGATCCCAAACCCGAAATCGACCGCCGCGCCGGCCAGGATTACCCCGGCGACATCACCTACAGCTTCATCGACCGCGCCAGCAAGACCCTCTTCCCAAGCCCCTGGTCCTTCGCCCGCCACGGTGACTGCGGCATGGACGTCTCCGAACTCCTCCCTCACTTCGCCCGCATTGTCGATGACGTCTGCCTCATCCGTTCGATGCACACCGACATCAACGGACACGAACCCTCCATCTGGTCCATGAACACCGGCCGGCCCCAACCCGGCCGCCCCGCCCTCGGCTCCTGGATCACCTACGCCCTCGGCTCCGAATCCCAGGACCTCCCCGCCTACGTCGTCCTCTCCGATCCCGGCGGCCATCCCGTGGACGGCGCCCGCAACTGGTCCAACGGCTGGCTGCCCCCGCTCTTCCAGGGCACCGTCGTCCGCTCCCGCGAACCCCGCATCCTCAACCTCGATCCCCCGCCCCACCTCCGCGGCGACCTCCAGCGCCAGAACCTCGATCTCCTCGCCCTCCTCAACCGCGAACACCTCGCCCGTCACCCGGGCGAACACGACCTCGAAGCCCGCATCGCCAGCTACGAACTCGCCGCCCGCATGCAGGTCGCCGCCAGGGAAGCCCTCGATCTCTCCGGCGAATCCGAGGCCACACGCCGCCTCTACGGCCTCGACGACCCCGTCACCCGCGAGTACGGCACCCGCTGCCTCATCGCCCGTCGCCTCGTCGAACGCGGCGTCCGCTTCGTCCAGCTCTTCGTCAACGGTCAGATCTGGGATCACCACGAAAACCTCCGCAAAAACCTCATCGACTGCTGCCGCAAGACCGACCAGCCCGCCGCCGCCCTCGTCCTCGACCTCAAGGCCCGCGGCCTCCTCGACTCGACCCTCGTCCACTGGGGCGGCGAAATCGGACGCCTCCCCGTCACCGAAAACCACGGCCCCGCCGACAAGGCCGGACGCGATCACAACGGGCAAGGCTTCAGCACCTGGCTGGCCGGCGGTGGCATCCGCGGCGGCACGATCTACGGCGCCACCGACGCCTTCGGTCACAAGGCCGTCGAAAACCCCGTCAGCCCCGCCGACTACCATGCGACCCTCCTGCACCTCTTCGGACTCCAGCACGCCGACCTCACCTTCCACTTCAACGGCCAGTCCCAGACCCTCACCGACGGCAAACCCTGCCGCATCGTCCACGAGATTCTGAGCTGAGAACGCCCACCCTTCCCTCGGTGCATCCCCGACGTGTGGGTGCCGAGGCAACCCATCGGAGGGACGAGCTCCGCGAGTCCTCAATCCAACGCTCCACACTCCTGCGGCCTCGCGGAGCTCGTCCCGGGCGCATCTCAACCTTCCTGATCTAAACCGCCCAAGCCATCCCTCGTGGTTCTCGTACTCAGCCCGAAGGGCGGTACTCGTCCTCGTCCTCGAACCCGAAGGCACACCCTCTTGGAGCGTTGCCTTATGAGTTCGATCCTGCTCGGACCCCCATTCCGCGTGTGAACGGACGAGGGGAGATTAAGATTAAGATTAAGATTAAGATTAAGAGTACGCGGACGAGGGCTGCTGCAAGAACGTTAGAAGCACCCACTCAAGAGAAGTCTGGATGGGGCGCACCAAGGCGGGTCACCGCGGACCTCCCACTCAGCACAGACATCCTGCGAGCCTCACCCTCCATCCGGTCCCAGAAACCCGCAGGGTTTCCAGAGATTAGCCGGGGGTCGGGCCCGGCTCCGCGGGTTCGACCCCCGGACAGAAATCCCACCCCGCCCACGACCCCGCCAGGGGTCGCAGAACTCCTCCATTGGGACGGAGGCAATCACGCTCGACCGTCCCGCCTCCGGCCACATCACCGCCCGAAGACCCATTCAATTCCCCCGGCGAGATTCCCTTCCGGACGCCCGAGTTGCTTCACCGCCCACCTCCCTTGACCGCGCAAAGCGCACCGTACCATCCTTCGCTCTCATGTTGGAAAACAAGGCGAAGCTCCGTCGGATCGCGCTCCTGAGCAGTGGTCTCGTGTATGCCATCTCGCTCTTCTGTCCGGTCTTCAAATTGGCCGAAGGCAACTCGAGCTTTCTCCTGGGCTTTGTCTGTCTTCTGTTCGGCTTCGGGAAGCTCCCCTGGTATGCCAACCTGTTCTACTTCGCCAGTCTCATCGCATTGTTCCTGAGAAAGGCGCTCCTGACGGTGGTTCTGGCGGTTGTGGCGGTGGCCCTTGCCCTGACGACGCTTGGGATCGAAGAGATGCCACGCAATGAAGCGGACAACATGACCGCCGTTGTCGGGTATGGTCCGGGCTTCTATCTGTGGCTGGGCAGCATGCTGATCGTACTGCTGGCTGCCTTCCCGGCTTCCGCGACGCCCAAAGCGACGATCCAAACGCCGCCGTGAAAGTGCCAACCCCGCTCCCATCACCCCTCCGGATCACCGTGCAGGAGCGGTTCTCGATGGAGTTCGATCCCGCGACCATGGAACGTCGATCCCTCCAGGCGTGGCGCAAGCGGCAGCCTCACTCCTGCAACCCGTAGCGGCGCATCAGCTCCGGACTCATCCCTGGCCCGTCCCCCCCGAAGCGCTGCATCAGCTCCGGACTCATCGCCGCCCCGTCCCGCGGCGTGCCCGGTCGGGCGGGCCGCACCGGCAGGGGTGGGATGTCCCCGTGCGACGGTACGTCCGCCGGTTCCCCCTCGGCCACCGCTTCGGCCCGCAACGCTTCTCTCAGGGATTCCGCGACGTTCCCGCGCTGGATGATCAACCGGCGATTCCGCGGCCCGAGCGGCAGTGGCATGGTCCGCCGATACGCGTTGCCACCGCCCGACGACGACGGCGCATCCAAGGTCACCGCGATCTGGCCCACCTGGAGGTCCCGGTCGATTCCGTGCTGCTCCAGCAGCAACCGCTCCGCCGGACTGAGCCTGGCCTCAAGATCGATCTGCTGCCGCGTCAGTCCCAGGGCCCGCCCCTCGGCCATCGATCGCGATGCCCATCCCGCCATACCGGCCACTCCGCCCCACAATGCCACCAGAAGTCCGAGACACGCGGCTCCCTGCCGTGGCAATCGCCTCCCGGCGTCGCCCGGCCGTACGAAGTTGCGCCACGCGAAGAACACTCCCAGTGCCGCCGGCACTGCCCCCGTCACCAGCATTAATTGGGGCACCCTGTCCCTCCATCCCCTACCCCGCCTCGCCATCGCCTCCCATGCGGCAGCGTCCAGACGCTCCGCCCGCATCCGCCACGCCTCCGGATCCGCGGATCGTTCGATCATCAGCAGCCCGGTCGCTTCCTGGGCGGCTGCGGACCCGAACCGGGCCGTCAGGAAGGCCGCCGCGACGACGAAGGCCAGGACTCCCATGGCCGCAATCACCGCCCGCACCGGGTGGCCGGTTCCCGACGACATCAGCAGCGCCGTCACAAACACCACCCCCATGCCAATCGTCACGGCAACCACGTGCCGATGGATGCCGGTTTGACCGTCCCTCGCGGACGCCATCCAGGAAGCGGCCAGAATCACGACCAGCACTGGCAACGCGGCAATCGCCATCTTGATCCACCACTGCGATCCGGGCGCAACCGGTTGGAGGCGCTGGCCGTCCGTCACGCCCAGACGTCGTTCCTCGGCGAACGCCGTCGCTCCCGCGAGCAGCACCACCAGTCCGAGCAGCGATCCCCCTCCCACGGCGAGCGCCTGCCCCATGTCAGATCCCGCGTACGCCAATCCTCCCGGCATCGCCAGCGCCACGCCCGCCAGGAGCAACCACCAGGTCGCCGCCTGCAGTCGAAGTTCCTTCCGCGCCAGCGTCGCCCACACCGGTGCCCTGCCGCCGTCTCCGATCCCGGCCAGCGTCCGAAGCCGCGGCAACCCGAGGAGCCCTTCCCCCGTCTCGCCTTCATCCTTCGCCTCCATCCGCCTCCAGCGGCGCCACGCCCCCAAACCCGTCCCCACGACATAGAGACCGAGCAGCAGCACCGGGACCAAGGTCTCGGAACCGAGCAAGGCAACCACGACGGCGAGGCCCAGCATTGGAATCGCCAGCGAGAAGACCAGGCCCGATAGCAACCCCCGGGTCAGAAGGGTCCAGTACGGCGTCGTGAACCCGGCCAACACGGCACTCATCCCCATCCCGACAACCAACCCCGCCCAGGCAGCGCCGAGGATTTCGGCCGTCCCCGCCGCCACCGCCCAATGCACCCCCAGTCCGACCGCCAGCACCGTCATCTTGGTCCGCCACCATGCCGCCCTGTCCACCGGCTGAGCCAGCATGCCCGCCAGGGTCCGTTGCTGGAACTCAGTCCCGAACGGGATCGCCGCCATCAACGCGCAGGTCGCCGCAAACAGCCAGGGCAGCAGCGTCATCGCCTCCTCGCCCAGCACCAGGTAGGGCATCTGCATCGCGAACAGGGACGCCAGCCAGGCCGGACGCAATTGATCCACCTCCTTGCGAACCGCCCACGGCAGCCGGACGACCAGCGCCGGCAATCCGAAGGCCAGCACGATCCCGACGGTCAAGAGCGACGCCCAACCGCCCCCGACCCGTTCCCCACCGGCCAGCACCGGCATCACCGGCAACAACAATGCCAGCCACCACGACGACGGCCGTACCAGTCCGGGCAGAGCAAGCGAATGGTTCATAACGTTCATTCCCGGGGTTGAAAGGTCGGCATCTCGCCCCGAAGAGCCTCACGAAGGTCCTCCGGCAGTTCGCCCCGCTCGATGATCGTCGCCCGGTCCGCAGCGGACAGCGGCAACTGAAACGTCCGCCGACCGCCGAACATTTCCCTCCGCGGATCGGGCGCCTCTTCCTCCAACGGGTCGGACGCCGGTCGCAGCAACACCGGAACGATCCTCGCCGGGAAGTTCAACATGCTGCGTGGCACCTGCACGTTGGGTTGGCGCTGCTTGAGGTCCCGGTAGTACTCCCCCCACATGACCTCCCTCAATCGCACTTCCGCCGGCGACAAGGTCCGCTCAACGGCGAGCGCCCATCGGACATGGGTGAGCACCTGCCCACGCTCCCACCACCCGAGCGCCCCAACCGCCAACAGCACCCCGAGCAAGCACGTCGCCGTCAGGCCCAGCAACCACCAGGCGCCATCGCGCACCCATCGGAGGGGTGCCGACGCCGGACAGAAGAAGTTCCTTCGGGCCATCGCCAAGGCCAGCAGGATCGGGATCGCGGCAAGCAGGGGGATTCCCCGGATCCACTGCGGGGAGGAACGGGCTTCGAAGGGCGAAGAGTCCGGAGGCACGGGTGGCAGGGACGCCGCCAGGGCTCGCCACCGTTCCGGTCGTGTCCCGAGGGATGCCCACAGCCACTCCCGGACTTGCTCCGTTCCGCCCGCGAACAGCGCCACCGCTCCGACCGCCAGCACGCCGGCCATGGCGATCAGGACCAGGCTTCCGAGCAGGGCCCGCAACGCGTTGGCGGCACCCGATGACACCAGCAACGCCACCGGGACCGCTCCGATGGCCAGTCCGGTCAGGATCAAAGGCATGGGAAACGCCAGGTGCCGCACAACTCCGTACACCGCGAAACACGCCGGCACGCCCAACGCCAACGCCAGGACCCCCTTCACCCGCCACTGCCAGACCCGGGACACCGGAAGCAACAACTGGCCATCCAATGTCCCCAACCGTCGCTCCTCGGCGATCGCCGTGGCGCCCGCCAGCAGCATCGTCATCCCCGCCAGCAGAAGGACCAGTCCCTGCAGGCCCTGCGCCGCCATCCAGCCCGACGGCATCCCCTGCAGCACCACCCAGCACACCGCCATCACCCCGAGCGTCGCCAGGGTGACCGTCTGCAACCGCACTTCCTTGATCGCCAGCGTCACCAACCTGCCCCGGAGTCCATCGGCACCGGCGGAGCGCATGGCCCCGGGCTGCCGGGCGCTCCGGACGGTTCCACCCGCCCCCAGAAACACCCCCGCCGTCTCACCGGCCCCCGCGTCCGGTGCCTCCATCGTCTGCCACCGCCGCGCCGTCGCCACGGTCGCCGCCCCCGCATACGCCAGCAGCGCTCCCCAACCGAGAGCCGTCATCCAACCGCTCCACATCCGCTCGCTTTCGGCGGGGCTGCCCCCCCACACGAGGATCCCAATGGCGGCGACGGCCACCGCCAGGACCGGGGCCGCCAGGGAGAACACGGCCCCCGCCAGCAGACTTCGCGTCAGCAACGTCCAGTACGGCGTCGCGCCCCACGCCACCGCTACGATTCCCAGCAACCCCACGGGAACACCCCCCGGAAGCGGCCGGCCCAGCGCGGCGGCGGACAGCATTGTCACCGCCCACAACAGCAGCAGCGCGGCTCCCGACACTCCCATCTTCACCCGCCACACCTCCCAGCGGGACACCGGCTGACTCAGCAGTCCCGGCAGGGTGCGATGCAGGAACTCGATGCCGAACGGCATGGCCGCCATCAGCACCGCTCCCCCCACGAGCAGCGGGACGGCCAGCCCACCCCCTTCATCCGCCGGCAGCAGCGCCACCTGCGCCGCCAGCACCGACCCCAGCCACGCCGTGCGCAGCACGGTCACATCCTTCCGCAACAGGCAGCCCGCCCGTTCGAGAACGGCGGGCAACCCCCACGTCAGCACCGCTCCCATCCCCGCCAGCACAGCCAGCCATATCCATTCCGCACCGCGCTCCCCCGCGGCGCCCGCCAACCCGCCCAGCCATGGCAGCACCGGCAGCAGCAACGGCGCGTAACTCAACGGATGCCGCCCCACCCGGGGCATCGCGATCGCATGCATCGTGCGTTCCTCCAGGTTAACGGCTCGAGACCACGAAGATCTCCTCCAGCGTCAGGGCCTCGACCTCGACGCTCTCCGGCCCCAACCCCCGCAGTTCCTCCACCACCCGCTCGGTGGCGCCGTTGGTCACCAGTTCGATCTCGCGCCCCTGACGTTTCTGGCGCAACACGCCGTCGAGCGGCACGGACGGCGCCTCCCCGGCGAACCGGGCCCGCACCTTCCGGAACTTCGCCCGCGCCTCGTCGGCCTCCAGCGACAACGTCGCCCGCCCGTCCTCGATCACCGTGAACCGGTCGATCAACCCCTCGAACTCGGCGATCAGATGCGTCGAGACAAACACCGTCCGCCGCCCCGGATCGGCGTCCTGATAGGCCCCGATCACCGCCTCGATGAATTCCCGCCGCACGATCGGGTCCAGCCCCGACGTCGGCTCGTCCAGCACCAGCAGTTCCGGTTCGGCACAGATGGCAGAGATCAGCGCGAGCTGGGTGCGCTGCCCCTTCGACAGCCCGCTCACCGGCTTCCCCGCGTCCAGCCGGAAACGGTCCAGCAGATCCGCCTCGGTCGTCCGGTTCCAGTTCGTGCGGAAGGACGCCGCGTAGTCCAGCGCCTCGCGGGCGCTCATCCACGGGTAGAACGCCACCTGGTCCGGCACATACGCCAGGCGCCGCTTCACCTCGAGTTCCTGCCGGGCCGGGTCCAGCCCGAACACCCGCACCGTCCCGGCGTCGGGCCGCAGGAGGTTCAGCAGGCACTTGATGGTGGTGGTCTTGCCGGCGCCGTTCCGGCCGAAGAAGCCGTAACAGCTCCCGGCCGGCACCGTCAGGTCCAGTCCGTTCACCGCGTCCGTCCGGCCGAAACGCCGGGTCAGACCGCGAATCTCGATGGCAGGGGATTCCGCACTCATGGCTCAGCTCTCGTTCTCCTTTCGCGCCGCGCGGAAATGGTCCAGCCGACCCTTCACCAGCCGCAGCACTTCGTCGTCCGACACCCGCAGGTGGTGCGCCTGCACGACGCAGGCATCCACCAGCGGCACCAGCATTTCGGTTCGCGCCGCCTTGTGATACCGCGTCTGGCCGTTCCGCAGGAAGCAGCCCTTGCCCGGACGCGTCTCGATCACGCCCTCGCGCTCCAGCTCGAGGTAGGCCTTGGCCACCGTGTTGCGGTTGATCCGGAGCTGCTCCGACAGCGGACGGATCCCCGGCAGCGGTTCCCCCGGGTGAAGCGCCCCCGACGCCGCGGCGGCCTTGATCTGGTCCATGATCTGCGCATAGACCGGCTGCCCGAGATCGAACTGGACCTGGATTCTCATGGCGACGGCGACTGTCCTATTACACTAGGACAGTGATGTCAAGCGGCATCCTTGGGCGGGGTGCGCCTGCCGTGCATCAGGATGGAATTTCGAGATGTTTTCGAACGCTGGCAACCGATTCCTCGTCGTGAAACGGACCGTCCTCACAGGCATAGACCATCCCGACATTGCCAATCCCAAGGTAGTCGCAGAAATTGCGGAAGGCCTGGGTCAGGGTGGCATCCGGCGCGGGATCGCTTCCCGTCGATAGCAGGGCAAACCGGCATCCCCTCAACTTCCTTCCGAGTGGCTTCTGCGAAACGAGAAGATCGGAAAAGCGGTCTATAAATATCTTCATCGGTGTGGAGTAGGAGTACCAATAGACCGGGGTGGCCAACACAGTGACAGGCGCCTCCACGATGCGTTCGACGATCCCGATGAAGTCATCGTCGTCCGCATACTCCTGCTCATAGGAAAAGTGCGCGATCCTTTGATGGCGCAGATCGAGGACATGGCAGGGATGCCCCTCAACGAGGCGATGAAGGGCCCTGGCCGTGTTGCCGTCGCTGCGAAGGCTTCCAAGGAGGGCGATGGAATGGCTCATGTCACGTTCGAATACTCATGGACTCACGGTCCGGTTCAACGCCCAGGCTTCCACCTATCGCGTGACGAAGCCCCCGTTCACAAACAGGGTTTGCCCGGTAACCCATTGGGAGGCGGGCGAGACCAGGAACTCCACCATCGGCACAATGTCCTCGATCCTTCCCAAGCGCCCCGCAGGACTTGCCGCACTGAGATAGGCCACTGCCTCCGGCGTCTCCTGACCGTGGAAAAATGCCGTATCCACAGGGCCGGGAGCGACCACATTGACGGTGACACCCCTGCTCCCAATCTCCTTGGACAAGGCCCGCGTGAAATCCTCCAGCGGTGCCTTCGAACCGGCATAGACGGCGTAGTATCCTGTGTACGCACCCAGGAGCGAGGTTCCGATCGAGATGATGCGGCCATTGTCGCTGATGTGCCGTGCTGCCTCCTGCATGACAAGAAAGGCCGCCCTGGCATTGGTGGCGAACGAGCGGTCAAAATCCTCCTCGGTGTAATCGACAAACGGCTTCTTGATCACAATCCCGACGCAGTTGATGACCACATCGACCGTCCCGAACTCCGTCCTCGCGCGGGCGAAAATCCGTCGCACCACGTCGCCATCGGCAATGTCGCCGTCAACAACAACGGATTTGGAACCAAGGCGCTCCACGGCAGCCGCGGTCGTGGCGGCATCGCCGGAGGAGGATGCGCCGTGATGATGGACAACGATGTTCGCCCCTTTCCGGGCCAGGGCTTCCGCGAAGGCCCGTCCCATATTGCGAGCCGAACCGAGGATGATAGCTGTCTTGTCTTTCAGCATGTGTGTGTTGGTGGTCATGGCAGCGCGCAACGTGGCAGCGCCTGCCCTGGCGCCCCACGAAGACGAGGCGACCTTCGTTGAATGGGAGGCCGGGGGCAAGGCCCTCACCGGACCTGGGCCTGAGGTCTTGAAATCTGGGCGCAGGTTCCGCCGTCAACGCGACGCTTCGTGGCCATGGCGAGATCGGGGACCTTGGCGTGCGACGCACGACCGCCAGGGCCTTCCAGCCCGGTGCATTCCGGAGTTGTGGGTGAGGAGGGAACTCCGCTGAGGGGCGCTTCGGAGGGCCGAGTTCCACGAGGCCGCAACGGTGTGGAGCGTTGGGTTGAGGACTCGCAGAGCTCGTCCCTCCGATTCGCTTCCTTCTCACCCACAATTCCGGGATGCACGGCTTCCAGCCCGATTTGAGCGAAACCTCTTGCATTGCCTCGCCGAATTATGTTCATCAGTCTCCTGATCCGTTTGATCGTCGGCGTTCCCGGGCATTTTTCGACATCACCCTCGCCCCCTCCCCCCGAAGCCCCTCCTCAATCATCCCCCCAATGATTTCCACTCCGCGCAGTCGGTGCCCCTTCGGTGCCATTTTTGCCAGGTTCATTCATGGCCGCGACCGCAACTGTGAAGAGAGGCGGACGCAGTTGATTGATTTCGCCCAGCTCGCCTTGCAGGTCGAGTTCGCCACCATTCCGGTCTATCTGACCGGGATGTATTCCATCGCCGACAGGAGTTGCGCCGCCTATCAAACGCTGCGGTCGGTGGTGATGGAGGAGATGTTCCATGCCAATCTGGCGGCGAACCTGGTTGTGGCCCTCGGGGGCCGGCCACGCTTTACGGACGATGCCGCGCCCGTTTACCCGGGCTATCTGCCGCATGCCAATGAAGCCACCACGCCCAGGATCGGTCTCTTCCGGGCATCCGCCGAGGTCTTCAACAAGGTGTACGCAGCCATCGAAAGCCCGGCGCCGGGCGGTGCTCCCGCGCAGGATGACCGGTACGACAGCATCGCCCAGTTGTACGGGGCGCTCCGGGAGGCGATCGATGCTTACCCCGGCAATCCATTCGAGGTGTCCCCCGGGAAGTGCCGGGGCCGGCAGAGAACCGATATCTACCTCGGCAAATTCGGGGGACAGGTGGTCGAGGTGACTGACAAGGCCAGCGCCCTTCACGCCATTAAACAGATCGTCGAGCAGGGCGAAGGGATCGTACCGGGAGGGGAAAAGCCCCTGGTACCGGTCGAACCTTTCGGGGCCTACAACCATTACGGTCCACGCACCGATGGCACCTACGGTCCGATCATCGGGACGCCCGAGGAAATGAGCCATTTCATGAAGTTCCGGCAGATTGCCTTCGCGACCACGACGTTTCCCGAGACGCTGCCCATTCTGTCGGACCCGAGCCTCGATCAGTTCAGCAACCCCGATGCGCGTCAGCTGGCCGAGGCTTTCAATCGAGCCTACAGCCTGATGCTGGTGAATTTCGAGAGGAGCTTTTCCAACGAGGGTGACCCATATTTCGGAATCGTTCTGCAACTCATGCACCGCGTGCTTCCGGGGCTGGCAGTGAGCCTGATGAACACACCGGCGCACGCCGGAGGGGACGCCTCGGTGGGCCCCAACGCGGCGCCCACCTGGACGTACCTGCCCATGGAGCGGAAGGAGGAGGATTGCGGGGAGTGCATCGAGGGCCTGGAACGGCTGCTTTCCGGAGGGGCACCCGAGACCCCTTCCGCGCAGGCCCTGGCCCATGCCCTCGACGCCTGGCGGCATCTCGCCGCACCTCCCCTGACGTCTGCCACTTGAACCGACACAGCCATGAATCGCTACCGGATCTACCCGCCCATTGCCGTAGCACGCGTGGGCGATGCCCCATGCCAGTACTACATCGGACCCGAGACCTACCGCGGCCTTCCAATCAATCCCGATGGTCGCCCGTTTACGGAGAAAGACTTCCGCGACCCGGACGGCCGGTTGTGCCGGCAGGCGGCGCGTTTCCGTATCTTCCGCGATACGGACAAGGGTCCGGAGGAGGTGACACTCAAAACGCCCGATGTCCACAGCATCGAATGGACCGTGCACGTCGCCAACAAGAAGGCGAGCTGGTACGAGTTCAAAACCAACGCCGGAGAACACGGCTACGCCAGCAATCATCCCCTCCGGAACGCTCACGTGACCGATCGGTCGAGCCTGATCATCGATCCCGGCCCGCGGAAGATCAGCGGCGCGAAAGCCGGACCGCAGGCATTCGATCGGAAAAGCGTCCCGCCCGAATACCAGGGCGCCACGTTTCCTCCCGCATTGCTCTATCAATGGCCCGAAGAGACCAAGGAGAACAAGGACACGAAGCCGGTTGAGCATCCGCCCATTTCCATCGACACCCTGGGCGAGTTGCGCACCGATGCGGAGGGTCGCCTGATCTTCCTGGGCGGACTGGGCAAGGCCGGATCCAGCCGTTCCGTCCCCGCCATCGCCGAGTACGCCAATAACGACGACTGGTGGGACGACACCTCGGACGGCCCGCTCCGGGCGGTGGTGACGCTCCACGATGGCACCCGCATCGACGCCGGGACGGCGTGGGTGATCGTGGCTCCGCCCGCCTACGCGCCACAGATCCCCAACCTCGTCACCCTGTGGGACACGATCTTCGACACCGCCGTCCGCAGCGGACACCACCCGGCTATCTGGTCCGGGGGATTCTGGTGCCAGGGGCCCGAGGGTTACCGCCCCAACTTTGTCACCGAGATCGCGCCATTGATCGAGCGCGCCACGCTCTACCCCTGGGTCGCCGCCATTCCCCCGAAGGCCCACCGCTTCGACATGACCCTGCTCGGCCAGGTCCCGGTACCCGGCCAGCCGGACTCGGCGGGCGGCCTGCGGCGATGGATCCTTGGGGTCCTGCGCCCGCCCAGCGCGGAGAACCAGATCGTCGGCCCGGCGGGCCGCACCATGATGCCGTTCCTGGCCGGTGACAACGCGCTCAACCTGGACTCACTCACTTCCAAGTATCTTCGCCTCACGGACACCCAGTACTTCTTCCTCCAGCAGTGGGCCGAAGGTTGGTTCGTCAATGAGCCTGATCGAACCCATGCAGTCGATGCATTGACGCGGGCCGTGCTCGACAACTGCGTGGGTGGCGCCTTTTCGCCCGGCATCGAGATGACCTGGATCTCGCGCAACCCGGACATCTACCAGCCCGACGACCCGATGCGCATCAATGCGGAACTGCCGGCCGAGGGTCCGCTGCGGCTCACGTTCGATCCCGCCCACATGCAGCCAGGTGATTTGAGCCGGTACATGGCCGTGCCCTGGCAGGCGGACTTCAACGAATGCTCGTCGCAACCCATCGACGGCCGGGTCCTGTGGTGGTGGCCGGCTCAGCGACCCGAGTACGTCTATCTGGATCCCACTCGACCGCGCCCCCCGCATCCCATGGCGGTGAAGGCGGAACCCGTTCCCACCGAGACGACCGGAGGACAGGTCGCCTGGGTCGGCACCGACTTCGACCAGATCCGTTCCGACTATATCAGCTTCGCCGACGACCTTGACATGGTGCGGTACTGGTCCGGTTTGGGATTTGTCATGAAGAAGGAAATACCGGACCCGGCCAGGGCGCCTTCCGGGAAACACGACAAGGACATACGATACGTCGAGGTGGCGCGCACCCTGCCGCGACCGTTTTTCCCGAAGTAGCCCGGTCCACCATGAGCCCGCCGGCGGCTACCGGCCGCGCCCGACTCCTGGACGTGCTGATTGTCGGGGCGGGCCCGGCAGGTTGCGCCACGGCCCTGGCCTTGCTTCGGGCGGGCGTTCAGGACGTCGCCCTCGTGACGCCGCCCGCTTCAACCGCCTGGCGACTCAGCGAGTCGGCCACGCCCGATGTGCCCGCCCTCCTCGCGCAATTGGGAGTCCGGATGCCTCCGGGGCACCACCCGTATCTGGGCAACCTCTCGGCCTGGGGAGAACCGATGAGACAGGACGACTTCGTCCGTCGCGGCCATCCCCCCGGCTGGTTGGTGGACCGGAAGCGGTTCGACGACCAGTTGCGGGAAGCCACCGTCGCCGCGGGATCAGAACTCCTCCAGCCCTTCCGATTGCGGGAGGCAGTGCGCATCAGGAACGGCTGGAGCGTGACGTTGCAGCCGGTCGCTTCCACGCGTCCACCGGGCCCGCCTGTCACGCTGCAAACCCGTTTGCTGGTGGATGCCTCGGGACGCCGCGCCGCTCTCGCGCGAGGCCAGCTCGGGGCCAGACGTCAACGCATCGATGATCAGGTGGCCCTTGCCGCCCGAATTCCGGGGGCCCGACCGGCACGGATCGACGACTTGCTGGCCGGCCGCGTTCTGGTCGAAGCGGTGCCCTGCGGGTGGTGGTACGCCTCCGCCCCGCCGGATGGCCCGATGATGCTAAGCCTGATGACCGACATGGATCTGGCCCGGAATCTGCGGACACCCACTGCATGGCGGGAAGCCCTGGACCACACCCAGGTTCTCCAAGCCCTCGGCGTCCCGCCATCCGACACCGGTCAGGCACCCCCCGCGATCCGGACGTTCGCCGCGCAAAGCGGTTGTCTGGATCGTATCGCCGGGCCCGGCTGGCTCGCCGTCGGGGACGCCCTGATGAGCCTCGACCCACTCACTTCATCGGGCCTGTCCGGCGCGTTGCGCGATGGCATCGCGGCTGCGTCCGAGGTGTTGCTGCCCTGGCTCGAAGGCGCCTCACCGGGCACCGCCGGAAGGGCCTGGGGCAGACGTGCCAACCATGTCTGGCAGCGCTTTCTGGTCGAGCGTCGAGCCCGCTACGCCATGGTGTCCGACTGGCGCACGTCCCGGTACTGGCGGCGACGCCAGAGCGAATACGAGGCCAGTGCATCCCGGATTCTTCGGTAGAGTTGCGAACTTCGCGAAGCGTCGCTTCGGAGGGCCGGGTGCCACGAGGCCGCAACCGTGTGGAGCGTTGGGTTGAGGACTCGTGGAACCCGGCCCTCCGAAGTAAAGCGGAGAGGTGGGATCGGATGGACCGTTGGGTGTACACGCTTCAGCGTGAGCCTCCCAAATCCGCCCCGACACGCCAAAGCGTCTGACGTTTGGCCATTTGACTGGCGAACCGGCGGGCCCCAAAGCGGCCCATCGGTTGACGCAGGGAAATCAGGCTCGACCGTCCCGCCTCCCGCCACACCACCACCCGAAGACTCGTTCAGCTCCCCCGGCGAAGTTCCCTTGCGAATGCCCGGGTTCCTTCACCCCCCGCTTCCTTTGCGTCTTCGCGTCTTCGCGTGAGCACCAGGCGTCGCGTTGCACCCTTCGATGAAACCGCCTCGCCGCATCCTCACGCCACGACCCAAAGACGCCAGGAATGCGCCGCCGCGCCGTAAGCCAAGGGCATCGCGGGATTGAGTTCCGCGTGCCGCCGTTCAAGCTCTTCCCGGCTGGCAGGCATCGCCCATCGCCCATCGCCCATCGTCATGCGCCCCTTGGATCTACAGGTTGTCGGCAACGAACTGGCCATCCGCTGGGAGGATGGCACGGAGAGCTTCATCCCCCTGGAAACCCTGCGCCGCCACTGCCCGTGTGCGAGCTGCGGCGGGGAACGCGACATCTTCGGCAACGTCTATCGCGGTCCCGAGCGACCCCTGACCCCGGCCGGGATGACCCTCGTCCGCCTGGAACCAGTGGGCGGCTACGCCGTGCAGCCGATCTGGGGCGACGGCCACAACACCGGCCTGTTCAGCTACGAGTACCTCCGTCGCCTGGGCGCCATGGCGTCATCGGGGTCAGATCTCTGAATTTGACAATCTTGCCCCGCAGGGCGCGGTGCGACGGCCAATGTCAAAATCAGGGATCTGACCCCGGGAGGCTTTCGTCCTTCCGCCGCAGCGACCCGCCATGCTAGCGTTGTTAGCACAACGGAGGACGCCATCGCCATGCCACAGCTTCTGGTCAGACAGATTGAGGAGAAGGTCGTTCGAAAGCTCAAGGAGCGGGCCGGAAGGCATGGGGTCTCGATGGAGGAGGAGCACCGCCGAATCCTGCGCGAGGCCCTGCTCGGCTCGTCGGTGAAGGGCCGGTCGTTCAAGGACCACCTGCTCGCCATGCCCAACGTGGGGGATGACGAGGACTTTTCCCGCGGGCCCCAGATCGAGCGGCCCGTTGAGCTATGAGCGGCTTTCTGCTTGATACGAACCTCCTGAGCGAACTGCGCAAGGAGCAGCGTTGCGATGCGGGAGTGCGTCGATGGGTCGAAGGCACCTCCGCCGAAGCGATGTTTGTCAGTGTCGTGGTGCTCGGCGAGATCAGGCGGGGGGTCGAGCGAATCCGCCTGCGCGACCTCAAGCAGGCTCGGGCATTGGAGAAGTGGCTTCATGGCATCCCCACGGTGTTTTCGGACCGCGTGTTGCACGTGGACGAGCGCGTCGCGGACCAGTGGGGACGCCTCGGCTCGCGCCAACCTGTACCGCCCGTCGACGCACTGTTGGCTGCGACGGCCCTGGTTCACGATCTGACGGTCGTCACCCGGGATGCGGATGGTTTTCGCAACACCGGGGCACGGGTGCTGAATCCGTTCACGTCAGGCTCAGATCTCCGAATTTGACCATCGGGACCCGCAGGGCGCGGCGGGACGGCGAAATGTCAAATTCAGAGACTTGACCCCGAGAGGGGAAGATTTGTCCGGTTTGGCGCGCGACCGGCAGTATTCCGGGCGAGATGGATACCGTGGTCGTTGACCAGGAATTGGTGGACTCCTATGTGCGGAACGGTTCGGAAGAGGCGTTTCGGGCATTGGTCACACGGCACGTGAATCTTGTCTATGCGGCTGCCCTGCGGCAGGTCGGGGATTCGAATCTGGCGGAGGAGATCGTCCAGAATGTCTTTGTCGCCCTGGCGCGCAAGGCTCCCCGCCTGGTGGGGCATGCGACATTGGCGGGGTGGTTGCACCGGACCGCAATCCTCGAGGCGAAGGCAGTCATTCGTGCGGAGTTGCGTCGACGTCGGCGGGAGGAGGCGGCGGTTCGGTTGGCATCGGTTGTTCCCCAGGCCGGCGATCCGGCCGATCCGGACCTGGTTCCGTTACTGGACGAGGCATTGTTGCACCTTCGGGAGAACGACCGGTTGGCGGTGGTGTTGCGGTACCTGGAGAAGAGGAGCCTTCGGGAAGTGGGGGCCGTTCTGGGTGTGGACGAAGACGCCGCCCGAAAGCGGGTGTCCCGGGCCCTTGAGCGGCTGAGCACGTATTTTCGGTCGCAGGGATGGGCGGTGCCTGTGGCGAAGAGTGTTGCGGTCCTGGGTCAGGCGTCGGTGCAGGCCGCGCCAGCCGAATTGGCGGTGGCCGCCACCACTGCAGGTCTTTCTGCGGGAAACGTGGCGGGCGGACTGAACCTGTTTCTACTCAATCTGATGAACCTTCCAAAAATCCCGGTGATGGTCGGATGTGGGCTTCTTGTGGTGGTTCCGTGGGTGTGGCAGGAGCGCTCCTTGGCCGCACTCGAAGGGGCGGAGCAGCGGTGGTTGACGGAACAACGCACGTTGGCGAGCCAGTGGAACGCGGTGACAGGGGAAAGCCGGCAGTTGCGTGCCGCCATTGACAGGGAGCGACGCCACCTGCAAGAGGCCGAGTTCAGGGTGTCCGAGATGCATGGGCATCTCGCCTCTCTGGCGCCTGCCGAACCTTACCGCTGGGACGATACCTCCCCGCTGGCCCGGGTGCCCAAGGACCTGGTGCGCCGGATGGGTGTGGATGCGCTGGCGAACCTGCGGGGTGACCTCTCGCACGACATGATGGCAGTCCTTCAGTTCACTCCCGGGGAAGCAACGGCCATTCAGGAGGCGGTGCATCAGTTTCTGGCCGGTTATCACCAGGCTTTGGCGACCTCGACCCGTCCGGTGGATCCGTCGGCGGAGGAAACCGCTTGGGGTGGGGCGACCGGCGTTCGGGTGTTTGAAGTGGACGATGTGGGGGACGCGATACGGGTTCTGCGAGGCCGCCTGATGGACGAATTGAAGTTCGTCCTGGATGAAGAGCGTTATGAACTCCTGCTTCATGGCCTGGAAAATCGGATTCCCGTCGATGACGAGGATCGCGGAGTGAACTCGGGCATGCTGGTCCTTCCAGGGAAGCATCGGGTGCGGGTGGCGCCGGTGGATGGATGGGATCCGGAGCATCCCATCCTTCGGTGGGGGCACTCGGGCTTGCAGTACACCATGTCGGGAATCCGCCATGTCGAGGATGTTCCCGACTCTTTCAGATCTCACCTTCAGGATTGGATCGATGCGGCACGTCTCGGACCGCACGCGCCAGGAACCCCATCGGTGCAGGCGGTGCCCCCAGGGGAATGAGCGGTCGAGCCACGCCTTCCCGACAATACTCCGGTCATGAAGCCCAACCCGTATCTCCTCGGAGCAATTCTGCTGCTGGGGGTGTGGGGACTGATTCGTTGCTGGCGGGTCGCCGAAGCGCGAGAAAGGTGGGAGCAATCCAACCGGCCTCGGGAAGAGCAGCTTGCGGCAACGCGAAGCGGTTTGGCGGAGGAGAAGGAACGGCTCGAGATTCTGCGTCGGGAATACTCGGAGGTTCGTCAGGCTCGGCAGTACGTGACGGCCAGAGCGGCAGGACTCGCGGGAGCGATGCATGAGACTGTCCAGGCGACGACATGGAACCAGGCTCCCGCACAATGGCCGGCCTGGGAACCGGACTCACCCTTCATCTGGTTGTCGAAGGACACCCTGGCCCGCCTGCATCCGAGCGGTTTGAACCCCGACGGATCCCTGCATCCCGATGTGGCGGCCGTGATGACCTTGGCGCCGGAGCGTTTGGAATCGTTGAACCGGACGTTGAAGGGTCTCATGCAGGAATTCCGGGCGGCCAAGGCGGCTCGATCGCATCCCATCGAGGAACATCCGGACAAGCATCTCGATCAGCCCGGGCGCAAATGGACGATTCAGGTGGAGCCCATGGGGGAACTGGGCCAGACACTCCAGCAGCAGTTTCGGGACGCGCTCCAGGCGCATCTCGGGGAGCAAAGGATGGGAATCCTTCTGGAAGCCTCCGAAGGCTGGCTAAGTCAGCATTTCGACGCGACGGCGACGGAGCCCCTGCTCATCTCGGTATTGAGAACCGAGGAGGGCCAGACTTCCGTGGTGTTTCGCCGGGGCACCAGTCACCACAGCGTGTGGGGCGACATCGCGTTGGGAGATTACATTCCCGCCCACATCCTCCCGTTGTTCGATCCGATCCTGAACCCGGACTCCTCCGAGTGATTCTGCAGGCGCAGGCCAAGCCCCTGAATCCGTATCCGCGTCCCCGCGGCTCTGGCAGCGCGCATGTCCAGCTCCGGTGCATCCCGGAGTCGTGGTTGAGGAGGCAGCGAATTGGAGGGACGAACTCCGCGAGTTCTGACCCCAACGCTCCCCACCGTTGCGGCCTCGTGGAACTCGGCGCTCCCCGCCGACGCTTCAAGAAGCCGGCACCTCTCCCCAAGTATCCACTGAAAATGACGCCCTTTTGATGATGCCTTGACATCATTATTAGGTGATGCACGGTGGCATGGTGCGTACCACCCTCACCCTCGATCCGGAAGTCGCCGACCGGTTGAAGCAGGAAGCCGCCTTGGGAAAGCGCTCTTTCAAGGTCATCGTCAATGAAGCGCTGCGAAAGGGGCTGGGCATGGAGGCGCCGCGGCGCGCGCCTCGATTCCGCGTCCAGCCCCACTCCTCCCGCCTGCAACCCGGCGTGGATCCGACCCGCCTGAATCAACTCGTGGATGAACTCGATGTGGAGGCCTTCGTGGCGAAGCAAGGACCCCGGACATGATCATTCCCGACGTCAATCTCCTCATCTACGCGTACAACGATCAGGCTCCGCAACACCTGCCGGCGAAGGAATGGTGGGAGAATCTGCTGAACGGTCAGAGGCCGGTCGGGCTCCCTTGGATCACCATCAGCGGTTTCATCCGGCTCATCACTCATCCCCGAATCCTGGTTACCCCCCTTGATGTTCCGTCCACCGTCCGCCACGTACGCGCGTGGCTGGCCCAACCCCCGGTCCGGGTCGTGTACCCCGGCTCCCGTTTCGAGCGACTATTCATGGACTATCTGATCCAGCTCGGAACGGCCGCCAATCTGACAACCGACGCCCAACTCGCCGCGCTTGCCGTGGAACATCAGGCCGAACTGCACAGCTCCGACCATGATTTCGCGCGATTCGACGGTCTTCGTTGGCTGAACCCATTGAAGGCCGGGGCCTGACTGATCATCGGGGTCAGATCTCTGAATTTGACATTTGCGAGCCTTCAGATCTGCCAGGAAGGCAAAATGTCAAATTCAGAGATCTGACCCCGACGCCTTCACGGCCAGGACCAGACCCAATCCATGGAACGTAAGGGGACGTCGGGGGAGTGCTCCATCGAACCGTTGTCGTCCCGGGCATCGATGGCGAGAGACCATAGCCGGAACCGATCATTGGACTCCCGGGCATACCGCAAGGGCCGGCCGTCGATGGGATCCAAGGGTACGGAAGCGAACCCGGTGGGGACGAGGGCTTCGAGGCGCTCCGGATAGGTCCCTTCGGCAAGGCGATGGCGTTCGAGGACACACGCGGTCATGGCGAGACGGGCCTGGGCCTGGGCGCGGAGGGCCTGGGCCGGCGCCCTGGCCAGACTGCTGATGTAGGGTTCCTTCCCCGGACTGAGGGCCGCCCGATACAGCCGGTAACGGGAAGAGGCGGAAGGCGCCGGGGGAGGCCAGGAAGCGATGAGGGAATGCTGTTGATCCGCGGGGGTCGTCTCCAGTTGACGCAATGCTCCCGAGAAAGCGGCGGCGCTGGCATACAACCAACCCCTTGGAGCCGAGGAGAGGTAGAGGTCACTCAGAGGGGCGTTGGCAGTCCCTTGACGGTCAGGACTGGGCTCGAACCGCCCGACCATCGTGCGTCGTCCCTCCGCAGAATCGAGAATGGTGCGAACGACTTCCAAGAAGCCACAGCGTTCGCCCGCGACAGCGCGTTGCAGGCCGGGATGCAGGTCCACATTTCTGAATCGAACCAATGGGAAGGGCTGGACCGTCGCGCGAAGGCAAATGTCAAATTCAGAGATCTGACCCCGGTGAGTCGCCTACGCATCAATCCAGACCAGTTCCGGCGGGCAGAGGAACCGGACGTTGAGGTGGAAGGTCCCGATGCCGCTGCTGACATAGAGGGGCCCGGCCGGGGTGTCGTACCGGCCCCATTCGTAGCGACCGACCCCGGAAGGCTTGGCCAGCGCGCCGAAGAACGGGAGCCGAACCTGGCCACCATGGGAATGCCCGGCGAGGATGAGGTCGTACCCGACCGGCAGTCGCTCGACCCATTTCGGGTAATGGATGAGCGCGAAGTTCTTCTGGTTGGGTTCGGGCGGCAGCACGACATCGGTCTGGCAGGTGTGGCCGTTGACCCGGACGTGACCCCGCCCGGCCCCGACAGGGACCCTCGCACTGGCATCGAGCAGCCAGTCGCCGCCGGTTCGCCTCAGCGCCTCCCCGATGCGGTCGAAGTCGGAACCGCTCCAGTAGTCGTGGTTGCCGGGAACGCCGAAAATGGGGAGGCCCGCCCTGCCCAGGGCCTCCAGGGCGGCGTCGAGGTGGTCGGCCTTCTCGACAAGATCCCCACCGAACAAGGCGAACTCGGGGCGCATGGCGCGAAGCCGGCTGACCACCCGGTTGAGAAGTCGGGGATCTCCCTTGAAATGGAGATCGGTGAAGTAGGCGAAGCGTACGGTAGGCCGGTCGGAGAGCCGAAGCCGCCGTTCCCGCAATCGGCGCGGCTCGATGCCGAAGGCGTACCCGGCCACCAGCGGAGGCCCCCCGTAGAGCAGGGCCCGCAACCAGGCGCGACGAGTGCCGATCAGGGACATGGCAGGAGGCAGGCTGCGTTCGTACCGGACGTCTGGAGATTGGGCATTCTGGGGTCGGATCTCTCCACGCGTTTTAGTGGGCAACCACGCGGGGTCCTGACCCCGCCACCAACTCCACTTCGCGCAGGGGGCGCAGGGCGATCATGGCCCGGCGGAGGAGGCGGTATCCCGTTTCCCCCAGGCGCCAGCGGGCGGCCAGGTTGGCGGCCCGCCGGTCGTAGCCGTAACGCCGCACCGCGAGGTGTTCCATGCGCCAGCCAAGGGTGGTGACCAGGTTCCCCAACGACTGGGCCGTCCAGTGGAACAGATGCCGGTTGGGATCGTCGGGACGGTACCGGGCGTGGCGGCGTTCCACTTCCCAGGGGACATGGAGAATCAGGCGTCCGCCCGGCTTGAGGATGCGCCCGAGCTGTCTCAGCGCCCCGGCCGGATCGATCAGGTGTTCGAGGGTCTGATGGCAGATCGCCACGTCGGCGATGGCTTCGGGAACAATCTCTGGATCGTCGAGGAACTCGATGCCAAGGGCGGTCACCGTCCCGGCGAGGAAGGTCGAGACATCGGCACCCAGCCGACGCGCGCAGGGAAGACGCGCGAGGTTCCAACCCGCTCCCACGCCCAGTTCGAAGACCGTGTGGTGGGGCTCCACCCAGGGACGGAACTTCTCCGCACGAAGCCGGTACACCCACTCGGTGGCGGTCGGATCCAAGCCCCGCTTGCCTTTGTGGTAGGCGCGGCCGGGTTCACCCTGGTAGGCGTGCGATGCCGCATCGGGCGCGGCTTGATCGCCGGGCGAGGCGGGGGTGGGTGCTTCGGGGCTGGGTGGCGGTTCACTGGCCGGTGGGGCCGCCACCCCGGTACCGGGTTCACGGCGGGTGAGTTCTTCGAGCCAGGGCGGATCGCAACCGGCCCGGCTGCAGGTGACCGCGGCCGCCTCCGCCGCGAATCGCAGCATCGCCTCGAGGTCTGCCGGCACCAGGTCGCGCACGCCGTCCGGACGCCAGCGTTCCCGCGTTCCCAGCCAGGCGAGGAGTCCGGCCTGAAAGGTGTCGCCGGCGCCGACCGTATCGATCACCTGCACGTCGGGCGGCGGAACACTCACGCGGTGCTGTCGTGTCCATGCCGTCGATCCCTCCCCGCCGCGGGTCAGCACGACGAGGCCGGCACCCCGGTCGAGGTATTGCCGGACCACGGGTTCCGGTTCGGTGCCGGGATGCAGCCATTCGAGATCCTCGAGACTGAGCTTCACCATGTCCGCGCGTTCGAGGAGACGCCGGTAGCGCCCGAGGAACGCCTCGCGGTCAGGGATCAGGAAGGGCCGGATGTTGGGATCGAGGGAGACGAGGCGCCCGGCGGCCTGTTGGACCAGGGTTTCGAGGGCGGTACCGAACGATTCGAGGGCGAGCGAGAACGAGCCGACGTGCACCGCGCGGATGGCTTCGGGGAAAGGTTCGGGCAGGTCGGTCGCCTCGAGCGCGCAACCCGCCGTGCCCTCGGTGTAGAAGGCGTACCGGGCGCTCTGAAGGGCGTCGTCCCACGTCACCCAGCCCAGCGTGGACAACGCTTCCGTGCTCGGACAGCCGTCCAGATCGACATGGCTGGCTTCGAGCAGGCGCCGTTGCCGCTGGCCGCAGGCGTCGGTCGAGAACCGGCAGAGGAACCGGACCGGTTGTCGAAGGCGTCCGAGGGCCAGCGCGACATTGAACGGCGATCCGCCCGGGACCGGATGGAGCCTAGGCGTCCGGTCGTCGCCGACGGGGAGGAGATCGATGAGCGCTTCGCCGGCAACGAGGATCATGGCCGGAAAGGGGTGGGGGGGATTACAGGACCCCGCAGGCGCGCAGCAGGGTCTCCTGAACGTCCCGTTCACGATCGAGCGAGACCTCCAGGGGTTCGCCGCTTCGGATGGCCCGGGCCAGGGCCGGAAACTCGTCCACGTAACGCCGGTAGGCGGGCAGCGGCACCGCCTGGGGTCCGGCGTGGTAAGGCCCGACGGCCCGGGCCAGGTCCAGATGCAGCGTGGGCGGTTCGAGGGGTCGGATCACCGCTGTGCCGCGCGTCCCCAGGATCTCGAAAGCCCGATGCGCCCCTGCGTTGGGTTGCAGGGCCGCGCTGGTGAGGATGGCCGTTGCCTTCGGGTACGTGAAGATCGCGACGTTGTTGTCGGCCAGGGTGTCGCCGTCGCCGCCATGCGTGTTGAGAAACGAGGCCACCCGATCCGGCCGCCCGAGCAGTCGCACGATGGCATCCACGAGATGGCTGCCGAGTTCGAACAGGACCCCGCCCCGGAAGGCGGCCCACTCGACGCGGCGGCGCGCATCGAGACTGTTGTTGAGCGCGGCCCGGACGAGGAAGACATCGCCCAGCCAGCCTTCGCGGGCCGCCTCGAACGCGGTGCGCAAGGCCGGATTGTAGCGCCACATGTATCCGACCTGGAGCAGCCGGTCCTTCTCCCGGGCCAATCGGACCAGGGCATCGAAATCCTCCATCGTCTCGGCGGGCGGCTTCTCGAGATGGACATGACAGCCCGCTTCGAGAGCCAGGCGGGCGTGTTCGGCATGGGCCTGCACTTCGGACTCGACGGCGATGACCTCGCAGCGGCGCAGCAGTTCGTCGCGCTCCAGCACGGGAACATCCTGCTCGCTGTAGGTGCGGGCCAGGGCCTCCGTTTCGGCCCAGACGCCGACCAGCTCGAAGTCCGGGGAAGTCCGCATCAGCCGGATCTTCTCGGCGGCGTGGGAGTAGGCCACACCCAGGAACCCGATCCGCAGACGCGCCGCATCCGGTGTCTCGGCCCGGCCGGCTGCGGAGGTGCCCCACAGCGCGGTGCCCGCGGTGGCGGCGACCGTGGCACCCAGGAAAGCCCGGCGATCCAGGGAACTGCGATGGGAAGGCGTCGCCGGATTCATCGGGCAGACCTCAGGTCAGGTGCGACCCCTGGGTTTCGACATACACCGCGTAGATCGACTGGCTGGCGGTCATGAAGAGGCGGTTTCGCTTGGCCCCGCCGAAACAGAGGTTCGAACAGATCTCCGGCAGCAGGATCATCCCGATCCGTGCGCCGTCCGGAGCGAAGATGTGGACCCCGTCGTACCCGTCGCCCACCCAGCCCGCTGCGGACCAGACATTGCCGTCCACGTCGGTTCGGATGCCGTCGGACCCGCCGTTGCCACCGAGGGTGCGGGGCCCGGAGCGGCCCTGGACGGTGCGCTTCTCCATGGCCATGGCGACGAACTGGCGGCGGCGCGCGAGGGAGCGGCCATCGACGACATCCCAGACCGCGATGTCGCGCGGGCGGCCGGTGTCGGCCACGTACAGCTTGCGATAATCCGGGGAGAAACAGAGGCCGTTGGGCTTGTCGAGTTCGTCGGTGACGAGGTCCATGCGGCCCGACTGGGGATCGATGCGATAGACGGCCTCCTTGATTTCGAGGGGCGCCTTGTTGCCCTCGTAATTCATCATGCTGCCGTAGCCCGGATCGGTGAACCAGATGCCGCCGTCCGGATGCACCACCACGTCGTTCGGGGCGTTCAGCCGCTTGCCGTCCCAACGGTCGGCCAGAACGGTGACGCCCCCGTCGCGCTCGTAGCGGACCACGCGACGGTTCCCATGCTCGCAGGCGATCTGGCGGCCCTCGAAGTCGAAGGTGTTGCCATTGCTGTTGCCCGCGGGGCGTCGGAAGACCGTCACCCGCCCGTCGTCCTCGATCCACCGGTGCTGGCAGTCGTTGGGGATGTCGCTCCACAGGAGGTACCGGCCCACGGCATTCCACGCGGGGCCCTCGGCCCAGAGCATGTTGGGGTCGTGGTACAACCGCTGGATCGGCGTGTTGCCCAGACGGTATTTCCCGAAGCGCGGATCGAGCACGATCAGGTCCGGGTCCGGGTAGCGCACCGGCTGACCTGTCCCGTAGTCCCGGGCGGCCAGCACCGCGGGAGACAGCGCCGCGGCGGCGGCGGCGGTCGCCGCCGTGCCGAGGAAGGAACGGCGGTCGAGTCCGGTTGCAGGCGTGGAGGAGTTCGAATCGGTCATGGCGGGGTCGTTGGGCTTGGAGGGCGGCGTGTCAGGCGATCTCCCAGCCGGAACGGCAGGGTTCGCGCAGGAAGGCGTCGGCTTCGGGGACATTGCGGACCTTCATGTTCGCGGCATCCCAGTCGAGGCGCTTGCCGGTCCGCAGCGAGACGATGCCGAGCAACAGCAGCTCGGTCAGACGCGCTCCGTATTCGAAGTGGCTGCTGGCCGCCGGGCCGCCCTTGCAGGCGTCGATCCAGTCGCGGTGATGGCCCTTCGAACGGGGAATGGTCTTCGGCGGCGGCTGGTAGCTGTCGTCGAGCGATTCGGGCAGCAACCTGGGTCTCCCGCCCAGTCCCGGGCACAGCATCGTCCCGCGTTCCCCGACGAACAGGCTGCCCCGGCTCGGCAGATCCTCGTCCGGCAGCAGGCCATCCGGGTTCCGCGGGCGCAATCCGCCATCGTACCAGGTCACCTCCACGGGTGGCCGGTCGCCCCGCGCCCCGAACCGCCAGTAGCAGATCTCCCCGTGCGGAGAGATGTCGTGGTCCATCTGGCTGGCCGGCCGGGCATGGATCGACAGGGGATCCGCGAGGTCGAGGGCCCAGCAGGCGGCATCGAGGTCGTGACAGACGAAGTCGCCGATGGCGCCGCCACCGAAGTCCCAGAAATCGCGCCATTGAACAGGGAAATACGCGGGGTGGTAGGGCCTTGGCTGGCGCGGGCCGAGCCAGAGGTCCCAGTTGAGTCCGGCGGGGACCGGCGGGGTTCCGGGGGGACGGCCGGTGAGGGATTTGTTCCAGCGCGTCGCACCGACCCAGGCATGGACTTCGCGGACCTTCCCGATGGCGCCGGCCGCGAGCCATTCGCAGGTCAGGCGCATGCCTTCGAGGGAATGCCCGATGTTCCCCATCTGGGTGGCCACGCCGGTTTCGCGTGCCACCCGGGCCACGGTGCGGGCCTCCCACACGTTGTGGGTCAGCGGCTTCTCGCAGTACACATGCTTGCCGGCGCGCATCGACATCACGGAGATGAGGGCGTGCAGGTGGTCGGGGGTGGCGCACAGGACCGTGTCGATCGACTTCTCCCGTTCGAGCATCACCCGGAAATCCTCGTAGGTCGCGCAGCGGAAGTTCGGGGTCCGCGCCGAGTAATGCTTCTCGACCAGCGCCCGGGTAGGGCCGCGCCCGCCCTGTCCCCGGTAATAGAACTCCTCGAGGCTGAAGGATTCCGCGGGGTCGGCCACGGCGATCACCTGCACGTCCGCCATGGGGAAGAGGGATTGCAGGTTGATCCGGCCCTGACCGCCCGCCCCGACCAGGGCGACGTTCACCTTTTCGCTCGGCGGTACGAACCGCGCCCCGCCCAGGACGTGGCGCGGTACAATGGTGAATCCCGCCAGTGCGGACGCCGACCGGGTCAGGAACGTCCGGCGGTTGGAAGACAGCCCGGAGCCGGGTGTCGTCCCGGCGGACGGAGCGGACCCGACGGTCTCGGACGGGGCGTCGGGGGACGCGGCATCGCGGTTCGGAGGAGGGTGCATGGTCACGCGTTGCAGGGTGGGCGTTCAGGAGATTTCCCAGCCGCGCCGGTATTCGCCCTTGATGTGGCGATCGGCCTCGGAGGTGTTGGTGGCGCGCATCGCCTCGGCGTCCCACCACAGCTTGCGGCCGGTCCGCAGCGCCACGTTCCCCAGGAAGATCAGTTCCGTGAGGCGCGCCCCGTACTCGAAATTCGCGCTGGCCGCCGGACCGCCCTTGCAGGCGTTGATCCAGTCGCGGTGATGCCCCTTCGAACGCGGGATCGTGGCCGCCGGGCGCTGATACTCCTCGTGCAACGTCATCGGGAACAGCCGTGGTGCCCCGCCCCACCCGGCGCAGGACATCACACCCTTGTCACCGATGAACAGCGTCCCGTTACCCCCGCCCTCGAGGATCTCGTCCGGGCTCAACGCCTCCGGCACCGGCGGTCGCAATCCGCCGTCGTACCAGGTCATCCGCAACGGCACGCGCGAGCCTTTCGCGGGGAAATGGTAGTGATAGATCGCGCAGAACGGCACGCGCTCGGCATCGACGCGTTCCGGGGCGTAGGCCTCGACGCTGGTGGGCGCATCCAAATCGAAGGCCCACACCGCGTTGTCGATGTTGTGGCAGCCCATATCCCCAAACGCGCCGCCCCCGAAAGCCCACCAGCCGCGCCAGTTGTACGGGGCGTAATCCGGATGATACGGGCGTTCCGGACGCGGCCCGAGCCACAGGTCCCAGTTGAACCCCGCCGGCACGTCCGGCCGGTCGCTCGGGCGTCCGCGCCCGGTGACCCAGCGCCCGGCATCGGACCAGGCATGCACCTCGCGCACGGTCCCGATGGCGCCGGCCCGCAGCCACTCGACCGTCTGCCGGATGCCGTCGCTCGAATGTCCCTGGTTGCCCATCTGCGTGGCCACCCCGGTCTCCCGCGCCACCGCGGCCATCCGCCGGCATTCCCAGATGTTATGGGCGAGCGGCTTCTCACAATAGACATGCTTGCCCAGCCGCATTGCATCGATGGCTGCCACGGCATGGGCATGGTCCGGCGTCGCCACCACCACCGCGTCAATCGCCTTCTCCTTTTCCAGCATCACCCGGTAATCCTCGTACTCCGCGCAACGGAACGCGGGCCGGTCCGGCTGATACCGTTTCTCGACCTCGGCCTTCACGGGACGCCGCCCTGCCATGCCACGGTAATAGAAGCGGTCGTAGTCCGCGGATTCCATCGGGTCGGCCACGGCGATCACCCGCACGTCGTCCGACCGCATCAGCTCCCGCAGGTTCGTTCGGCCCTGTCCTCCGCAGCCGATGATGGCCACGTTCAAGGTCTCGCTGGGGGCGGCGACATTGGCCCCGCCCAGGACGTGGCGGGGAACGATGGAGGCGGCGGTGACCGCCACACCGGCCCGGGTCAGGAACTGGCGGCGGGTTGAACCCGAAGGAGGAATGCGCTTGTTCATGGGAACGCGTGTTGGATTGGGAATTCGGGGTTGAGCGTGGGAGCGTGAGCCAGTCCTTCCTCCGGCTCAAGGGTCAAGGCGGGGGCGCCGTGGGTCTCAGCCTTCAGCCCTGGCAAACGCTTCGGCCAAGGCCAGGGCCTGGCGCATGGCCTTCGACTTGTTCACCGTCTCCGCGAACTCCCCTTCCGGAGTGGAATCGTGCACCCAGCCCCCACCCGCCTGGACGTAGGCCGTGCCATCTTTCAACAGCGCCGTCCGGATCGTGATGCACGAATCGAGGTTCCCGTTGAAGCCGAAGTACCCCACGCACCCCCCGTAGGGTCCGCGCGTGCTCTGTTCCAGCTCCGAAATGATCTGCATGGCCCGGATCTTCGGGGCGCCACTCAAGGTTCCCGCCGGGAACGTGGCCCGCATCAGATCGTACGGAGACCGGCCTGCGCTCAGTCGCCCCACCACCTCGGAGACGATGTGCATCACGTGGCTGTACCGCTCGATCACCATGAGGTCCCGGACCTCCACTGTCCCGAAATCGCAGACCCGTCCGACGTCGTTCCGGGCCAGATCGATGAGCATCACGTGCTCGGCCCGTTCCTTGGGGTCCGCGAGCAGTTCCGCTTCGAGCGCCCGATCCTCTTCGGGTGTCCGGCCGCGCCGCCGGGTGCCGGCAATCGGGCGGATCTCAACCTGGCCGTGCTCGCACCGCACATGAATTTCCGGAGAAGCGCCCACCAGTGCGAACCCCTCCAGTTCGAGAAGGAACAGGTACGGCGACGGATTGATCGAGCGCACCGCCCGGTACACATCCAGCGGCGTGGCCGTCACCGGCCCGCTGAACCGCTGCGAACCCACCACCTGGAAGATGTCCCCGGTCCGGATGTACTCCTTGGCCCGAACGACGTTGGCATGGAACCGCTCCGGGTCCTGGTTCGAGACGAAGGGCATCTCCGGGGCGTCTTCCTCGAAGGAAACCGGCCTGCCCTGGATCGGCTGCTCGAGCAGGGACACCAGTCGCTCGATTTCGGCCACCGCATCGTCGTACGCCTCCTCCACCCCGGCCCCGTCGAGACTTGCATTCACAATCACCGTCAACGTCTGGGCCACGCGGTCGAACACCAGCACCTCATCGGCGATCAGGAAATAGAGGGTTGGCGTCCCCAGTTCGTCCCGTTCCGGCCGCGGCACCACCGGCTCGATATCGTGAACGAACTCGTACCCCAGGAACCCGATCGCCCCGCCCGTGAACCGTGGCAGATCCGGCACTTCCACCGCCCGGTACCGCCCCATCACCCGCTCCACCACCGCCAGTCCATCCGGGACCGTTTCCCCCTCCGCCGGAGCCCCGGGGACCACCTTGAACGTCTCCCGCGGACGGCCCTGCTCGAGGACGTCCACCCGGTCGCCCCGCTGCCGGACCACCGCCTTCGGACTGCACCCGACGAAGGAATAGCGGCCGAGGTGTTCGCCTCCCTCCACCGACTCGAACAGGAAGGACTCGCCCTGCCCCCGGATCTTTGCGTAGGCGGACAGCGGGGTCTCGAAATCGGCCAGGAGACGCCTCCGGACAGGGATCAGGTTCCCTTGGGAGGCCAGGGCACGAAACGCCTCACGCGACGGTTGATACATGGCGCGCGGACTGTATGGGCAAGGCCCCTCCGCGGGAAATCGCGAAACCGCGATCCCCATGTGGGTCGGCTCAAATAGTCAGGCATTTCAAATAGTCAGGCATTTAATTTGTTGTCGTTGTCAATTAGTCAGGCGCTTTATTTGTTGACGTTGTTGATCAATTCGTCAGGCACATAGTTTGTTGTCCTAGTTCATACGAGCCCATTTCTCCCCAATTCCCATTCCCTCGGGCCGCCGTGGACGATCCCTCCGCTCCGCCTTTGCCTTCGTTGTATTGGCATCCGTCAATTAGTCAGGCGCTTTATTTGTTGACGTTGTTGATCAATTCGTCAGGCACATAGTTTGTTGTCCTAGTTCATACGAGCCCATTTCTCCCCAATTCCCATTCCCATTCCCTCGGGCCGCCGTGGACGATCCCTCCGCTCCGCCTTTGCCTTCGTTGTATTGGCATCCGTAAACTGATAAATGCATGGCTATATATTTGTGAAAGTAAACTTTACTGCCACTGCCTCAATACGGGCCGTGTCAAACTTTATTCGCCTGGCCTTTTCCGCGACAACCCTTTGGGCGACGGCTCTTTCGGCTTGGGCCTGCGTTGGCTCGACCGTTACAGCCCGCTGCGGGGATGCGCCGGCCTCACCGTCACGCGGCTGCGGGACCAAAACCCCTCGTCGCAGGGCTCCTTGCAGTTTTCAGCCAGCCTCTTAGGCAGGGACGTTGAGTCAACAAATTACCTGTTCGATTGTCTGCCAAATCCACCGATCGATCGACCCCCCACGCCATGAGCCCCCTTCCATGGTCTCGCCGAATCCGCCTGCGCTCGGTCCCATACCGCCGTCAACTGCATTTCGAGATCCTCAGGCCGATGGACGCCATAACACTTTGAACATCAATATGATAAAAACAGATCCTGCACCTGGCTCCCACGGCCGACCAGACCCCACTTCCGGGAGGTTCTGGGTAAAGGATCGTCTCCCTTGACGCCTTGCAATGAAAGTGGGTAGAAAGCCGCACGTAAGGGCCGGGTGTTATGCAATTTTGTTAGGCTCAATTGCGCCACGGCGATTCTGCAGCCCGATCCTAACCCGCACGTAATCAGTCCATAAGAAACATCTCATGACGTATTCCACCAAACTGGCCACCGCCGCGTTGGCACTGGCGCTGGCCACTGGCGCTCACGCCACCCAGATCGTCTACAACAATCTGGTCAACCCGCTTGGCAATTACATCGGCGGATTCCCGTACGAGGAAGTGGCCGACGATATCCAGCTCAGCGGCTCGGCCCGGATTTTCGAATCCATCACCGTCGGGTACGCTGGGTTCAACTTCGACGGGGACGAAACCCTGACAGTGAGCCTGTACCGGATGGACGGAGCCCCGACCCCGGGCAGCTTCGGCTTCAACACGCCGGGAAGCCTCCTCTTTTCGAGCACCGTGCCGATCGGCGCGACCGATGGGACCACCCTGACCATCCCGGGCAACGGCATCATCCTGCCGGATTATCTGGGCGTGGGCTTCAGCTTCGGCGGTGTGGACTTCGATCCGACCGGAGCCGGTTCCGACGGCGGCCCCCTGCTGTTCGATCCGATTGGCGAAGGCTCCAGCTTCGAGGACTACTGGCTGCGCGGGTACCCGAACCCGGGCGATCCCTGGGCGCTCTTCACTTTCGGAGGCGAACCGCCGGTCAACCTCGGCATTCAGATTTCCGCTCGTTCCAGCGGGGTGCCGGATGCCGGCTCGACCCTCGGTTTGACCGGCCTTGCCGCGCTCGGCCTGCTCGCTGTTGCACGCCGCGGGCGTCGGACTGCCTGACCCTCAAGCCCCTTTCGCAACCCATGGCCCGCGGGACTGCCGCGGGCCCTTTTCTTTTTTTGAGGCACCGCTGGGTTGAGCGCCGAAAGCACTGGAGCCTACGCTCCGGCATGCGCTGGAAGGCAACCGACATCGTGAAGAGCTTGGCCGGCCGGCTTTCGGCAGCCATCCCCGGCCTGGGCCGCATCCTTGGCATTCTATCCTGCCTCGTCTCCGTGTCGGCCGCCGCCGACCGGGCTGTCGAGGGCAGACTGGACGCCTTCCTCGGCAGCCCGCGCTTCGAAATCGAGCAGATCTTCACCCGGGATCGCTTCCCGAACGTCGTGGTGGCCCGTGACGGTTCCGTGCTGGCGTTCTGGAACGGAGTGGTCGTTCGCCGCAGCGAGGACGGCGGTCAGACCTGGGGCGACGAGATTCCCGTCGGCAAGGGCTTCATGGGCGGCGGCGTCATCGTGGATGAATCGAGCGGCGACATCCTGGCCTTTGTGGAAGCCGGGCATCCCCCCAGTCCCCTCACCGTCCATCGTTCCCGCGATCACGGCCGGACCTGGCAACCCCAGGAGACCGTCGTCCGGGGCAATCAGGCCGGGAACGTCCCGGCCATGCACATGAACGAGCGCGGCATCACCCTGCGCCATGGCCCGCATCGGGGGCGGCTCATCCGGCCCAGTCGCTGGTACGCCGATGCCAACTACCCACAGGAGCACTGGCCCAGACACTACACGGACGCGATCTACAGCGATGACGGCGGGAAAACGTGGCAGGCCAGCGAGCCCTTCCCGGTGATGGGCACGGGCGAGGCCGCGATCGTCGAACTCTCCGACGGCCGCCTCTACTACAACTCGCGACGTCACTGGGCGCCCACTCGGGCAGAGGCGCTGCATCGCTGGGTGGCGTGGAGTTCCGACGGGGGGGCCACCTGGACCGACCCGGCGCAGTCGTCGATCCTCCCCGACGGCAATCTCGACAGCACCTACGGCCTGATGGGCGGTCTGGTGCGTCTGCCGGTCCAGGGCCGCGACATCCTTGTTTTCAGCAACATCGACAGCGCCGAAGGCCGCCGCAACGGCATGGTCTGGGCCAGCTTCGACGGTGGCCGGACCTGGCCGGTCCGCCGCGGAGTCCATCCAGGCTCCTTCGCCTATTCCTCGATCGATGCCGGCCGCCCAGGCACCTCCTCCGAGGGCTGGATCTATTTGTTCTTCGAGGGTGGCCCACGAAGCGGCGGCACCATGGCCCGGTTCAACCTGGCGTGGCTCCTTGGCGGCGAACCCACCGGCAACGGCGCGGTGCCCGGCTGGCTGGCCGAAGCGGCCGTCACCCGATCGAGCGCCGCGTCCGGCACCGTCACCGTCACCGACCGCGTCCGCCTGATGACCTACAACCTCTGGATTGGCGGTGAGTCCGGAGGCCAGCCGTTGACCCAGTCCGCCCTGGTGATTCAGGCCGCCCAGGCGGACATCGTTGGCCTTCAGGAAGGACACGGCCAACGCCGTCCCGACGGCACCCATCCCGACAACGCTGCGGAAATCGCCAAACTGCTCGGCTGGAATCACGCCCCTCAGGTCGGCGGCCGGTCCGTCCTCAGTCGATTTCCCATCGCCGGGGTCACCGCGGGACGCCAGGGGGCGATTGTCGTGCTCCCCTCGGGACGCCACCTCCATGTGTTCAACGTCCATCTCGCCGCCAGTCCCTATCAACCCTACCAGCTTCTGCGCATCCCCTACGGCAACGCGCCGTTCCTCGAGACGGCCGACGCCCTTGTGGAGGCGGCCGAGGCGGCCAGGGGGGCCGGCGTGACGGCGCTCCTCGATGAACTCGTTCCACGGGTCCAGGCCGGCGACGCCGTGGTCCTCACCGGGGACTTCAACGAACCTTCGCACCAGGACTGGACTCCGGTCGCGGTCGCGGCCGGTCTGGCGCCAATGGCCGTGCCGTATCCCACCACCCGGCGGATCGTCGCTGCGGGGATGACCGATGCCTACCGGGCGGTGCACCCGGATCCTGTGACGCATCCGGCCTGGACCTGGACTCCGATCACCCGAGAGGACGATCCTGAAGACCGACACGACCGCATCGACATGATCTTCACCGGGCCGGGCATCGCGGCAACCTCCGCCACCGTGGTCGGGGAACGACCCGAACGCGCCGACATCGTGGTGCGCCCCTACCCTTCCGATCACCGGGCGGTGGTGGCGGTGATTGAACTCCGCGGCCCCTGAGCCCGCCAATGGTAACAGCAGGGGTCTGACCCCAGGACCCGGTGGATCCCGGGGGCATCAGGGAACGAGTTCCAGCCGGTAGAACCACGGGCCCGGACCGGTGGCACTGGCATCGAGATGGAGGTTGGTCGGGGGCGTGGCGACGATGCCGTGGGCGACCGCCTGATATGGGCCGTGGACCGCGGAGGCCCGGAGCACGCGATACCGCCGGTCCGCCCTCGACGACCAGCGGAGTTCGATGCCCCCGCCGGCCGCACGCCGGATTCCCCTCGGATCCAACCCGAACCGATCGTCGGCCCGGGTGGGATCGGTGCCTGCCAGGTATTCGGCGATGTCCGACTGACCGTCGCCGTCGCGATCGGACCGTCCCGAGACGTGGGGGAGCGCCCCTCCGAATTGTCGTCGCCAGGCGAGGTAATCGAGGGCCGCTTCGAGGACGTAGTCCCGCTGGAGGGCGTCATCGAAGCTGCGACCGGGATCCACGGCGATGGCCGGGGCGATCCCATGGTCTTCGAAGGGGCGTTGTTCGGCATCATAGGCGATCCAACGGCTGATCGAGTACTCGATGTCGAGTGCCTGGAGGGTGCGGGCTTCGGGATGGCCCGAGGCGCCACGGGTTCGGTCACCCATGAGCACGGCGTTGGGACAGACCTGCATCATGAGGGTGAACCATTCCGCGGAACTCATGCAGCGCTGGCCAATCAGGACCGCGACCGGTTGGAGCACAGGACCCGAGGCGGCCGGCTGAAGGGTCTTTTCGAGGAACGGCTCGAAGGTGTGGGGGCGGGACTTGGGGATCCGGTACCGCACGTACCCGTAGGTCCGCGTTTCGTGGATGAACCGGGAGGCGATGCGGGCGGCGTTGGCTTCGTTGCCACCGCTGTTGTTGCGGAGGTCGAGGATCCATCCCTCGGCGCCGGCGTGGGTGGCGAAGACCGCATCCAGGTCCGCATCGGTGATCGTCGAGAAGGCTCCCTGGTCCAGGGTATCGACAACCAGGTGGGCGATGTTGCCCGTCAATCGCGCGTGATAGAGCACGTTGGCATCGCGGAGATTCGCGTAGTCCGAGCCTCCGGTGTAGCCGGCATAGAGCGTCAGGGGATGGTTCCGGGGATACTCGCCGCGGTATCCCAGCCACGTGCCGTCCGGGAGCCGGACGTTGACATGCCAGTCGTGGAGGATCTGGAGGACATCGTTGAGGCGTTGACCGAACTGCGCGGGAGCAAGGCCCTGGAACCCGGGCCGTTCGGACTCGAGCACCGCGTCCCAATCAACGCCCTTGTGTCCGAAGTAGGAATAGCGGTCTTCGAAGTCCTGCCACACCTCCTGCCACGGATCGGAGGCCGGGCCGGTGTCTCCGGTGCCCGCGAGGCCGAGGGCGATGTCCGGCTGCCCGGGCGCCGTGGTCCGGAAGCGAAGCGTCGCAACGTGCGGTCCGGCGCTCGCGGGGGTGAAGGACACCTCCAGGGACTGAAGGCGCCCGGGTGCCAGGCGTGCGTCGAGGGGCGACACCAGGCGGAAGGCGTCTGTCGCGGCGCCTTCCAGGGAGGCCCCGATGAGTTCGAGGTCGGCGTTGCCGGTATTCCGGACTTCAAGAGTGCGCCCGAGGGTGCCGCCGGTGGCGACGATTCCGAAATCGAGGCTGGCGGGGGAGACTTCAAGGCGACCGGCGGGCGGCGCGTAGCTGCCGGTGCGGAAGGCGACGGGATAGACGAGTTCCGCGACCGACCAAAGGAGGGCGGAAGGGGCCCCTGGCACGAGGGCATCGCGGTCGGCGGACAGCATGGCCTCATGGAGGAAATGCAGTCCGTCACGCCAGGTGCTGAAGACCAGCCGTCGATCATCGCCGCGGAGGGAAGGGGTGGCGAGGATGGGGAGTCCCGAGAGGAGGACGCCGAGCCGGTTCTGGCCAAGATCGAGGGACACCATGCCGAGGGTGACTTGGCCGTTGGTGGTGAACACGTAGTCCGCAACGAGATATCCCGGCAGGGTATGCGCGGGGGACGGATTGCCCACCTGAAGGCCGGGACTGAGGGGTAGCAGGAGGCGGCATTGCAGATCCTTGACCCGCAGCGCGAAGAGCCCCCAACAGCCGTAGTCCGCCTGGGCCAGGCTGCCTTCGGTCCAGGCATCGAAGTACAGGACGTCCCCGATACAATTGAAGGCGAGGACATCGGCGAAGCCAGCGGCCAGGTCGTCTCCGTTTCGATTGGGGATCCGGATTTCACCGGTCAGCACCGCGTCCGCCGCCACGTCGAGCACATGAATGCGGTGATCGAAGGCCATGGTGGTAAAGGCGACGCGGGTCAGGTCCTTGGACAGGGCGATGGTGCGGATATCGCCGGTGTCGGTGAGGGGTTCATCGGTCGCGGAGCCGTCGGTCCAATAGACATTGTGGTCCTCGCCAACGTAGAGCGCCCAGGTGCCGTCGCCGGAAACGGCAGGACGGACGGGTTGGAGGAGGTTGAACGACACGGCTTCGAACTGCTGGGCATCCATGACGAAGAAGCTGTAGCCCAGGAGCAGATTGAACCATGGATCGCGCTCGGCCCGGAGGAAGACGACCCGTTCGTCGCCGGTGGTGGCGGGAACCGGCGTGGGAGGCGGGGTGGCCTCGCCGTCGAGAATCCCGACGGCATCGAAGGCGGCGGCAACGACGCCGGCCTCGGTTCCGCCAGGATGAAGATCCGTGGCCGCGGCGACCGCGGCCCGCCGGTAATCGATGAAGGCCGAGTACTGCGTCATGTAGCGGGTGAGGGCGCGATAGACGATGCGCTCGGCCCGGGCGCGTCCGAGGCCTCCGGGTCCATCGGCGAAGAGGAAGGCGGCGTAGCTGGGGATGGTGGAATTGACATGCACGCCGCCGAGGTCGCCCTCGGGGGTGTTGGGCAGGTTGCGGTACTCGGCCATGGTTTTGGGGCCCGGTTCCTTGACGTTTGGGTTTGCAGGATTGCTGAGATCCCTCCAGGCGGCGTGCGGCAGGGAACCCATGGTATCCTCGCCCAGCAGCCAGTCGTCTCGATCGACCATGCAGGCGAAGAAGTCGGCCATGTGTTCGTGGAGGGCGCCGGGCTGGTTTTCGTAGCGGAAGGCGGCGGCGTTATCGACGACACCGTGGGTCAGTTCGTGGGCGGCGATATCGAGGGCGGCAGGGAGCATTCCGGGGGCCGTGTGTTGCTCGCCATCCCCGAAGACCATGAGGTTCAGGTTGGGATTGAAGAAGGCGTTGTCCTGGTAGAGCCGGCCCTGGGAATCCTTGAACCGGGCATGGATCAGGCCCGTGATGTTGATCCCCCGACCGTCGAATGAGCGGCGTTGATGGGTTTCCTCGTAGTACCGGTAGATCTCGCGGAAATGGTTCATCACGCTCACCACCGTGGGATCCCAGGCGTTGGGGTGGTTGGCCCGGGCGTAGCCGACCCCTTCGCGCAGCGCCACCTCGACATCGCGCTGTCCGACATCGAACACGCAAATGGCGCCGGCCATGTTCGTGTACACCGGGGGTTGCGACCGGGCGGCGTCGTACATCGGCAGCGAGGTGTCGATCGCCAGAAACTCCGAACCCTGCTGCCAGGAGTGCACCGGGCGCGACTGCCCAAGCAGATCCGCCGCTCCTCCCACCGCCGCAGCGCGATAAACCGTGGGCGTGACCCGGAGGACGCTTCCATCCGATGCGGCCAGATACACCCGCCAGCCGGAGCCGACCGAGGGAACCAGCTCCACCCGGTAGGCAGGGACAGGACTGACCTGCGGGTTCCAGTAGTAGAGACGGGTGACCGTCGGGGGAACGAGTGGCGGCCCGACAGCGTTCACGGCAGCCCGGACCCGTTCGATCGCCCCGGCGTCATCGAGGGAGAACACCGGACGATCGAGTCCCGCCGGGGTGGCGGCATAGGCGCCGCCGATTCCGACGGGAATTCCGGCCGGGCTGAAGTGGACCACCACCTGGGCTCCGTCGATGGGGAAGCCATGGTGTTGCCGATTAAGCCGGACATGGATCATGCCGAGTTCGTCGGCGTCCGGATCCTGGGCGACCCATTCGGCGTCCGGATCCCGGATGCGCATCAGGCGGGCCAGGGACGACACCGTGGCCATGGCCATGCCCGCGTAGTCGGCCCGTTCCCGGGCCGCGGCATACGCCGGATTGCCTTCGGCAAGGAACGACAGATCCCCCCGCAACCAGCGCAGGGTTCCGCTGGGACCATCCATCTGGAGGGAACCGCCGGGTCCGATCCGGTCCGCCACCGCATCGATGGCGGCCTGCTGTTCCGCGTCCAGGCCTCGGCGTCCGCGATCGCGAGGCTGACCGCGGAGAGGCGCTCGAGACGCCCCGGTGTCGGGACCGACCCTGGCGCGAAGACCGTCAAGGATCTGCCGGGCGACCCGGTCGCGAGCGGCCTCCACGCCCAGTGGATCCCCCGGACGTTCCCGCGCGTTCCGGGCGCGCTCGATCAGATCGGGCGCCTTGTCGAGCCTCGTGGCCCGCTCCGGATCGCGGACGGCCACGGCATTCGTGGGGATGACGGTGAGGGCGGTGATACTGAAGTCCGCCGGCCGGCGGTCCGGTGCTGCAAGCCGGCTGATCCACAGCCACCCGGCAACTGCCAGGAGAAGGCCGGTGGCGATCCAACCGGCGAGGCGACGCTGTTTCATCTTTGGCCCTTGGGTTGCGCACGGGTCGGAGGGTGTCCGATGACCGGCTGCCAGGGCCGGGCGGCCGGTGACGACATCCCCGATCCGTCATGGTTCGACTTCAACGAGCAGAAATCCGTGGGGCTCCGTTCCCGGAGGCGACGTCCAGGACGTGACCGCACCGGAGGCAGTAAGTCCCGTGACCATGGGCGTGCCGAACGGACCGGCACCGGTGAGCGACGATGACCGGCGAACGGCATAGCGTTTTCCGGGCACGCTGGACCAGGTCACGATCAGTGCCCGCCCATCGGGTCCGCGGGTGACCGACAAGAGGCGAAGCAGCGAATCGGCCCGGGTCGGATCCGTGCCGGCCACATACTCAAAGCGGTCCAGGAAGCCGTCGCCGTCCGCATCCGAGGTGGCAGTCAGCACGAGGCCATGCTGCTGAATCCAGGAATCGGGGATGTTCCAGGGGTTGGCTTCGGCCCACGGGCGAACGGGATGCAGGGTTACGAGGACTTCGGCTGGAGACCCCAGCCGGGCGGTTCCCCCCGGATCGGATAGCCGAACCGTGAAGGTGCGGGGTTCCAGTCCCAACCGATCCCGATGCAGGGGAATCCGAATCTCGGCGACGGACTGTCCGCCGGCTAAGGTCACCTGTCCCTGGACCGCCTCGAAGTCGGTGCCGGCGCGGGCGGTGCCCTCGAAGGTGGCAAAAGGGACAGCCACAGCAGTGGCCAGTCCGACCGTTCGCCTCAGGGTGAGGCGACATTCCCCGTCGGCCATGTGGACGACCGCCGTCGGCGCCGGGAACTGGATCTGCCCGACGACCGTGGGGTGAACCATTTCGTAGGCACCGAGATCCGCGCCGGGGAAGCCGTCGGCGTCGCCATCGAGCGGGCGCGGCAGGCCATCCGCGTCGTTCTCGGGGGCGAACGCTGGATCTCCTGCGTCGATGCACAGCGAGCCGGGTTGGAGTCGAAAATCGCCATCGAGGGAGCGGAAGCGGGGATCGACGGACAGGTCCGAAGGATGGAACAAGGGAGCGCCGGGGATGCCGAAGGCGCCAACGGTTTGGTAGTCGCGGTCCTGGTTGGCGAAGACGTTGTTACGGACGAGAAGGGGGCTGACCGGGCTGGCCTGACGATTGAAGAGGCCGCTGCTGTTGTGGGCGATGATGTTGTTCGCCAGCACGAGGGTGGGGTGGGCAAGGAGATACAGGTGGATGCCGCCTCCGAAATTGAGACCGAAGAATTCCGCGGTGTTGCCGAGGATGGAGTTGTGGGCGACCAGGAGGGTTCCTCCGCCGTCCTCGCCGCCGGTGAGGGACATGCCTCCCCCGTAGCCGCCTCCTTCGAGGGTCCCGCTTCGGTTGAGCAGGACGAGGTTGTTGACGATGCGACCGGCACAGAAGAGGACATGGAGACCGGCTCCCTCGTGCGAGGTCACATTTCGCAGAATCCGATTGCGGGCGACTTCGAGGCGGTCGGCCAGGGTCCAGCCCAGACCGCGGCTGTTCCAGAGGGAGATGCCCTTGCCTGAATTGTCGGCGATTTCGCAATCAAGAATCCGAGGCTGGCTGAACGAGGCGAAGAGGCCGCCGCCATCCGAGGCCGCATTCCGGGCAAGGACACACCGCTCGATCGTTCCAAGGGAGCGGTCCAGGTGGATGCCGCCCCCGAGGCCGCGTCCATCGGCGCCGGCGGCGTTGTCGGTAAGCCGGCAATCGGTGATCCAGGGGTCGGCCCCGAAACCGCCAATGGCGCCGCCCAGGTTGGCGACGTTGCCCGTCACGGTGCATCCGGCGATGCGCGGTCCGGAGTAGTAGCACTCCATGCCGCCCCCCTGGTCGGAGGGTCCGCCAGTCAACCGGCCGCCTTGAACGCGGAATCCATCCACCGTGTGGACTCGATGGCCACCCCAGATGAGCAGGACCCGATTGCGGGAAGTTCCGTCGATGACCGTCGCGTGCGCGTCCGGATTGCGCTCTGCCCGCGTGATCTCGCCTCCGACGAAGCCCCCGTAAAGATGCACATGGGGCGGGAGAACCAGATTTTCGCGGTAGGTGCCGGCAGCCACCCAGATCTCGCCACCCCCAATCCCGGGAGCCGCATCCAGAGCGGCCTCATGCAGGGCGGCGATGGCAGCTGCAATCGTCCGCTTCGCGCCCGTCCAGGACGCACCGTCGCGAAGATCGTCGCCCGAAGGATGCACGCGCAGAACCCGGAGCAAGGGGACGCGGACGTTCCCGTCCCATTCCTCGGCCCCGATGTCGACCCGCCCGCCCCGGATCCGTGGCTGGCCATGGAGATCCCGCCAGTCGGACGCCACAGCCGAGTCATCCCCCGCCTGGATGCAGGGCGAGGTGGCGGTCAGGCGATAGTCCCCGTGGGAAAAGCCCGCGAAGCGGGGATCGAAGGAGAGATTCCCGTCCTGCCCGGTGAGATCGGCGAGACCGTCGTAGTCGAGTTGATTGCCATGCAACAGGTTGTGGGAGGCGGTGACGGGTCCGCCTGGCGAATCGATCGAACGGGAAAGCCCGGCGGCATTGAAGGCAATGAGATTATTGGCGATTCGGATGGAACGGACACCGAGCCAGCGGAGGGCGGGACCGCTGTTCCCGGCCAGGGTGTTGTTGATGACCTGAGGATGGTCGCGGGCACCGCCCACCAGGAGAATCCCGCCGGCCTGCCAGCCGCTATTGGCGACGATGAGGTTGTTGGCCACCACCTCCGCCATGCCGTCATTCACGCAGGCAATGGCGCCGCCCCCCAGACTGCGATCTCCCAGCGGGGGTTGGGTGGCGATGTTCTCCGCCAGGATGTTGTTCAGGATTCGCGGGGCACTGGGCACCACCACCTGCCCGTCCTCCGAGACGAAGATGTCGCGGGCCACGATACCGCCCCCGTTCTCGCCCGCCTGGTTCCGGGCGATGAGGTTGCCCACGATCCAAGGGGACGAACCCAGATTGCCACGACGCCCGGCCATGCAGGCGATGCCCCCGCCGTCCGCGTCGTCGCCCTCGGCCCGGTTTCCCAGGATGCGGTTATTCAGAATCACCGGGTTGGCACCGTTGTAGCAGCAGATTCCGCCGCCGGGTCCCAGCGAGACGTTCCCGGTGATGAGATTGTTGGCGAGGGTGGGGGAGGTGGCGGTGCACGCGATCCCGCCGCCCAGGACGCCACGGCCGTTCCGCACCACGAAGCCGTCCAGGCGCGTCGCCGGCGTGGCGCCTGCACTTTCGCATCGCACGACCGTACCCGCCGCTTCTCCATCGAGGATGGTGAGGTGGCGGTTGAAATCGCGTTGGTCGCGAGCTGTCTCGGTTCCCTCGAAGCCGCCGTAGAGGGCCACCTCATTCTGCAGAGCGATCCGCTCGAAATAGATCCCCGCCGCCACCCAAACCTCGTCGCCTTCACTGGACTGGGCCAACGCCGCCGCCACGGACCGCTTCGCCGAAGTCCAGGAACTGCCGGATGCCGCATCCGAACCCGTGGACCGAACATGCCAGATGGCGGCCGACGCCGAGGGAACGAGGAGCACGATCCCCAACCACCATGCCGACCATCGCACGCCACAGCGACCTCGCATGGCTGACCTCACACCTGCGCATCCTCCGCGGTCTGCGAGATTTTGCTACGCAAAATTTGCTAAGGTATTGACCGGACTTGCCCTTGCCCTGGTCATCAATTCCTCTTCCTGCCCTCCTGTCCTGAGCCGGTACACCCCCCAAAGGCGTGTCAATTTCTATATGCCAGTCCTATAGTAGTTTGGAGCAGCCCAGAACCTCCCTGCGGGCGCCTTGGTTCTGCCGGCTTGCCCGGATCCGGGTAAGGGCGAGAGTGAGGGCCATGACGACAACCCTTCGATGGCTGGCTTTGGCAGGCGCAGCGCTGGTGCTCAATGGTCCGGTGGCTTGGCCGAAGGATGAGCCGACGCTTTCGGAACAGGTGGGGACGGCTCTTGCCTCGTTTCAACGGGCCGACTCCACCTTGGCGGAGAGGTTGACAGGAGCGGTCGGCTACGCGGTGTTCCCGTCGGTTGGAAAGGGCGGGCTCGTATTCGGGGGTGCCCGGGGGACGGGGCAGGCGTTCGAGCAGGGGCGATTGATTGGGGAGGTTGTGCTGACGCAGGTGACCTTCGGGTTGCAGGTCGGCGGCCAAGCGTTCGCCCAACTGGTGCTGTTCGAGGATTCGGCGGCGCTGGACCGACTCAAAGAGAGCAAACTCGAGATGAGCGCCCAGATCGGGGCCGTAGCTGCCGCAGAGGGCGCCGCCAAGAACGCACGGTACGTCGAGGGGGTCCTGATTTTCACGCGTCCCCTGACAGGATTGATGGCGGAGGCCACCGTGGGAGGGCAGCGGTTCCGCTTTCGATCTGAAAAGCCTTGAGGACGCACGGCGCCCGCCGTTCCGGCAGCCCTTCTGAAAGGCGTCGGCTGCTCGTTGAGAACTTGGGGAGACTCCGGGTTGGCACCGGGCAAAAAGTCCGGTTTCAATCGGTGCGTGGATCTGCACGTTGAGCCATTCGATCTCCATCTCGCCCATCGCTGGGCCATTGCCAGTCGCACCGGTCCCGGCGGGGGAGACGGCACCGACACCTTCCCGGTGGTGCTGGTTCGCATACGGGATGCGGATGGAATCGAGGGCTGGGGCGAAAGTGCTCCTTCCACGCGCTATGGCGAGTCGCCGGAGTCGGTCCGGGAAGTCCTGAAGACGGTGGATGGCACCCGGTTGTCGTGGGACGACCTCGAGGCGAGCCGGGCCTACTTGCAGGAACTGGGGCCGGAATCTCCCGCGGCGCGGTGCGCTCTGGATATCGCGCTACTCGACGGGGCGGCCCGGAAGGCGCGCCAGGCGGTGCATACTTTTCTGGGGGTTCCGTTCACCGAGGGCCGGCACGTGACGTCCTTCAGCATCGGCCTCGATACCCCGGAGGTGATCCGCGCCAAAGTCCTGGAGGCGGAACCGTATCCGATCCTCAAACTAAAGCTGGGGAGCGCCTCCGACCGCGAAAACCTCGCCGCTCTCCGCTCGGCGGCCCCGGAAAAGCCGGTCCGTGTGGATGCCAACGAGGCCTGGAAAACGCGGGAGCATGCGCTGCGCGAACTCGAATGGCTGGCCACCGACGGGCGCATTGAATTCGTTGAACAGCCGATGCCGGCCGGCACGCCCCGTGCCGACCGGGAATGGCTTCACGCCCGCTCTCCGATTCCGCTGATGGCGGATGAATCGTACCGGGACGCCTCGGATCTGCCAGCGGTGCTCGGATGTTTCGCTTCGGTGAACGTGAAGCTGGTGAAGACCGGAGGCATCACTGGCGCCCACGCCGCCCTTCAAGCGGCCCGCAATGCCGGACTGAAGACGATGCTCGGCTGCATGATCGAGAGCAGCGTCCTGATCGCCGCAGCGGCGCACCTGGCGGACCTCACGGATTACCTGGACCTCGACGGGAATCTTCTGGTGACCAACGACCCATTTCAAGGCCTCACGGCAAACGCCGGGGTGTTGTCATGGGCCGACGCATCCGAGGTTCACGGCCTGCGGGTGACGCGCCGGGCGGGGACCTGATATTGCCCAACCCGCCCGGCCGAAGTCGAGACAACCATACCCCCTTGGACACGCATTAACCGGCCATTGCGGTCAACAATTAAGAGTCAGACAAATTGCTGTCTTTTATTGTGTCAGTCTAATTTTTATTGTCATTGTCAGCGTCAATTTCTTTGAGTCAGTTTTATTATTTATTCTAGTCTAGTGGCAGGCTTAGTTTTGTTGTCGGCGTCAAGCGTCAATAACTTTGCGTCAGCCTTATTACTTCGTTGCCCATCGGTCGCGCAGTTGGCGTTTGGGATCCCCTTCTTCAGCCGTGCTGGGAGCGGTGCTTGGTGCCCACTCTCCAGCGTGCACTGGCTCACCGGCCCCGTTTGGCGTTTGGCGCGGGAATGGATCAGGGAAGGGCGAAGCACCAGTAGGCGTCGCCGGGTCGGGTGCCCGGTTTGCCGGCGCCGCCAGCAGCGATCACCACGTATTGCCGGTCCCCAACCTGGTACGTCGCAGGTGTCGCGTAGCCTCCTGCATCGAGTTGAAAGGTCCAGAGCACATCGCCGGTGCGAGAGTCGAAGGCCCGGAATCGCTCGTCCATGGTCGCCGCGATGAACACCAGGCCCCCGGCCGTCGCGATCGGGCCGCCGATATTGAAAGTGCCCGTCGGCGGCATGCCGCGTCTTTCCAGTTCGGGATAAGTGCCCAGCGGCACTTGCCAGGCGATTCGACCGCGATTCAGGTCCACCGCGGTGAGGGTTCCCCAAGGCGGACGGGTGGCAGGGAAACCATCGGGATCGCGGAGTTCAGGGTGCCCGTTGGCCAGCCAGGGGATGCGGTTGGCCCAGGCGGCCTGGGTCGAATCGAGAGGCACCGTCTCACCCCCACGTTCACCGAAGAGGTAGGTCGCCACGGCGTCCCGTTCGAGGTCTGAGAGGTTGGCGAACGACGGCATCTGGCCGCGGCCCGACAGGAGGAGGTCGATCAGTGCCTCGCGCGAAAGCCGCTCCCGGACGTCCCGCAACGAAACCGAGCCGGGAAGGTCCGGACGGCCTCCGCCATGACATTGAGCACAAAGCGCTCGGTGCAGGTGGTTCCCCAGTTCATACCGGGTGAGGGCCTCCTTCGGCCGGGCGGGGAACATCTGGATCCATTCGGGCTCGTTGCTGGCGTTGACGTAGAGCCAGCCGTGCGGTGGATCAACGGCCGCGCCGCCCCATTCGCCGCCGCCGTTGAACTGCGGCATCACCACGGTGGGCCGTGTCGAGGGTGGGGTGAAGAGCCCCTGGGACCGCATTTCCCTCAGGCGATTGCGGACAGCAGCCCTAGCTTCCGGGGAGCGTGTCGTGACGTCGTCCTCGCTCATCCCCTGGTGGGCAAACGGTGGGGGTCGCACCGGGAATGGCTGGGTGGGCCAGCCGACTTCGCCAGGAACGTCGGAGGCGGGTACGGGGCGTTCTTCCACTGGGAAGAGTGGCCGGCCGGTCACGCGATCGAAGACGAACAGATGGCCCATCTTGGTGATCTGCGCCGCGGCGTCGATCCGGCGGAATCCGCGGCGCAGCGTCAACAGAACCGGAGGGCAGGGGAGGTCGTAGTCCCAAAGGTCATGATGAACCGTCTGAAAGTGCCAGCGGCGTTCCCCGGTGGCTGCGTCGAGGGCGAGGGTGCAGTTGGCGAACAGGTTCATACCGGGCCGATCGCCGCCGTAATGGTCGGAATTGGCCGATCCGGTGCCGGCGTAGACGATGGCCCGGTGGACATCCAGCGTGAGGCCACCCCAGGCGTTGGCGCCGCCGTTGATCTGCCAGTTGTCGGGGCCCCAGGTCTCGTACCCGTATTCGCCCGGGTGCGGGAGGGTGTGGAAGATCCAGCGTCGTTCGCCGGTCCGGACATCGAAGGCCCGGATATGACCCGGAGCCGTCGGCGGCAAGGTGTCGGGGATTGACGATCCCATGATCAACAGATCGCGAAAGACCACCCCGGGTGTCGGGGCGAGCACCGGGAGGTCGAAGGCGTCCTGGTCAAGGCCCTGGCGCAAGTCGATGAATCCGCCTGGCCCGAATTCGGGAACAGGTTCGCCGGAGTCGGCACGGAGGGCGAACAGGCGCGGACCGGCGGCAAAGAAGAGCCGGCGTTCGTGGCCTTCACCCCACCAAGCCAGACCGCGGTTCACTCCGCTCCCGGGACGGCCGGCCCACGGATCGAACACCCAGCGTTCGCGCCCGGTATCCGCGTCGAGGGCGAACACCTTCATCCCGGGAGTCGTACCGTAGAGGATGCCGTCAAGGATCAGCGGATTGCATTGAATGGTGGTCGGGGGCCGATCGCGCCGATCGTCGCAGCGGTACACCCAGACCGGGCGCAACCGGGCGACATTGCGCCGGTGAATCTGGCGGAGGCTGGAGTAATGGGTCCCGGCGGCGTCGCCGTGGTACACCGCCCAATCGCGCCCCGCCTGCGCTCCAGCCTCCCAACCCCAAGTAATCCACAGAAGTGAGGCTCCCACCCGAAGCGCGCCCCAGGCGCGTCCCCACCCGGCGGCGCCCTGAACCTCCACAGTCAGGCGGGGTTCGGGGTGGAGCGGTCGAGGGATCGCCACGGCTCCTGGTCGCTCACATCCACGAGGAACGGACCCTTGGCGGCGGCCGGCGATAGAATTGCGAGGATCACCGCATCGTCCCCGGAACGGTTGAAGGTGGCGTGGACCACGCCGGCGGGGATGTGCGCGCTATCGCCCGGGCCGAGTCTGCGGGACGACGTCTCGACCCATTGCTCGACGTGGCCGGAGAGCACGTAGATCACCTCCTCGAGTTCGGGATGGGTATGGAAGTTATGTCCTTTGCCCGGAGGCAGGGTGGCCTGGCAGATCTGGAGGCGCTCGGCCTCGACTACTTCCGGGCGGCAGATCCAATAGTTGGTTCGACCCTTGAACTCCTCCTTCAAGGCATCGGCGAGGGTGACAAAACGGCGGGGGGCGGATGGGGTTGGATTCATGGGGACCGTGGGGTTGTGGGACGCTGACAGGCATTGGCCTGATGCCGAGGAGAACGCATCCGCGTTTCGCACTCTGAGGCGGATGGCCGGCTCGCCTTCATCCCTTCCTCCGGGCGCTCTTGCGACCGGCGGGACGCGTCCTGGCCAGCGTCCTGGCTAGATTGGCCGAGGCCGGGGCCTTCAACGCCTTGAAGTCCCGGGTCAACTGGGTCAGGGACGCCTCGACGCCCATGCGTTCGAGGGAACTCGCGCCGACGAAGCCGACGGCGTCGGTGGTGCGCAGGATGCGTTCGGCGTCGGCGGGGGTGTTGATGGGTCCGCCGTGGGCAAGGAAGAGGATGTCCTTCCGCACGCGCCGGGCGGCCTCGATGATCTGCTGGGTGCGTTCGATGGCGAAATCCCAGGTCACCACCGCGTTCTTCACCCCGATGCTGCCGCCGACGGTGGTGCCGACATGGGCGATGATGGCGTCGGCGCCGGCCTTGGCCATCTCGACGGCCTCCTGCGCCGTGGCCACATAGACCACGGAGAAGAGATCCATGCGTCGGGCCAGCGCCACCATCTCGAACTCCTTCTGGACGCTCATGCCGGTTTCCTCCAGCACACCGCGGAAATGGCCATCCACGATGGTGTGGGTGGGGAAGTTGTTCACTCCGCTGAAGCCCATCTCCTTGACCTTCAACAGCCAGTGCCACATGCGCCGACGCGGGTCGGTGGCATGGACCCCGCAGATGACCGGGATCTCGTCCACCACCGGCAGCACCTCGTACTCGCCGATCTCCATGGCGATGGCATTGGCGTCCCCGTAGGCCATCAGCCCGCAGGTCGAGCCATGCCCCATCATGCGGAAGCGCCCGCTGTTGTAGATGATCAGGAGGTCGGCACCGCCCTTCTCGATGAACTTCGCGCTGATGCCCGTCCCGGCGCCGGCCGCGATGATGGCGTCGCCCTGGTCCAGGGTGGCGCGCAGGCGCTCGATCACTTCGGTTCGGGTGTAGGGATTGCCTCGGCCGGTCCAGGGATTAGGCATGACGGGTGTTGGGGTTGGTCGAACGCGCGAACGGGCCAAGGAGTGCCAGATCGCGCGGCACTTGTCAGCCTGTTGTCGTCTCGAATCCCGACAGCCAGGGATGTTTTGGGGGAGGTTGACAGTGGGATGGGAGTTCGGGCATGGTCCCGGTCTTTTCGCGACGTAGATCGTATGCCCAACACCAAGTCCGCCGAGAGATACGCCCGCTTGAGCGCCACCCGTCACGCGCGCAACAAGTCGGTCAAGTCCCGTCTTCACACCCTGGAGAGGAAGTACCGCACCCTGGTCACGTCCGGGCAGTCGGACGAGGCGAAGCTGGCCTTGCGCGAGGCAGTCTCGGCGCTCGACAAGGCGGCCAAGCGGGGCGTGATTCCGGCGGCCCGGGCCAGCCGGAAGAAGTCGCGCCTTGCCCTCCGCCTCGCCGCCCCGGCGACCGCCAAAGCTTAGCCGTCCCAGGACCTGGTTCGGTTCCTACGCGTGGCTGTCGCTCCCGGCACCACGCTCGCCTGGGTCCGATTCGATCGGTTGGGGGGCTCCCGGTTCATCCTCCACCCTCCGCACTCGAACGGCTGGCAAACTGGCCTGGATGTCTTCACGCTCGGACGTGCGCCCGAGCTTCCTCGATTTGCTGGATGCGACCGTCGGTCACCTGAAGCGCCTTCAGGCCGACGGAATTCAGTTCATCCCAGTGGACCGGGCGCTACTCGATGCCCTGATCGGCCGCCCACCGCCGCGCTCGGCAGGCTCTCCCGGCCGGATGGCCCGTCCTGTCTCAAGTCCGGTGGCGTCGGTGACGCCGACGCCGGTGGCCCGGCCCACGCCCGCGCCCGCGCCTGGACCTGTCCGAACGCCCTTGTCGGTGGCACCGCGTCCGGCTCCAGCTCCGATCGCCCGGACGCCCACGCTGCCGGTGCCCGAGCCGGTCCGGCTGGAAGCCCCCGTCCGTCCTCCGGCTGCGGTGGAATCCCGGTCGTCGCTTCCTGGCGCGGACAAGGCCGCGGCCATGGAGGAACTGCGTCAACGGGCTGTGGTATGCGAACGGTGTTCACACCTGGCGCGATCGCGAACGCAGGTCGTCTTCGGCGTGGGCCATCTGGATGCCGAGCTGATGTTTGTCGGAGAAGCGCCTGGGGCCGAGGAGGATCTGGCCGGGGAGCCGTTTGTCGGGCCGGCGGGGCAGGTGCTCACCCGGATCATCACGGCGATGGGGTATTCGCGGGACACGGTCTATATCGGGAACGTGCTGAAGTGCCGTCCGGATCTCCCGCCCGGCACCTCGACGGGCAACCGGGCGCCGCGGCCGGACGAGATGGAGACCTGCAAGCCCTACCTGCTGCGGCAGATTGAAATCATCCGGCCCAGGGTGCTGGTGGCGCTGGGGGCGACGGCGGTTCAGGGCCTGCTTGGGCTGACTTCGACGCTGGGATCGGTGCGTGGCCGGTGGCAGCAGTTCCAAGGGGTTCCGGTGATGCCGACCTATCATCCCGCCTACCTGTTGCGGGCGGAGCGGGGCCCGGACCGGGGATTCCGGGAGAAGCGCAAGACTTGGGAAGACATGCTGCTGGTCCTGGAACGGCTGGGGCGCCCTATCACCGAGCGCATGCGGGGATTTTTCCTGAAGCCGCCCGGCGCATGAGATGTTTGGCAGAACGGGCGCGACCTGATTGACTCCCCTTACGATGAAGCTCTTGGTCATCGGCTCCGGTGGTCGGGAGCACGCCCTGGTGTGGAAGCTGGCGCAGTCGCCCCACGCCAAACGGATCTGGTGTGCCCCTGGAAACTCGGCGATGACGCTCGAACGCTGTGCCGGAACCGGACTGGCCCCGGAGTGCGTCCCGGTCGCGGCGGAGGATGTGGAGGGACTGGTCCAGTTCGCGTTGGAACAGCGCCCCGATCTCACGGTGGTGGGACCCGACAATCCGCTGGCGCTCGGGGTGGTGGATCGGTTTCAGCAGCACCGGCTCCGGATCTGGGGTCCGAATCGCCGGGCGGCGCAGTTCGAATCCTCGAAGGCCTTCGCCCAGAACTTCATGGCGATGCACGGGATTCCCACGGCAGCGGCGGCGGTCTTCACCGACGCCCATGCGGCCAAGCGGTTTGCGGCCCGGCTGGAGGGGCGTTGTGCCATCAAGGCGGACGGTCTGGCCCTCGGCAAAGGGGTGGTGCTGGCGCAGGACCTGGCGCAGGCGGAGGAGGCCATCGACGACATGATGGTGCGACGGGTTTTTGGGGACGCGGGGGAACAGGTGGTGATCCAGGAATGGCTGGAGGGCACGGAGATTTCCCTGCACGCCTTGTGCGACGGGCATGTGGCGCGGCTCTTTCCGACCGCCCAGGACCACAAGCGGGCCCTGGACGGCGACCAGGGACTCAACACCGGCGGGATGGGGACCTATTCCCCCGCGCCGTTCCTGACGGAGGACGAATTGCTCGGCGCGGCCCAGCATATTCTGGGGCCCTGGCAGCGCGGCTGCGCGGCGGAAGGCATCGATTTCCGGGGAGTGATCTTTCCCGGGGTCATGCTGACCCCACAAGGGCCCAAGGTCCTTGAGTTCAACGCCCGGCTCGGAGATCCCGAGACGCAGGTGTACCTCACCCGGCTCGAGAACGACCTGGTCGAGCTGCTGGACGCCTCGGTGAGCGGTTGCCTCAAGGACGTGCCCCTTCGCTGGTCCTCCCAGGCTTCGGTCTGCGTGGTGATGGCAGCGGAGGGTTATCCCCGGACCCCCCGGAAGGGCGACCCGATCTTCGGGCTGGAAAGCCTCGCCTCCCTCCCCAACGTCAAGGCGTTCCATGCCGGGACCACCTGGCGCGATCACGGCTGGTTCACCAATGGCGGGCGGGTCCTTGGGATCACCGCCTGGGCCCCGACGCTCGAGGAGGCTCAGGAAAGGGCCTATGCCGCGGTGGATCTGGTCCAGTTTGAAGGCGCCCATTACCGCCGCGACATCGGTGCCAAGGCCCTCGGTCACGGACCTGCCTGCGAATGAATCCGCCGTTCGCCTTCGTTCTGCGCCCTTGGTTGATGGTGGTCGTCCTGTTCGGTGCCTTGCCGCTTCCGGCCGACACCGCCGGTTCCTGGCCCCCGGTGGAGGTCCTTCGCGAATGGCTCGTCGGTGAAGCTCCCGACGAGTCCTGGCCGGATGCCGGCGACCTTGAACCCCACGCCTATCTGGATGCCCTGAGCCCGGCCGTCCTGATGGGCCCCCACCCGGAAGCGTTGGGTCCCGCGGTCTCCAGGGTCGCCGTGTACCCCACCGATCACGGGTACATCCGGGTGGCGCGCGTGGACGAGTCCCTGCCGCTGGCCATGGCGGACGCCCTCGACTCCCTGGCACGTTCGAATGCCTGGTCAGGGTTGGTGCTTGATCTGCGCTTCGCCCATGGCAACGACTTCCTGGCGGCGACCGCCGTTGCCGCCCAGGTGGCTAACCGTTCCGGGGTGGCCCTGACTGTGGGAGAGCGCCGCCTGCCGATCGAACCCCGCGCCCCGGAGGGACTGGCGGTCGTCCTGGTGCTCGTCAACGGTTCGACCCGTGGCGCGGCGGAGGCTTTGGCGGCCGGCGTTCGACGCAGCGCCCGGATGTCGCTCATCCTTGGCCAGACCACCGCCGGTCAGGCCAGGGAGTACCGGGAAGCCTCGGTTCCGGAAGGGGGCCGGGTGCGCCTGGGAGGCCCCCCTGCGCGCGTGGAGGGTGAAGACCCGCTTTCCCCGGAAGGACGGGTCCCGGACCTTGAAGTGGCGGTGTCGGAGCGGGACCAGGAGCTCTATTTCGAGGACGAATACCGGCGGGTGATGGGGGGAGTGCCGATCGCCTCCGGACCGACAACCACCCGCGTGAACGAAGCCGAACTGGTCCGGCGCCAGCGCGGCCTTCGGGCCTCCGTTCCAACCCAGGAATCTGAATTCGGGCGTCCGGTTCGGGATCCGGTGCTCGCCCGGGCCCTGGATCTCCTGGGCGGTATTGCCCGGGGGGCGGCAGGGCCCCCGGAGGGGGGTCTTTCGCGTTGACGCCCATGACCCCGGCCAACAATTTGCGCCCGCCATCCTTGGCATGAAGACCATCCTGTTCGTATGCACCGGGAACATCTGCCGCAGCCCCATGGCGGAGGGACTGTTCCGTCATTTGACCGCGCGGATGGGGGACAAGTACCGCACCCGCTCGGCCGGGGTGGGGGCTGCGGACGGCATGGCACCCAGCCCGCACTCGGTTCAGGTCCTGAAGGAACTGGGGATCGACATTTCCGGATTGCGAAGCCGGTCGCTGACCGCCGAGATGGTCCGTGAGGCGGACCTTATCTTCGGGATGACCCACGGGCACGCCCATGCGGTGGCCCTGATGTACCCGCAGGCCGTCGAGAAGACGTTCGTTCTACGTGAGTTCGACGACACCCTGGACGCCTTCGAGAAGGACATCGCCGACCCGATCGGCGGTTCTTATGAGACCTACCTTCGGTGCCGGGATGAGATCGAGCAGGGGATTTTCAGCATGTTGAAGCACCTCGAACAGCAGGAAGGCGCCGCCCGTGAGGCGGGGAATCCGCCGGTCAAGACCATCGCCCTGGGCTCGGATCATGCCGGCTTCGAGTTGAAGGAATCCGTCAAGCGGCACCTCAGCTCGGGACCCTACAGCGTCGAGGATCTCGGCGCCCGCTCGCCCGAATCCGTGGATTATCCGGATTACGCCCAGCCCGTCGCCCAGGCGGTCGCCGAAGGACGCGCCGATCTTGGCATTCTGTTCTGCGGCACCGGGATCGGAGTGAGCATTGCAGCCAACAAGGTGCCGGGCGTTCGCGCCGCCCTGTGCACCAGCGAGGAGATGGCCCGCCTCGCCAGGGCCCACAACGATGCCAACGTCCTCTGCCTGGGCGGTCGCGTCATCGGCGTGGACGTTGCCCGCTCGATCGTGGACACCTTCCTGCGCTCGTCGTTCGAGGAAGGGGGACGCCATGCCCGCCGGGTCGCCAAGCTCGAACACGCCCACACCGGGCTGTCGGCCACCGATCCGGACATCACCCGCGTCATCGCCTTCGAGCGCCGTCGGCAGGAGGAGAATATCGAGCTGATCGCCAGCGAGAACTTCGCCAGCCGCGCGGTCATGGAAGCCCAGGGATCGGTCCTGACCAACAAGTATGCGGAAGGCTACCCTGGACGTCGGTGGTACGGGGGCTGCGAGCGGGTGGACGAGGCCGAACAACTGGCGATCGACCGGGCGCGCCTCCTCTTCGGCGCGGAGCATGCCAACGTCCAGCCCCACTCGGGATCCGGCGCCAACATGGCGGTCTACTTCGCCTTCCTGAAGCCCGGCGACAGGATGCTCACCATGGACCTGTCCCATGGGGGCCACCTGACCCACGGGAACAAGGCCAATTTCTCGGGGAAATTCTTCGATATTGTCCACTACGGCGTAAACCCGGCCTCGGAACGTCTCGACTACGACCGGCTGGCGGCTCTGGCCCGCGAACATTCGCCGCGGATGATCACCGTCGGGGCCAGCGCCTACTCCCGCCAGATCGACTTCGCGGTCCTCGGCGAAATTGCCCGGGAGGTGGGCGCCCTGCTCCTGGCGGACATCGCCCACATTGCCGGTCTGGTGGCCACCGGGCTCCATCCCAGCCCGGTACCCCATGCGGATTTCGTCACCACCACCACCCACAAGACCCTCCGGGGACCCCGGGGCGGTCTCATTCTCTGCCGCGCCAAGTACGCCAAGGAAGTGGACTCATGCGTCTTTCCCGGGATCCAGGGCGGCCCGTTGATGCACGTCATTGCCGCCAAGGCCGTGTGCTTCCATGAGGCGCTCCAACCCGAATTCAAGACCTACCAGGCCCAGATCGTCCGGAACGCCGCCGCGCTGGCGGACGGCATGCTCCGCAACGGCTTCCGGCTCGTCTCCGGCGGCACTGACAATCACCTGATGCTGGTGGATGTGGGGTCCCGGGGGCTCTCCGGGAAGGACTGCCAGCTCGCCCTCGACGAGGCCGGCATCACCGTCAACAAGAACACCATCCCCAACGAGACCCGATCCCCGTTCCAAGCCAGCGGGATACGCCTCGGCACCCCGGCTGTCACCTCCCGCGGCATGAAGGAACCCGAGATGGCTGCCATCGCCGACATGATCAGCGAGGTCCTGATGGACATGAAGAACCCCGACACCCCGGCCCTCGTTCGCAGCCGGGTTCGAGAACTGACCAGCCGTTTCCCCCTGCCGGGTTAAGCAAGTTCGCCAGGCGCCGAGAGGCGTCCCTCCCGGCGCCCCTCCCCATTTTCCAGGATGCGCGGCTTGGTGGTGGTTTGAGACCTGTCTCCAGCGGCGTGCTGGGCTTGTCCACCGGTCGCGGTGCCGGATACGGGCCAGATCCCGTGCCGTGCATCCCGAAGAGGTGGGGAGAGGTGCGAACTTCGCGAAGCGTCATCTCGGAGGGCCGAGTTCCACGAGGCCGCAACAGTGTGGAGCGTTGGGTTGAGGACTCGCAGAGCTCGTCCCTCCGATTCGCTGCCTCCTCACCCACAACTCCGGGATGCACCGTATCCCGTGTTTCGAAGAGAATTACCCTTGCGGTCCCGGGCGCGTTGGTATTTCTTGACGGCCTTGGCACGCTGACGTCGCCCGCTCTGGTTGGGTCCTGTCCCCTGATTTTTCCTAAGGGAGGTTTAGTCCCTCGCCGATTCAGCCTCTGGGACACGCTTTGCGTGAGACGTCCTCTCCTGCCACCATTCCCACCCACCGCCCATGCCCAGACCCAAGAAGGCCCCCTCCTCTGGCGGCCCCGATGCCGCCCCCCCCCCGGAGCCAGGTTCCGCCCCCCCACGCCCGGCGCGCGGCCGGAAAAAGGCCGCCAAAGCGGCTGCGTCCGATGTCCCGCTGTTTCCTGCGGCGCCGGCTGTGGCCGCGCCTGCCGTGCCGGATTCCGCTCCTTCGCCGGTTGCGCCGGCCCCGCTCCCGTCCGCATCGCGCGTCGCCCCGCCTCCGACCGCAGCCGCCCCGGTGCCGTCTCCTCGTCCTGCGCCCGCACCTTCTCCGACCGCCGTCCCGCCGCGGGCGTCGCAACCGTTGCCTCCCGGTTCCTCGGCGCCCCCTTCCCCCCGTCCGGCATCGCCTCCGGCCCCGGCTGTCGCCCGTCCCGTTCCGCCTCCCGCCCACCAGGGCCCGGCCGGTCCGAAATCGCCCGCTCCCGCGCAGGGGTCGCTGCCCCTCCGTGAAGCCACTGCGGCTCCGCCCTCCGACGGCGCCGTGCCCAGGACCCCCCCGGCAGTCCAGGGACAGGAACTTCCCCGTGGCGAGACGATCAACATCGCGACCCTCCACGCGATGTCGATCACGGAGCTGAACGCCAAGGCCAAGGAGCTCGGTGTCGAGAACTTCGGCACCATGAAGAAGCACGAGCTGGTCTTCGCCATCCTCCAGAAGAACGCGGAGCGCCGGGGCATCCTCTTCGCCGAAGGCGTCCTGGAGGTCATGCCCGAAGGCTACGGCTTCCTCCGGTCCCCCAGCTTCAGCTACCTCGCGTGCCCGGAGGACGTGTACGTCTCGCCGTCGCAGATCCGTCGCTTCGATCTGCAGACGGGCGACCACATCGGGGGTCAGATCCGCCCCCCGAAGGAGAAGGAACGCTATTTTGCCCTGCTCAAGGTCGAGTCCGTCGGTCAGGAGGACCCCGATCTGGCCAAGGAAAAGACCCATTTCGAGAACCTCACACCCCTGTTCCCGACCAAGCGGATCCTTCTCGAGACGGAGACCGAGGAGGTCAGCTCGCGCGTGGTGGACCTGGTCTGTCCCATCGGCAAAGGCACCCGCGGCCTCATCGTCGCCCCGCCCAGGACCGGCAAGACGGTCCTCATGCAAAAGCTGGCCAACGCGGTCCTGAAGAACAATCCGGAGGTGTACCTGATCATCCTCCTGATCGACGAGCGGCCGGAAGAGGTGACCGACATGGAACGGTCGTGCCGCGGCGCGGAGGTGGTGAGTTCGACCTTCGACGAACCCCCGGAGCGCCATGTCCAGGTGGCCGAGATGGTGATCGAGAAGGCCAAGCGCATGGTCGAGCACAAGAAGGACGTGATGATCCTGCTCGACTCCATCACCCGCCTGGCCCGCGCCTACAACACCGTCCAGCCCCACTCGGGAAAGATCCTCTCCGGCGGCGTCGATGCGAATGCCCTCCACAAGCCGAAACGGTTTTTCGGGGCCGCTCGCAACATCGAGGAGGGCGGCTCCCTGACGATCATGGCCACGGCCCTGGTGGACACCGGCAGCCGCATGGACGAAGTCATTTTCGAGGAGTTCAAGGGCACCGGCAATATGGAGGTCCATTTGGACCGGGCCCTGGTGGACCGCCGCATCTTCCCTTCGATCAACATCGAACGTTCCGGCACCCGCAAGGAGGAGCTGCTGTACCATCCGGACGAGTATCAGCGGGTCTCGGTGCTGCGTCGGGCGTTGGTCGGGGTGCCCCCCGTCGAGGCCATGGAGCTGCTGCTCGGCAAGCTCAGGAAGACGCCGAACAACATCATGTTCCTCCTGAGCATGGCCATGAACTCCTGACTTTCCGCAGCGTTGCCTCGGAGGGCCGGGTTCCACGAGGCCGCGGGGGAGTGGTGCACGGGCGTGCGGACTCGCGAAGCTGTGGGGCTCGATATTGCCAGCGGGTGTTCGGAGCGCGGACAGCCTTGTCCGCGGGGTGCGGGTCGGAGGGGGGGAGTGCGGAAGGGCGGACAGGTGGGATCCGGCCAGGATTGGCACCGGGGGATCTGGGGCAACTCGTCGGGGAAGGGTGGGGTCAAGGGTGCTTGCGTCAACAGGAAGGGGCAGGGCGGACAAGGCTGTCCGCGCTCCTGCATGGGGAGGGGGCAGGATGAGGGGATGCGTGGGGTGGAGGATGGGAGGCGCGTGGGGCAGGCGGACAAGGCTGTCCGTGCTCCTGCATGGGGAGGCACTCCGAGTGGCACCGCTTCGGCCAATGGGGGAGGTTTTCCCTCTCTCACTTCCTTTGCATTCGGCATTGGGCCGGTTAATTTCCCGGCCTCGTGCGCTCGTCTGCCGACCTCCACCCAACCGGCGTGTCCCGATTTTCAGGCCGCCTGGGTCTCCACGCCGTCCTGGTGCTTTTCACCGTTGTCCTAACCGCGTGTCGTCGTGACGACATTGCGGTGTATGAGGCCCCCAAAGACCAACCCCTGCCGGCAGCCGCTCAGGCTTCGCCCCACGGCTCTTCCATGAGTCGCCTGGCGGAGGCCCTTCCTCCCCAACCGGGGCTCCGCTGGCAGACGTTGCCGGAAGGCTGGGTTTCCCACGGCGCGGAGGGCCTCCGGGTGGCGAACTTCACCATTTCGGGATCGGATGACCGCCGCGCGGAGCTGGCGGTGATTCCCCTGCCCGGGACTGGGGGAACGGACGTGGATCTGGTCAATCTCTGGCGGGGTCAGCTCAGCCTGGCACCCATCGGGCCCGAGGCCCTGCCGGCCCACACCGACGAGACCGAGATCGCGGGCCAACCCATCAAGCTGTTCAACATCGTGGGTTCGGAGTCGTACGACACGGAGGCCCAAGGGCATCAGATTCTCGTGGCGGCCCTGCGCCGGGACGGTTTCACCTGGTTCTTCAAGCTGGCGGGGGATGCTCCCGTGGTGGAGGCCCAGCGCCAGCCCCTGAAAGCGTTCCTGGGACAGGTCGAGTTCACCGCCCCTTCGGCGGAGGCAGGGAGCCGGGGCGTTCCTGTCTCTACAGCGGGCGCCACCGGTCGGCCCCCTTCCGCCCGGTGGCAGGTGCCCGGGGCCTGGGAAGCGACCGAACCCACCGCCATGGTCCACAGCAAATGGCTCGCCCCGGGCGGCTCCGCCACCTCTCCGGTGGAAATCACCGTGAGCGTCCTGCCGGGCGACGCCGGAGGGCTGGTTCCCAATCTGAACCGGTGGCGCAGCCAGGTGGGGCTCCCGCCGGCGCCAGACGGCGAACTGGCGGCGTTGTCGGACAACCTCGAAGTCCTGGGAGGGAAGGGCACCCTTGTGGATTTCAACGGGTCGAGTCCCGAGCATGGAACCCCCTTGCGCATGGTCGCGGCGGTTGTGAAGCGCGACGGCCACAGCTGGTACTACAAGTTGATGGGGCCCCCTGAGGCGGTGGGAGCCCAACGGGATGCCTTTGTCAGCTTCGTTCAAACCGCCCAATACTCCCGCGGCTCATGATGCAAGCCTTCCTCAAGTCGTTCGCCTCGCTCCGCCTGACCCTGGTCCTGCTGGTTCTGAGTGTGATTCTGGTCTTTTTCGGGACCATGGCCCAGGAACCCCTGGGGCTGTACATCGCCCAGTCGCGGTTTTTCCAGAGCGTGTTCGTGGACGGCGCCTCGATGTGGGCTTCGATCAAGAAGACGCTTCAGATGATGGGTGTGTACCTGCCGCCCTCGACGGCGGCGGACGTTCTTCACGCCCGATATTTCCCGGTGTTTCCCGGAGGCTACCTGCTGGGCTCCCTGCTGCTGATCAATCTGATCGCCGCTCACAGCGTGCGGTTCCGGTTCACCCGCAAGAAGGCCGGCATCATGCTCGTGCACAGCGGCTTGATCCTCCTGCTCCTGGGCCAGTTCTTCACCGAGGTCCTGGCCCGCGAAAGTGCCATGCGCCTCACCGAGGGTCAGACCAAGGCCTACTCCGAGGCGGATCGCCGCAGTGAACTGGCCATTGTCGAATCGCTGGGTTCGGACCGCGACCGGGTGGTGGCCATCCCCGATTCGAAGCTCGCGACGGGCGCGAGTTTTCAGAAGCCGGAACTGCCCTTCCGGCTGCGCGTGGTCCGCTACTACCCCAATTCCATGCTGACCAACCGCGTGGCGGTTCCGAACGCACCCCCGGTCACCGATGGGCCGGGGACGCGCTTTGCCCCGTTGGAACTCCCCCGGGTGACCGCCATGGACATGCGCGACGTACCCAGCGCCGTGGTGGAGTTGATCGGTGCGCAGGGTCCCATTGGCTCATACCTGCTCACCGAGTACTTCGAACGGCCGCAAACCGTCACCGTGGATGGACGCACATTCGACCTGAGCCTCCGTCTGCGTCGGATCTACAAGGACTTCAGTCTCAGCCTCATCAAGTTCCGGCACGACAAGTACAAGGGGACGGAGATCCCCAAGAACTTCTCCAGCCAGGTGCGCCTGGTGAACCCCAGCACCGGCGAGGATCGGGAAGTGTTGATCTATATGAACAACCCGCTGCGGTACCAGGGACTGACTTTTTACCAGGCCAGCTTTGACCGCCTGGACGACCGGGTGACCATCCTGCAGGTGGTTCGCAACCCCGCCTGGCTGACCCCGTATCTGGCGTGTGTGCTGGTCGGGTTGGGCCTGATCCTGCAATTCGGCATCCACCTGGTGGCGTTCCTGCGCAAGCCCCCCGCGCCCGCCACGCCTGCCGCATCGTAGGGTCCATGCTGAAGCCCTGGGAGCCCGCCTGAGGCTTCCTGCGGGCTGACGTCACCGCCGCCCTCATCAACGGGAGTCGTCCCCAACTCAACAGACCGGGACCCGAAAGGGCTCCGTCGAGGGCTCCGTCGCGCCCTCCCGTATTCCCTACGCCATGCGCATCGGCATGATGACGTAGAGGAAGGGACTGTTGGTCTTCACCACGCCGGGGCTGAGATCGTCGCTGATCTCGATGTACACTTCATCGGAATCGAGCGCCTTGAGGGGATCCATCAGATAGACCGGATTGAAGGCGATAGCGATATCGGCGCCCGCATAGTTGATGGCGAGGCTTTCGCGGCCTTCCCCGACCTCCGGGGTGTTGGCGGTGATCGCGAGGTTGTTCCTGGTGAAGCTGAGTTTGACCGAGTTCGTTTTGTCGCTGGTCATGATCTCGGCCCGGCGCAGGGCCTGGAGAAGTTCCTCGCGGATCACCGGCACCCTTTCCTTGAACTCCGTGGGGATGACCTGCCGGTAGTTGGGGTAGGTGCCCTCAACCAGTTTGGAGACGATCCGGACGGCCGGATGCTTGTCCCCCTTCAGCTCGTAAGCCACCTGGTTGTCCGTGTAGCGGATCGAAACATCGCCGGAAGGTTGGAGGAGCCGGCTCAGTTCGTTGATCGCCTTGGTGGGCACGATGAAGTCGCCATGGCTTTCCGGCTCCACTTCCACCTCCTCCTCGACCAGAGCTAACCGCCGCCCATCCGTGGAAACCAGGGTGACGCGATGCTCCTTGAAGCTGTGGAAGATGCCGTTCAACACGTATCGGCTCTCATCCGTCGAGATCGCGAAGGAGGTCTTCTTCAGCATCCCCCGAAGCTTCTCCTGGGGCAGGGATACATGTTTCTTGTCGGCAAACTCGGGAATCGGGGGGAAATCCTGGGCGGCGAGCCCGTTGATCCGGTAATAGGAATTGCCTGCGGAGAGGGTGCTCAGGTTGTGCTCGTCCGTTTCGAGGTCGATCTCGAGCTGCCCCAGTTCCCGGCAGATGCCAAAGAACTTCTTCACCGGGATCGTCGTGCCCCCCGGCCGCTGCACGCGCGCTTCCACCGAGCACGAGATGGTGACATCCAGGTCTGTCGCGGTCAGCTCCAGCCGGTTGTCGTCCGCCTTGAGCAGCACATTCGAGAGGATCGGCAGGGTGGTCCGTGTCCCGACCACGTTCTGCACCGCCTGGAGCCCTTGCAGGATATGCTCCTTGCCGATCGACAGTTTCATCGTCGGCTTAATAGTAGGAACCATGCAATATGGAAAGCACCATATTAAGGGCTGTGGATAAGGCCAACAACTGTCTGTTGGGGTTGCCAGCAGGGTGGGAAAACGGCGGCGCCGACTCGGAATAACCCTGGGAACGACTCGGACAAACCGGTGCCGATGGGCAGAAGTGGGTCCGGGAAACAGGGTCTCAGGGAGTTATTCACGGGAAAGGCCGGGGTGGAAGCGAGGCTTGGCTGGTGGCCCGAAGGGTCGTGAGGGCGTTCCGGGGGCTATTGGGCGGTGGCTTGGGCAAGGATGGAGGGCAGGACGGCAGCGACACTATCGATATCGGTGGCGGTGGTATCCCGGCCAAGCGAGAACCTGACCAAGGCGGCGGCGCGGGGACGGGGAACGCCCATGGCCAGGAGCACATGCGAGGGCTCCAGCGAGCCCACGGAGCACGCGGAACCGCTGGAGGCACAGATCCCGACCAAGTCCATGGCCGCCAGGAGCGCAAGGCTGTCCGTACCCTCCACGGTGAACGCCAGCGTGTTCGCCAATGCAGCCCCGGGAGGGGTGTGGAGGGTGACCCCGGGAAGAGGCCGAAGGGCGGCAGCAAGACGGCTGGAAAGCGGGCCGAGCCGGGATGGGTTGAAGACGGGATCGGGGACGAATCGCTCGATGGCCTCAGCCATGCCGAGAATGGCGGGCAGGTTTTCGGTCCCGGCGCGGCGCTCATATTCGTGGGCACCTCCCAGAAGTTGAGGTTCCAGAGACCGTGGGGAACGGCAGTAGAGCAGCCCGGCGCCTCTTGGTCCGTGGAGCTTGTGGGCACAGAGGGTCACCAGATCGGCTTCCAACGCTTCCAGGCCGTGCCAGGGAAGCTTTCCGAAGGACTGGACGGCGTCGGTGTGGAACGGAATTCCATGCTGGCGGCAGAGACGGCCGATTTCAGAGACGGGCTGCAGGACGCCGGTCTCGTTGTTGGCCGTCATCACCGATACCAGGGCGGTGTCGGGACGCAGCGCGGCGGCCACCGATGCCGGATCGACCCTGCCGGCCGCATCGACGGGAAGCAGCGTCAGGGAACACGCCTCCTGGCGCGCCAGGTGGTGGAAGGTGTGGAGGACGGCAGGATGTTCCGTGGGGGAACAGATCAGGTGGGGAGGGCGGGTACGCGCCAGCGGGCGCACCGTGCCAAAGATCGCCAGGTTGTTCGCCTCCGTGCCGCCACTGGTGAAGACCAGTTCGGAAGGCTTGCAGCCAAGGACCACGGCGATGCGGTCGCGTGCGTCGTCGAGCAGGGCCCGGGCGTGGCGCCCGACGTGGTGGATGCTGGAAGGATTGCCCCAGGCGAGGTCCAAGCCCGTCAGGACCGCCTCCCGGACAGCCGGGTCGAGAGGCGTGGTGGCGTTGTAATCGAGATAGATGGAGGGGCGGGACGGCGAGGCCACAGGCGGCGGGAGCGGGGCTTACGGGGTCGCCGCAGTGGGTTGGCCGCAAAACCGTTGAAAGGCGCCACCGAGGAGTTCCCCGACATCGCGACGGATCTCCGTCTCGGAGGCCCACCATCCGGAGGCCGCCAGGTCGGAGTACTTGCGGGCCAGGGCGTCGGCGAGGATCTGCCGGCTGTGTTCCCACTTGTAGATCACCTGGTCCAGAACCCGGGCGTCGGAATGCTGCGGGGTGAAGCTCAGGCCCAGCAGTTCGAGGCGCATCGACGTCATTTCCCCGATGGTCTCCGGGATGTTGGTGAACCACCAGCAGCCGAAGACGTGGAGATTGCGGAACTTCCGTGCCAGCACCACGAGTTCGTGCTGGTTTTCGCGGGAGAGAACGGTGGTGAGGAACCGGACGTCCGGATGGGCGGAGCAGAGGTTCTCGAGGGCGGTGAGGTCGCTCCGGCCGACACCGTCGCCGGCGAGTTGGAGCGCGGGATTGACGGCGCGCTTGACGCCCAGCATCAGGGCGAACGGCAGGCCGGACTCGCGGCAGAACGGCAGAACCACCTGGTCGATCAGCGTCGCTGTGGCGTCGTTGTGGGGATAGCGGAAGTCCGGGGGAAGGGAGACCATGACGTACCGGGCGGCCATCCGGCGGGTCCAGTCCGCCAGGAAACGACGGGCGCCATCGAACGCCTTGGCGTCCAGAGTGGCCTGCTCCAGGTAACCCCAGTGGCGAAGCTGCTCGGCGGCGGAAGGCCAGGCGACGAGCAGGGGATCGATGCGCAACGCGGCCACGAAGCGGGGATCGCGGGGAAAGGACGCCTCCCAAACCGGACGTTCGAGCGGATCGAACGGGGAGTTGGTCATGTAGATCTGCCGGACCCGGGCGAGGTCGAGGCAGCGGGTGACGTAGTCGCCGACTTTCCAGTCGGCAAACCAGCGTCGGAGAGCGGGCAGATCGTTCTTGCGGGGCTCGATGCCGAGGCGGTGCAGGATGGTGAGGACGCCGCGGGCCGCTTCGGACAAGGGCGACCGGTCGGCGAAGAGGACCTTCCAGACCAGGTCGGCCTGTTCGGTTTTGGAGAGGCGCCAGAAGGCATCGTAGGGGAGTTCCAGGTAGCGAAATGCCTCGGCCACCAGGTAGTGATAAACGAGCAGATCATCGATGCCCCAAAGCAGCAGGGCCTCAAAGGCCGGATCATAGAGGTGGGTGTGGATATCGATCACCGGGGCTTCCAGCACAACGCGGCGGACCGTCGATTCGAGGAGAAGGCGGGCAGGGGCATCGGAAGCGGCGGAGGCCATGCCTCGATGTACCCGTTGCCCCGGGGGATCGCGAAGCCAAAAAGCCGCTCGGGAACAAGGAGCGCAGTCAAAGGATGTTGTGCCCGGCAATTCCAAAATGCGGGGCCGCCGTCAGGAGACGCAAATCGTTCGAATAGACCCGCGCACAGCCCGCTTCGGCGGCGCAGGCGAGATGGATTGCATCCGCCGCGCGGACGGCGAGGGTCGAGGGCAACCTGGCATACGTTGCCGAAAGCCGTTGGATCACCGCCGGCGACAGGGCAAGCCAACGGAAAGCGCCCGCCGACGAGTCACGATCCAATTCCGAGAGCAACGTTTTCATGTCTGCCTCCAAAAGCGCTCCCTCCCTGAGCTTGCGATGGAACGCCGCCACGATTTCGGCCCTGCCATGGAGGCAGCAGGCAATCTGGCCCGTACCGGCTAGCGCCCGCACCTCCTCCCAGCCCGGGTCCCGCGTGTAGAGCCGTACGAGGTAGCTCGTGTCGAAATAGAGCATCAGGCGGGGTCCTCCCGATCCTCCGAGATGATCCGGGTTACATCGGGTCCCAAGCCGGCCTTGCCGCTCTGGTCGAAGCGGCGAAACGCCTCGGAAGCCTTGCGATCGGCGAAATAGGGAAGGCCAGCTTCCTCAGGTTCCGGGACAATTCTGGCAATGGGGCGGCCGTTGTCCGTGACCACGATCTGTCCGCAACGGGAAGCCTCTCGCACCCATTCGCCGGTCCTGGCGTGCAGCTCGCGGAGGGTCACGGTCTTCATGTGTCACACCGTGACACACACGGCGTGGGCGCGTCAATGAAGGCATCGAGCGCCTCCCGCCCAATACTGGAGGGCGAAGGGATTTGCGGACCCGATGTGGGCTCTGTGCCCCCTGCCATTCGGGGTTCCGGCGTCCGCCGTGCCCCGCCTCCCACCTCAAATCCACCGGTTCCAGGAAACCGGGTAGGGATCAGGCGGTGGCCTCTCCGACCTGCCAGCGGTGGAAGCGGCGGATGCTCAATGTGTCATCGAGCTGTTTGGCGACGCCCTCGAGGTGCTGCTGAACGGTTTGGTCCGGGTTCTTCACGAACGCCTGTTCGAGGAGGCAGACGGACTGGTAATACTTGTCGATGACGCCCTGGAGGATCTTCTCCATGGCCTGGGCGGGCTTGCCCTTGAGGCGGTCGGATTGCGCGGCAATGTCCCGCTCCTTCGCCACGACGTCGGCTGGAACGCCGGAGCGGTCCACCGCGGTCGGATGGGCGGCGGCGATCTGGAGGGTGATGTCCTTGACGAGCTGCTTGAAGGGTTCCTGGGAGACGGTGGCATCCTTGCCGCAACCGACTTCGAGGAGGACGCCGACCTTGGCGCCTGTATGGATGTAGGCGGCAATGAGGCCGGGACCGGTCAGGTCGAGGCGGGTATGGCGGGCGATGAGGATGTTTTCCCCGATCTTGGCGACGGCGGCAACGCGCTGGGCCTCGAGATCCGGGGCGGTTTCCGCGACCAAGGAACGGGCAACCTCCTCGCAGAAGGCGCGGAAGGTATCGTTCTTGGCGACGAAGTCTGTTTCGCAGTTGATCTCGGCGAGCACGCCGGACCGGCCATCGGGCGTGAGATACTGGGCGATGACACCTTCCCGGGCGTCGCGACCCGCCTTCTTGGCGGCCTGGGCGATGCCGCGTTTGCGGAGGATTTCGACGGCGGCATCGAGATCCCCGACGGCTTCGGTGAGGGCCTTCTTGCAGTCCATGAGGCCGGCATTGGTCATTTCGCGGAGTTTGCCAACGGCGGCGGCAGTGATTTCAGCCATATCGATGGGGGATGAATTGTCCTGAGGCGGCTCCGGAGGATTGCCCGGGAGAGCCACGCATCGGAGCGGTTATGGAGCGGTTATGGAGGGTTCAGGCCACGGCCGGCGAAGCGGGTTGCTCGGCAACGGGGGCGGCGACGGGCGAGGGCAACGAGGAAGCGGATTCCGCAGGGGGCGGAGTGGCCTCCGGGGCGGCGGGAGTGTCGGGTTGGGGAGGGGTCGCGGCCGGTGCGGCGGCCTCGGTGGAGTCGAGGGTCTTGCGACGGGCGTACTTGGCCTCGAACTCGGCGCGTCCGCGGGCGATGGCCTGGGTGAGCGTGTTCAGAATGAGGCGGACCGACCGAATGGCGTCGTCATTGGCGGCGACCGGGTAATCCGCCTGATCAGGATCGCAGTTGGTATCGACGACGCCGACGATCGGGATCTTGAGGCGGCGGGCCTCGGCGACGGCATTGTGTTCGCGCTTGAGGTCCACGATCAGGAGGGCGGAGGGCATCTTCTGGGCCATGAGGCGGATGCCGTCCAGGTTCTTGCACATGCGGCCGGCTTCCCGGCGCAACATGGACTGCTCCTGTTTCACGTAGTTCAGGATCGACCCGTCAGCCTCCATCTTCTCGATGTGGCGAAGCCGTTCGAGGGACTTCTTGAGGGTGGAGAAATTGGTGAGCGTACCTCCGAGCCAGCGCTCGATGACGTACATGGCGCCGCTGGCGGTGGCGGCTTCCTTGACGGCGACCTGGGCCTGTTTCTTGGTGCCGACGAACAGGATTTCGCCCCCCTGGCGGGCCGTATCCTCCAGGAACCGGCAGGCCGCCTCGATCTGGGTGACGGTCTGGCTGAGATCGATGATGTGAATGCCGTTGCGGGCCTCGAAGATGTAGGGCTTCATCTTCGGGTTCCAACGCCGGGTCTGATGTCCGAAATGAACACCGGCCTCCAACAATTCCTTGATGCCTGGGTACTGCACGTTTGTTCCTGATAGTCAGCCGCCGCATCCTTTCTGATGCGACCGCCATCCCGCGAGCCGCGGGATTCGATTCATTGCGATTATGGCCTCCGGGTCGCCTCGGATCCGGAACTTTAAGGCCGTTCCCCCCGACGCCCGCTCCGGGCGAAAGGGAGGCGGAGGCTATCAGGGCCGCACATGAGGGCAATAGCGAAGTGGAGATGTGGAAGTTGGTTCTTGAACCGGCCCGCTCGCGCGTCTTTAGGATGGGCAACCTCAAGGGACCGCCAATGCACGGGGCTGAACACCAGATCGATGCCGGAGGGGCCGAGGACCTTCTGCCGTTGGTGTACGAGGACTTGAGGCGGCTGGCGGCGGTGAAGCTGGATGGGGAGGTTCCGGGTCAGACCCTGCAACCGACGGCGCTGGTGCATGAGGTCTGGCTGCGGCTTTCCAGCGAGAACCATCCCTGGGCCAACCGGCGGCAGTTCTTCGCGGCGGCGGCCGAAGCGATGCGGCGGATCCTGATCGAGCGGGCCCGGAAGCGGCGTCGGGTGAAGCATGGGGGCAAGCTGCGGCGCACAACGGTGGACGATCTGGACCTGGCGGCGACCACGAACGATGACGAAACGATCCTGCGGGTGAGCGACGCGGTGGAGCGGCTGGCGGTTCAGGATCCAGTGGGAGCGGAGTTGATCCGGCTGCGGTTTTTTGCGGGGCTGTCGAATGTGGAGGCGGCGGAGCTGATGGGGATGTCGGAGCGCTCCGGCAAGCGCGCCTGGGCGTACGCCCGCGCCTGGCTCTACGAGGAGTTGCGCCGCGAAGCCTGAGGAGCCGGGGGGGCGGGAAGGGGCCAATCCCGGGAATCGTGGCCCGTAAGGACTCGAAACGGCGCGCCTAGGTACCGGGGCCAGGCAGACACCCATGTCCAACTCGAATCGCGAAAAGGAACTGTTCGAACATGCGGTGGAACTGGACTCCCCGGCGGAGAGGGCCGGGTTCCTGAAGGAGGCTTGCGGGGCGGACCTGGATCTGCGGCAGCGGGTGGAGGCGTTGCTGGCTGTCAGCGATGCGGCAGCGGGATTCCTCCCGGGGCAACCCGGAGGAGCCAGGGACCCAAGCTCCGCGGAGGGTGTCGTGGGCAAGACGATTGCCGGACGCTACAAGGTGCTGGAGCCGATCGGCGAGGGAGGGTTCGGAGTGGTGTATATGGCCGAGCAGACGGCGCCGATCCGACGTCGGGTCGCGCTCAAGATCATCAAGCCCGGCATGGATTCCCGGCAGGTGATCGGACGCTTCGAGGCGGAGCGCCAGGCCCTGGCGATGATGAACGATCCGAACATCGCCCAGGTGCTCGATGCGGGAGCCACGGAGAAGGGACACCCGTTCTTCGTGATGGAGCTGGTTCGCGGCATTCCGATCACGCAGTTCTGCGCGGAGCGGGAGCTGGACCTCGAGGCGCGACTGACCTTGTTCGTGAAGGTGTGTTCCGCGGTGCAGCATGCCCACCAGAAGGGGATCATTCACCGCGACCTCAAGCCGGCCAATATCCTGGTGACCCTGCACGGGGAGGAGCCGGTGCCGAAGGTCATCGACTTCGGCATCGCCAAGGCGATGCACGAACCGCTGACGGACAAGACGCTCTTCACCCACTTCCAGCAGTTTCTCGGCACGCCGGCCTACATGAGTCCGGAACAGGCCTCCCTGAGCGGATTGGATGTGGATACGCGGAGCGACATCTACAGCCTCGGTGTGCTCCTCTATGAACTGGTGACCGGAGGCCCGCCCTTCGATGCCAAGTCCCTTCTGGGCTCGGGTTGGGAGGCCATGCGCAAGACCCTCTGCGAACGGGAACCGGAGCGGCCCTCCACCCGCCTCCGCCGGGCGACGCATGGCGCGGCCAACGTCCGCGGTATCCGATGCCACGCGCGGCTGGCCAGGGAACTGGACCTGATCGTCCTCAAGGCGCTCGAGAAGGATCGCGAGCGGCGTTACCCCACGGCCAACGGGCTCGCGGCCGACGTCCGGCGGTTCCTCCAGCAGGAACCGGTCACCGCCATGCCGCCGAGCCTCACCTATCAACTCGCCAAGCTCGGCCGCCGCCATCGCAAGGCGGTCGTCACCGGCATGGCCTTCGGAGTGGTGCTGCTGATGGCAGCCTTGACCGGCACCGGGCTGGCCATCCGTGCCCGACAGGCCGAAACCGTCGCCATTCGGGAGGCGGAGGCGGCGCGGAATGTGTCCGAGTTTCTCTGGAAGGAACTCCTCCGGCCGCTCACGCCCTGGAGTCACACCAACCCCGGGGTCTCCCTCAAAGCCGCGTTCGACGCCGCCTCAGACAGTATTCCGGCCCGGCTCCAGGGGCAGCCGCTGGCCGAGGCGGCCATCCGGCTTTCGTTCGCCCGCGCCCACCTGGGGCTGGCGGAGTGGGACCGGGCCGAGACGAACCTGATGCGGGCCCTGGCACTTCAGCGGGCGCACGCCGGGACATGGGATGAGCGGACCGCGGACGTCCTTTTCCAGGCGGGCACCCTGCGTGAGTTCCAGAGTCGCTGGGTGGATGCCGAGGCGGCCTTCGAGGAGGCCGCAGCCATTCGTGCGCAAATATTCGGTCCTGACCATCCCGAGCCTGTCGTCGCGCGGGCCAAGGCCGCCTTGAACCGCGCGCGTCAACTGCCCGCCGATCGGGCCGAGCCGGTGCTTTCCCGCGCTTCGGAGGACCTGATGCGGTTCGTGGGCGCGGCCCATCATGTCCACCGGTCCATCCTCAACAGGCTGGGCGAGCTTCACCTGAAAGGGGGGCGGCCGGAGCAAGCCTGGGACCTCTTCGAGCAGACGCGTCGGCTGGCCCAGGAAGAGGAAGGCGACCTGAGCAGCGGCGTCCTCTGGAGTCTCGAACTGAAGGCCCGAACCCGGGCCCACCAGGGTCGCTACGCCGAGGCGGACCACGCGTTCCAGGAGGTGGAGGCCTTGCGCAAACAGACCCTTAGGGCCGGGCACGACCTCACCCTCAAGGGTCAACTGCTCCGGACCGAACTCGTCCTGGTTCCCCAGCGGCGGTTCGAGGAGGCCGCCACGGTTCTGCTGGACCTGGCAGACGTCGCCGTCGGGGGCCAATCCACCGTGCGCGCGGAATGGATGGGAACGCTGGAGGCGGTGCTGTCGGGATGGCAGGAGCACGGGGGCGGACCGGAGTTCGAGACATTCCGGGATCGGGCCCTCTCTTATCTGGCCGCGCCAACGGCCGGGGGTCGGTAATCTCCCGCGGCACCGGCTCCTCCCTGGCCCGCCTCTCTCTGAAGGATCGGCTTCTCTGGCCCAATCGGGCCCGAAAGGGCGCGTTACAGGGGGAAAGCTCCGAGTCGGCTCCCAACGCGCTTCCCGGTCATGAACACCCATCGAATCCTCACGCGCCTCCTGCGGCGCGCCATCTCCCTCGCCCTCGCCCTGGTCAGCGGGGCACTGGCAACCTCCGCCCTCGGACAGGGCACCGCCCTTCAGAGCATCGTCTGGTCAGGGGTTCCTTCCCGGACCATTGCCACGGGCATACCGCACCCGCTCGCGGTCTCCGCCAGCAGCGGGCTGCCGGTGACCCTTTCGGTCGAGTCCGGTCCCGCCACGCTGGGAGAGGGGACCCTCACGGTCACCGGGCCCGGAAGCGTTCGAGTCACGGCGGAGCAGGCCGGGGACACGACCTATGCAGGGGTGCGCGAGACGCGGACCTTCAACGGCCCCGAGGCGGTCCTTACCGAACTGGGCGCCGTGAGTTTTACGGGCTCTCCCCGAGGCGTGAAGGAGATTGGGAACCTGGCCTACGTGGCACTGGGCACGAGGTGGAATGGCCAGGCGAATGTCGGAGGCGGAGTGGAGGTGCTGGATGTCAGCGATCCTTCGGCTCCGGTTCGGCTGGGCCGCCTGAGTGCCGCCGGCTGGACCCCGGGAGCGATCGACGTCTCGGGCCATCATGCCTTCGTGACCTATGCGCCGACGACTCAGACCGGGGCCAGCGGGGTGCGGGTGATCGATGTGAGCGACCCGGGCAACCCGGTGAATCGAGGGTCGGTGACGACCGCCGCCTTCGGCGCCGACATCACCGTGGTCGGGGCCTACGCCTACCTGGCCACCCGGACGGCGTCCGGCCTATCGGGGGGAGGACTGGAGATCCTCGACGTGACCGATCCGACCCAGCCGGTGCGGGTCGGGTTCTTCAATATAAGTTCGGGAGCCTCTGGCGTGAGAGTCCACGGAACGACGGCGTACCTGACGCGTTCGAACGGCGGACTGACGGTGGTCGATGTCAGGGATCCGGCGAGGCCGGAGCGGGTGGGCCAGTTCCCTGCCGAAGTGGGTTTCTCGAACGTGGACATCGCCGGCACCCTGGCCTTCGTGGCGGACCATGGGTATCAGGTACAGGGAAGCGCGTCCCAGTACGCCGGAGGACTGCGGATCCTGGATTTGAGCCACCCTGCCCGTCCGGCGCTCCTCGGAGCCGTCAATCTGGGAGATGGCACTGGCGGCCACGTCGGCGTGGCGGGCTCACTCGCTTTCAGTGTCCACTGGATGCACGGCCTGCGGGTGGTCGATGTCTCCCAGCCGTCGCGCCCGGTCCTGGTGGGCAGCCTCGCCCGCACCGGCGTGGAACGTGTGTTCGGGGCGACGGACCGGGCCTACCTGTTGGGCAACGATGGGAGCCTCGAGATCATCGGTGTTCGGGTGGCGGAGTCGCAGAGGCTCACCTGGGTCGGAGCCGGCGAGGCCATCCTGGAACTCGACACGCCCCATCCGATCCAGGCGACAGCGAGCAGCGGGTTGCCGGTCGAACTGCGCGTCGATTACGGCCCCGGATCCATTCTCGATGGGGTCCTCACGATCACCGGTCCCGGGACGGTGGGGGTGACGGCCGGGCAGGCGGGAGACAACACCTTCGCGCCGGTGCGGGAGACGCGGACCTTCAACGCGCGGCAATCGATCATGACCCATCGGGGCGGACACGACTCCCGGAACCTGACCCATGCCGTCCACGTCGTCGGCAACCGGGCGTACCTGGCCGATGCCACCGGAGGGATTCAGGTGCTCGATGTCACCGATCCGGACCGACCGGTGCGGCTGGGTTTCCACGTGACCGGGGGCAGGGCGACGGATGTGCAGGTGGTGGGCAATCGCGCCTATGTGGCGAACGGGACGCCCGGCCTCCAGATCCTCGATGTGGGCAACCCGGCGCAGATCGTTCGATTGGGCGCGTTCAGCACGGGCGGCACGGCGCTCAAGGTGGATGTGGTGGGCAATCTCGCCTACCTCGCCACCGAGGCAGGCCGGTTGCAGATCCTCGATGTGAGCGATCCGGCGGCGCCGACGCGTGTCGGGAGGGCGACTCACGTGGGACCCGCCCTGGATGTCCAGGTGGCGGGCGATCGTGCCTATGTGGCGGCCGGGACGTTCGGGTTGCACATCGTCGACGTGAGCGATCCCACAACCCCGGTGCGCGTGGGCGGGCTAACCGGTCTTGGGGAAGTGACCGGACTTCACGTGGTGGGTACGCTGGCCTACCTGGCGACGGGCCTCACGGGGTTGCAGATCGTTGACGTGAGCGATCCGGCGACGCCGGTGCGGCGGGGCGGGTTGGACTTGTTCAGGGACGGAGTACCCGGCCCGCAGCCATGGCAGCCATGGATTCCGGGCCGGACCTTCGCCCATGCCGTCGAGGTGGTGGATGGGATCGCCTACGTCGCAACCGAGCGGGCCGGGCTGCAAGTGGTGGATGTCGGGGATCCTGTTCACCCGGTGCGCCTCGGGTTCCACGACACGGGCGACATGGCAGTGGGGGTCCATGGGGCGGGGGACCGTGTGTATGTGGCCAATTCCGCCGCCGGGGTCCGCGTCGTGGAAGTCCGGACAGGCTATCCCCAGGTGTTGACCTGGGAAGGTGCGACGGGCCCGATCCTCGATCCTGGCGTGCCCCATCCCTTGCGGGTCACAGCGACCAGCCGGCTGCCCGTAACGCTGCGGGTGGAGGCCGGCGCGGCCACGCTCGGGGAGGGGTCTCTGACCCTCACGAGTTCCGGGACGGTGGGGATCACCGCGGTTCAAGAGGGTGACTCGAGGTATCTGCCTGCGAGGGAGACGCGCCTGTTCAATGTGGCCGAAGTCAGCGTGGCGAACCTCGGCCGGTCGGAACCCGACGGGCAGGTGGTGCATCTGCAAGTGGTCGGGCCGTTGGCCTACGCGGTGAACCAGGGAACATGGGTCAACGAGCGGATGCAGGGCGGCGGACTGCAGGTGTTCGATGTGTCCAATCCCCTTCAGCCGGTGCTTCTCGGGAATCTGGGCACCACCGGCGAACCGACCGCGGTCCATGTGGTGGGGAACATCGCCTGCCTGGCAGCCGGGAGCGTTGGAATTCACCTGATCGATGTCGGGGACCCGACGCGGATGGTGCGCCTATCTGGGCTTACCACGGTTGGTGCGGCCTCCAGGGTTCAAGTGGTCGAGAACATCGCGTATGTGGCCTACCAGGGGTCCGGATTGCAGGTCCTTGACGTCAGCGATCCGGCCCGGCCCCTGCGCCGAGGGAGCCTCAGCCTGGGAACCCACCTGGGCTTGCTGACCGACATGCATGTCTCGGGCGGGCACGCCTACATCACGGAGGTGGGGTGGGCCCCTTTCGGCCAATCACCATCGACGCCGTCGCTGTACGTGCTGGACGTCAGCAATCCTGCCCGTCCGGTCCGGGTGGGCTCGCTGATCCTGCCGGGCCAGGCCTACGCTGTCCGGGTGGCCGGCGACTTCGCCTATGTATCCACGGGACGTTCGGCTGCCATCGGACCCGATGATGGGAACAGCGCCGGATTGTGGGTGGTCGATGTCAGCGATCCAACCCGGCCCATGGTGGCGGGCCACTTCCAACCCCCGAATCTCGACAACGGCGCGTATGCCCTGGATGTCTCAGGGCGCCGCGTCTTCATGGCCGACCCCAACGGACGGGTGATGGTCGTGGACGTCAGTGTGCCGGCGCAGTCGAAGCTGGTTGGCGACTTTTGGACGGGAGGCTGGTTGCAGGGTCAGGGTCTGCAAGTTGCGGGCGATCGGGTCTATGTCGGCGCTGGCGAGATGGGGGTGTTGGTCCTCGAACAGCAGACCGGGTTTCCCCAGACCCTTCACTGGACCGGCATCGGGAGCGCGATCCCCGCATTGGATGTCCCCTATCCCCTGGATGCAGTCGCGAGCAGCGGTCTTCCGGTGAGCCTGCGGGTGATCTCCGGACCCGCGACGCTGTCGGAGGGTTGGCTGACGGCTCATGGTCCCGGAGCCATTCAGGTGGTTGCCGAGCAGGCTGGCGATGCGCGCCACCTTCCCGTGCGCGAGGTCCGCGGGTTCGGACTCCAACGAGCCACCGCCGAACATCGGAACATCATCGAGGTGGGCGGCGGCGCCCGGGCCCTCCAGATCGTCGGCAACCATGCCTACGTCGCCGCCGAGGGAACCTGGACTTACGACGATCCGTTTGCCGGGCCGGGCCGACTCGAGGGCGGCGGCCTGAGGGTCGTCGATGTCGGCAACGTCGGGCGTCCGCTCCTGGTGGGCGATCTGAAATTGCCCGGGCGTCGGATCGAGGACCTGGAGGTCGTCGGGAACCGGGCGTACGTGGTGGACTATGGCATCGACACCCAGGATGGGATTGTGGATGGCGGCCTGCACATTGTGGATGTGACCCAGCCGGCGAATCCGGTGGTGCTGGGGCGCCTGGCAATCAGCTCGGCCTCCCGGGTGAGTGTCTCGGGCAACTTTGTTTATGTCGCCGGCTGGCCGGCAACGACCGTCGTGGATGCGAGCGACCCTGCCAATCCGGTGGGGGTCGGTTCGCTGGACCGCAGCAGCGCCGCCCTCCGGGTGGTCGGCGATCGGGCGTACCTTCTCGACAGCTACCGCCGCTTCGAGGTGTTTGATGTCAGCGATCCCACCCGGCCTGTGCGTCTGGGAGGCCATGATCTGGTGGGCTGGGGCAGTCACGTGGAAATCGTGGGGACCACGGCCTACGTCACCAGCCAATCGGGTTTCGGTGAGAATGCCACGTCGCAGATCGAAGTTTTCGATGTGAGCGATCCCACCCGTCCGGTTCGGATGAGGGAATTGAACCTCATGGGTGCGCGCGGAATGCGGGTCGTCGGGTCCATCGGCTATGTGTTCGGAAGCACCGGCATCGGCGCGGGAGTGCAACTCCTGGATCTGAGTCAGCCCCATCAACCGGTGTTGCTGGGTGGGTTCCGTACCGGGGGAGCATGGGATGTGGACGTCTCCGGGGAGTTCGTGTACGTGCTCGGATCCGATCTGCTGGAGATCTTCGAGGCGCACCTTCTCGCGCCACAGCCTCTCCACCTGGGCCTGCCCGGGCGCCTTCCCTTTCCGGGGACGCCGCTGGCCTTCCACGCATCCAGCCCAAGCGGACTTCCGGTATCCCTCACCGTGGCCGGCGGACCGGCGCGCATCGACAACCAATCCCTGGTCGTTACAGGACTGGGTCCGGTCACCCTGCGCGGGGAACAGGCCGGGGATGGGGCGCACCTGCCGGCCAGCGTCGAGTGGACCGTGTTTGTGCATCCCCCGACCCCGGCGATGCGCCTGAGCGGATCCCGGATCGAGCTGGCATGGCCGGCCGGCCTGGACGGACTGCGCCTGCAGCACCGGGAAACGGTGGCGCCCGAGACCCCCTGGCGGGATCTGACGGGTCCGACCGTCCAGGTGGGTGGAGAGGTGCGGGCAACGATCGAGTCCCCCGCTCCCACCGGTTACTTCCAACTCGTGCATCCCTGACCTCCCTTTGCTCCGGTCAGTGCCGGGGCGCGGGTCCCGGCGGCGAAACCCGTGTGGCCGCCGGGACCCGCATCTTCCAGCCGATCTCCCACTTCCACTTGCTGTCACCGTCATGGATCCGCACCTGCGCGAACGAACGCTCTTCGGTCAGGCGCTGGATCTCGAAGGCGCGGAGCGCGCCGCGTTTCTCGACCGCGAGTGCGCCGGCGACGCGGCACTGCGGGAACGGCTCGAACGGTTGCTCGCCGTGCACGCGGCCACCGCCGCCTTCCTGCCTCAGCTCCCGCGCACGCTGGCCGGTTCCCCGACAGGCATGTCCGGTGAACAACCGGGTGAGGTCATCGGCCGCTACAAACTCCTCGAACGTGTCGGTGAGGGCGGTTGCGGGGTGGTCTATGTCGCCGAGCAGACCGAGCCGGTGCGCCGCCGGGTTGCACTCAAGGTGATCAAGCTGGGCATGGACACCAAGTCCGTGGTGGCCCGCTTCGAAGCCGAACGCCAGGCCCTGGCGCTGATGGACCACCCCAACATCGCCAGGGTGCTCGATGCCGGCGCCACCGCCCAGGGCCGGCCGTTCTTCGTGATGGAACTGGTCCGTGGCATTCCCATCACGGAGTACTGCGACGGGAACCGGCTCAGCACGCGGGACCGCCTCGCCCTGTTCATCAAGGTCTGCCACGCCATCCAGCACGCGCACCAGAAGGGCATCATCCACCGCGACATCAAACCCTCGAACATCCTGGTCACCGTCAACGACGGGGTGGCCGTGCCCAAGGTGATCGACTTCGGCATCGCCAAGGCCACCGAAGGAAGACTCACCGAGGCGACGATCTACACGCACCTGCACCAGTTCATCGGAACTCCGGCGTACATGTCGCCGGAACAGGCGGAGATGACGAGCCTGGACATCGACACGCGCAGCGACATCTACAGTCTGGGGGTGCTGCTGTACGAACTGCTCTCGGGCACGACCCCGTTCGAGGCCAGGACCCTGCTGTCGGCCGGCGTGGACGCGATGCGGAAGATCATCCGGGAACAGGAACCGTCACGGCCGAGCACGAAGCTGGCGACCTTGCAGGGCGAGGACCTGAGCACCGCGGCGAAGCGGCGATCGACGGAGGCGCCGAAGCTCGTGCGCCAGCTTAAGGGGGACCTGGACTGGATCACCATGAAGTGCCTGGAGAAGGACCGGACGCGGCGTTACGAGACCGCGAACGGCCTTGCGGCAGACCTCCAGCGGCACCTGGGCAACGAGCCGGTCGTGGCCCGGCCGCCGAGCACGGCCTACCGCATGCAGAAGGCGTTTCAGCGCAACAAGGGCGCCTTCGCCGTTGCCGGCCTCGTTGTCGCCGTGCTCATGACCGCCACTGTCTTCAGCGGGTGGCAGGCGCGGAAGGCGGGGCGGGCTGCCGATGTCGCCCGGTCGGCCCAGGAGGAAGCCCTGGCCCGGGCGCAGGCGGAGCGCGCCGCGAGGGAGGAAGCCGAGGCGCTGGTGCAGTTCCTGAGCGATGTGTTCCGCAGTCCGGACCCTGGCCGGGACGGCCGGACGATCACGGTGGCCGAGACGCTGGCGGGGGCCGCGCGGCGGCTCGAGACGGAGCTGGCGGGACAACCGGAGCGCCTCGCCCTTCTGCAGACCGCTTTGGCGGAGACGTACATGGGGCTGAGTTTCTTCCCGGAAGCCGAGGCGCTGATGCGCAAGGTTGTCGAACATCATCGAGCCACCGAAGACCACGATCCCACGAACAGCCTCAAGGCCATGGTGTTCTGGGCCGGTACGCTGCACTCCTCGGGAGCTGAGAGCGAGGCGATGCGATTGCGGGAGGAGCTGCTGGAACGGCATACCCGGCTCCTGGGTTCGGAGCATCCGTTGACCCTGAAGAGCATGGTCGCCCTGGCGGATTCCTATCGCCACTTCGCTGACCGCCGTGACGAAGCCATCCGGCTCCTGTCCGTGGTGCTCGAGGCATATCGCCGGCAACTGGGTCCGGATCACTTGCAGACCCGCGAAGTGCGCGTGGCCCTGGGCTGGCACGAGTTCTGGAGATCGGGAACGCGGAGCGCCGAGGTGGAGTCCCTGCTGCGGGAAATGCTCGACGAGTTCCGCAGGGAGAAGGGGGATGAGAATGTGGACACCATCCGGCTGCTGGGGGATCTGACGGTTTACACACAGTCTGGCGACGCGCTTCAACTGGCCCGGGAAACCGTGGAGCTGTCGCGCAAGGTGTATGGACCGGAGCACCAGGCGACGATCGACTGGATGATCAACCAGGCGCGCCTTCAGGCCGCAGCCGGCAACATCGAAGCAGGCATCCGCACCTGGGAGGACGCCGTCGTCCTTCGTCGGAAAACCCTCGGCGAGGATCACCCGACAGTCCTGCGAGACCAACTGATCCTCGCTGACTTCTACAGCTACGGCTCCCGGTTTGAAGAGTCCCTCCGCGTGTATGAGGAGAGCCTTCCCGGGCTCCGGAAAGTCCAGGGGGAAATCGCCAGCTTGAGCGTCATGATCCGCATGGCCGAAGTCTACGCACGCGTGGGCCGGTGGGACGACGCGATCCGCATGCGGGGCGAAGCCCGCGATGTCCTTCACCGACACCAGCCGGACAATCCCCACCTCGCGACCCTGCGGAAGGCTGTGATCGAGACCTGTCTTCGTGCCGGCCGACTTCTGGAGGCCGGGGAGGCGCTCGAAGCCGGTATCGGGAACCCTGGCTTCGACACGATCGCCGCCCAGGATCTGGCCACGCTCCAGCTTTGGTTCGGTGAAACGGAAGCCTATGAGCGATGGCGCGGACGGCTCCTCGACTGGGCCATGGGCGACACCAACTTCATCAACGGCGAAAGGATGGCCAAGCTCTCCAGCCTGCGACCCCACGCCAGCCCGGCGGCCTCCGAGAAGGCGCTCACCCTCGCCCGGCGCGCCGTGGCCCAGGGGGCCGGACACGAACTCCGCCCCTGGTTCCTGCTGAGCCTGGGCATGGTCGAACATCGCGCCGGACGGCTTGCCGACGCGGAGGATACCTTCCTCGCCGCAGAGCAGGGCGCCTCGTCCTACTCGGCGAATCCCCGGGCCCGCATCCGCGCCACCGCACGGTTGTACCGCGCCCTGGGTCTCCATCGACAGGGCCGGATCGAAGAGGCGCTGGAACGTTTTCTCGAAGGGGAAGCCGCCATGAAGACCCCGCCAGCCGGCACGAGCAATCCCTTCCGGGACGGCGAGAACCAGAATGACGTCATCGCCTGGCTGGCGTACCGGGAAGCAGCGGCGCTCCTGCAACCGCCCTATGACGAAACGCTTCGCGCGCGCCGCGCGGAAATCCGCCAACGCCTTCTGGAGGAGGATTTCGGGACCCATCCTCCGGACGCCCAGGCGGGCCTGACCCTCGCCGCGCTCCATCTCTGGACCGGGGATGCCGCCGCCTACAGCGTCACGCGGGATCGCCTGCTCCAGTGGGCGGCGGGAAATGACGCCCTGCGTTACTGGGAACGGGAGGCCGTGGCGAAGGCCGCCAGCCTGCAGCCCGGTGCCCCGGCGTCCGTGCGCGCCGCCGCCGTCGCGCTGGCACGCCAGGCCGTGGAACTGGGCGCTGCCGACGCGCATCAGCCGTGGCATCAACTCGCGCTGGGCATGGCCGAACTGCGGAACACTAACGACTCCGCGGCTGATGCCGCCCTGGTCGCGGCGGCGCGCATCACCGAACGGCCCGACCTGCCCCACGAACCCCTGGCCACCACGGCCAACCTGTACCAGGTCATCCGCTACGCTCTTCAGGGACGCACCGCCGAGGCCAACCGCCTTCTGGACACAATGACCGCCCGCCTGACCCCGCGCCCGCCGGCCGACCGAACCCTCCCCTTGGGAAGGGCCGATCGCGACCAGATCGTCCTCTGGCTGGCCCACGAGGAAGCCCGGTCGCTGCTGGATTCATCGGACGGAGAAGCGGCGCCATAAGGCGTCCCGGCACTCCGCGGGAGCGCCGCCCGGGGAGCGATTGTCTTCCGCCGCTTCAACGGCCTTGAATCTCCGATTGGAACACGTCTCGCCTGCCCATCCCGACAATTGTGAACGGATGGTTGTTGATCACGATGCGCCTGCCGATGAGTTGAGCGCGCGCGCCACCTTCTCGATGACAAGCGCTTGAGCGGCCGGCTGGAGCAAGAACAGGAGCCCCCAGGCAAGCACGCCATCGAAGGTCCGGTCGAAGAACCCGGACGCTTCGACCGTGTTTTGTTCGATCGGCACGCCCGGGAAGCGCTCGCGGAATGCCGCGACCATCGTCGGTGATGCATCGACGGCGTAGGTCGCAAGGCCGGCCTCCCGCAGGATGCGCGTGCTCGGTTCACCAGGGCCTGAGCCGAGGTCGAGGACCGTCGCTCCCGGGCGAAAGGCTTGGGCCCACGCCCGGACGGTGGCGGCGCCGACCGAATCGCCGACTCGGGCTCGGGTTCCACGTCCGGCGATGTAGATGCCCGCGATCCCTTCATATCCATTGGAACCATCCATGTTCATTGGCATCGATCCGAGTGTCGAAGAGAGCGGATGCAACGGCTCGCAGTCCACGGTTGGGGCTGATGAAGGTGTCTTCATGGTTCAGCGGTCTTCACGGTTCCCCATCATTCACTCCTCAGCGCCACCATCCGATCGACCTTTGCCGCACGACGGGCGGGCAGCCAGCACGCGAGCAGGGCCACGCGAATCAAGTGGCAGGCCACCGCACCGAGTGTCAGCGGGTCGGTGGGCGCAACTCCGTAGAGCAGGTTTCGAATCACGCGAGTCAGCCCGAGTGGGGCGAGCAGGCCGGTCCCGATTCCCAGCAGCAAACCCCGATGCCGAGCGCGAGCGCGAGCACGGCCACGGCGGTGAAGCCGGGCTTCTTCACCAACTGGCGGAAGGCGTACTTTAAATCGTTCATGGTTCGCGGTTTGTTGTTTGTCGTCAGTGGTCCTGATCAGACGTGCATGGGGATCTTGTAGGCGCTGGGGCGGCGCGGTATTGTCCCACCGTGAGTACGGTTCAGGAAATCGAAGCGGCCATCCGCTCGCTCTCGCCCGAAGAGCGGCGCCAGTTGGCGGAGGATTTGCCAGGGCTGGTGCCCGAGTTGAACGGAGATGCGAAGTGGGAACGAATCATTCACGATCCCCGTCCGCGTCCGGCCCTGTCGGCCCTCGGTGACGAGATGGAAGCCGAGTTGCGACGAAACCCGGAGGCTTTCCCAGAGATCACAGAGGCGGACTTCGAGCGAATCTCGTGAGTTCGCGCGGCACCGCCCAGTTCTGGGTTCTCTATCGCCATCTGCCGCTAGCGATTCGGCTTGCCGCCCGGAGGGCCTATCAACGGTTCCGCGAGAATCCTGCCCACCCAAGTCTCCGTCTCGAGCGCCTTCGCAATGATCCACGCTTTTGGTCGGTTCGCGTAACCCTCGACTATCGGGCGGTGGCTTTCCGCGGTGAGGACGCATGGATCTGGACGTGGATCGGCGACCACCAGGAGTTCGACAGGCGTTTTCCAAGGTAGGTGCGGCCACGGCGGTGAAGCCGGGGTTCTTGAGCAACTGGCGGAGGGCGATGCGAAGGTCGTTCATGGCTGTGGGACGAAAATATCCGGTGTTCAGTGTTCGGTGTTCAGGCCTACCGTTGGGGCCGTGGACGAGGCACCGGTGATCCCCGCCGAATGGCTGGCTGACGTTGAGGCCGCCGCGCGCCGGCCCTTGCGGCAGCGCCTCCGTTACGCGTTCGTCCGCACGACGAAGCCGGTGCTGGATGAAGCACGGTATCGCTGGTTCGAGAGCCTGGAGGACCACCGCCGCTGGTGCGCCGAGAACCTACCCAACTGGCTCGGTTATGGGCGCGTTTGACCTGGACCTCATCTTCGCGCCCGACGGCATCGAACGGTTTGCCGATGCCTGGCAACGGCGGGTAATGGTCGAGGGGTTCCCCGTCTGCCATCCCGACGACATCATCGCCAGCAAGGAGGCCGCGAACCGCGCCAAGGACCACGATCCAGAAGTCCGTCTCGGGTTGGATCGGCAGACCGGACCAGAAGTCGTACTGGGAACGCACCTGCCCCGGGGGTGGGATTGTGCAGAAGGACCCGAGGTTGTCCCGGCAGGTAGAAGGCAAGGGTGCTGGCCAGGTGCCGATGACCCACAACAAGCACTCCGGTGGGTGCGGGATCCTCCTCGGTCGGCGGCACGCTGGCGACGTCGGACGCCAGTTGGCTCCAACCCCGCAGGGGGGCGGTGGGGTCCAGGCGGCCCAGCGACATCCAGCCCGCTTTCACCGTGACCTCCCTCACGCAAGCCGCGGAACGTGTGGATTGGGACAACCTGACCGAGAGGTTGCCCCGTTCAGGCTCCGGCGATGAGCTGGACCGTTTGACCGAGGTCTTCAACGCGATAGTGCGCCGGCGTTGTGGCCGGCCGCTGAACCATGGGCGGTCCCTCGCGGGCTACGCCGATGCAAGTATCGGTGTCGAGCGACCCACTACTGCCGGGCGCGATAGAACGTCGTCTCTCCAAACGCGACGCTGTGGGGCGAGGCCGGCGAGCCCGGGACGTCCACGAAGGGTCCGGTGACGGAGCCGGCGCTCTGAAGCACCGCGCCCGCGGGCCAGGTGAGAACGACCCCGTTGGCGTCCCGGGCGATGGTGATGCGGATCTCCGGGGTGCCCGCCTGGGTGGCGGCCTGGTAGTGGGCCAGAATGCGGGCCGGGCTCAACGCACGGTTGTAGATGGCCACCTCGTCGATGCCGCCCGCGAAATGATCGGCCCAGCCGTTGCCCGAACTGCCGATCGCCCAGTCGCCCCGCGGCACCCGCAACGCCCCGGTGCCGGAGGCCGCGCTGGCCACTTCGACACCATTCCGATAGAGCCTCCAATGCGTGCCGTCGTAGCTTCCCGCCAGATGCACCCACTGGTCGCCGCCCAGATCGGATGAGGGAACGGGGAACGCGGCGACGTGACTTGCGATGACCGGAAGCTCCGCCGGAGCCAGGGAGGGATCGACGGTCGAGGTCCGGGAACCCACCGTGTAGGTGCCGTCCTCGATGGCGAGAAAGACCTCCGTGGTGTTGACCAGGGCGTCCTCGAAAGGATCCTCCGTGTAGTCCAGAAACCGGCTGAGGAAGGCGCTCGGGGTCTGCGGACCATGGGAGAGAATGCGGGCCCGCTCGCCCTGCGTGGCCTCGGGCCGGACCCAGGCCTGCAAGGTGATTTGACCCTCGAAGTCGAGGCCGGACGGATGGTTGAAACTGGCCCACTGGTCGGTCCCGTTGAGGGCAAGCCCCGTGTTGGACCCGGCGAATCCAGGGAAGGCCGGCGGACGCGGGCCCGGCGCGGTGTTGGCGGTCAGGACCGCACTGCCATCGGCGACCTTTCCGAGCGTGCCGCTGTTGGCCAGCGGATACTGCGCGGTGTCGTTGAAGCGCAGGTAGGTGGCCGGACCCTGACGCTGCGTCACCGGCCCCCCGGTCTCCTCGAGCTTCCCGGCAAACGGCGTGGACAGGACGAGGCTAGGGTAGTTGCGGCCCAGGTCAGCGTTGACACCCGCCTGGTAGTGGGCGCGGATCTGCTCGAGGGACGGGACGTAGTCGTTGTAGATGACCAGTTCGGCGATGTCGCCTTCGAACGGGTTGTCGCCAAGGCCGGAGGCCGCGTTGTAGGCGCCGATGCCGAGGTCGGACGGTTCGTCGAAATCCTCGGGAGGATTGCGGTTGGCGGCGTAAAGGCGGATCTGCTGGTCGGCCAGTTCCCCGTTCACATAGGCGGAAAGCGTGCCTTCCCACTGGTCATTGCCGCCGGGACTGTCCACGTAGGCGATCGGTTCCCACGTGAAGACGAGATGTTGCCATTCCCCGACGACGTAATCCACGCCGGTCACGACATCCTGACCGCTACCGCCCTGGCCGGTGAACATGCGGAAATTCCAGCCATGCCCCTCCGAGGGGGGATAGGAGAGGTTGGGATTGCGCTGGAAGATGACCCAACCGGTGCGGCCGGTGCCGCGCACGTAGCGGTTGTTGAGCGGACACTGGCCTCCCTGCCGGTCGCTCATCGGCCGGATCCACAACTCGACCGCGAAGGGAAGCCCGGCCTCGGGATTGTTCAGCTCATGGAACGGAACGGTGGTGACCGTTCGGCGGGAATTCCGGAAATTGTAGGCCACTGACCCGGCCGTGGTGTCCCCGGCCAGGGGCGATGCGGCCGGACGACGAACTCCTTCGGGCTGGTGGGTGGCGATGCCGGCGCTTCGCGCCTCTCCGAGATTGACCGACACATCCGGACCGTCGGTGATCTCGTCGAGGCGCAGGTACACCGCCGGGTTGCGGGATCGGATCAGGGCGTCGTAGGAGACGGTCCGGTTGACGTTGGTGGCGTTCTGGTAGTGCTCGAGAATCTGCTCCGGCGTGAGTCTGGCCGAATAAAAGGCGAACTCATCGATCCCGCCGAAGTACGGATTGAGGCTGGTGCCGTCCGTGTTGTTGTAGCTGCCGAGCGAAAGTGCGGCATCGCCGAAGACCGCCTGGGACGGATCATTTCCCGACGTGTTCGAGGCGTACCCGGGCGTCTCGCCATCGGCGCCACCCGTCCACTCCGCCATATTGGCTTCCTGGCCATCCACGTAGATCCTCAGCGTGGCGTTCAGGGCATCGGCGGGATCATAGACCACCACCACGTGCGTCCACTTTCCAAGCTCGTATGGGACGCCGCTGGTGATGTCCATGCCGGCGCTGGAACCGCTCCCCCGGAACATCCGGAAGTTCCATCCGACCGGCTCGCTCTCCGCGTGGTCGGCGTTGGGTTTGCGCTGGAAATAGACCCATCCCGTCCGGTCCGCACCCGGGTAGGCGTAGCGATTGCTCAGCGGCGCCTGTCCCGGGACCGCCTGATCACTGGAAGGTTTGAACCAGGCCTCCACCGTGAAGGGCTCGGTCCGGGCGGGATTCATCGCCGCGTTCCACGGGACCTGGGTGCGCGACGTGCCATCGAAGAAGACGGCCCGATTGCCGTCGCCGACGATCGCGCCCGGGATCGAATGCACCCGGCCGAGATCCTGCGTCGCATCGCCCGACGCCCCGACACTCCCCGCATTCCGGTTGACCCCGTCGCGCGAGGTGTCGTCGTCGAGTTGGTAGTAGGCCAGCGGTTGGTCGCTCTGGACCGTACTGGGATAATCAGCCTGGACGGACGTCAGACCGGCAAGGACGGCCAGGACCGGAATCCAAGGGCGGGAGGGGTGGTTCGTCATGGTGGTGGAAGTGGCGCCATTCCCAGACCCTCAATCGCATGACCGGGGCGGGAGTGGCCTGTTGACCGGCGAGGAGCGAGTGGTGCCGCATTGCGGGGGCAACGGCAAGCCGAATCAGCCGAATCAGCCGCCGTCGTCGGGGTCGCACTCGGAATCGAACCGGAAGGCGGTTCCACATTCCCGCAATCCGGTTGCGCCTTTGCCCCGGAGACCCCTTCAGCGGGTCCAACCCCGCAGGAATCCCACGCCTGTCGAGGGAAGCGGCACCGCGACGATGCCGGTCTCGTTGGTGGCCGTCGTCCAGGGTGTCCATGAAAGCAGATCCGGGGACAGCAGGAACTCCACGGACTCGCCTGGGCTTCCGATCCAGACCGCGACGACCTGACCGGCCTCGCCGCGTCTCGACTCCATGCGGGGCAAGGGATCGCCCTGAAGGCGGACAAGTCCCGCCAGCGCCTGTCCATTGTACCTGCTGAAAGGCCCGGCGAGGTAGATGCCTCCATTCCGGGCCAGCAACGCCGAGGTCACCAGGTAGGAGATCGGGTCACCCGAGGAGACGGGGCCGACTCCCGGGTCGAACGTGGTGTCGAGACTGCCGTCCGGATTGAGGCGTGCCACGTTGTTCCTGCGGATGCCATTGACACGATCGAACTTGCCCGCGATCAGCAACCGACCATCGGGCTGGCCCACCATGCACTGGATGGACGGCGGATTGGGGACGCCCCCGTCTGGCAGGATGAAGGTTACTCTGCCAAGCACTCTGGGGCGGTACTCGGGATCTCTTGTGCCGTCGCGGTGCAGTCGGATCACTGCGATCTCCACATCACCCGAAGGGCCCATCCCATCACTCGACGAAACGATCACCCCACCCTCGGGGGTGCTCACCATCGCGCGGCTTCCCACCAGGAAATCCGGCTCCTGAAAGGAAGGGTCCAGGCTGCCGTCCTCTCGGAGTCGAAGGATCAGCTTGGGGCGCACCGGGAAGACGGGCTCATAAAACGTTCCCAGGAGGTAGAGTTCGCCGCCGATTCCCTTCGCGATCGCAGTGACCTGGCCCTCGACCGGAGTCGTCGCGTACTCCTCATCCAGGCGGCCATCCTCGTGCAGTCGGACGATGGCGGACTTCACTCCTTCGGAAGTGGATACCGAGGTCCCTGCAACAAGGATCCTTCCGTCGTCCAGTTCAAGCAGGTGCGCCGCGGCGGGCCCTGGGCCAGCGTCAAACGACGCGTCCAAGGATCCGTCGGCGAGCAGGCGCGCGCGATTGGTGCGGGCGTTCACGCCATCGGTGATGCGAAAGGATCCCGCGATCAGAATTCTTCCATCCCGCAGTCCGGTCACGGCCCTGACCGACATCGGGTCCCCAGGAGGATTGAACGCAGGGTCGAAGCGACCGTCCGCGAGCAACCGCGCAAGGCTCGGGTTGGGAAGGTCCGGACCGCCCTTCAAGGATCCCGCAATCAGCAGCTTCCCGTCGCCCTGGAGCGCCAGGCTCGCAACCGACGAGACATTGAGGCCGTCGGCGAGTCCCGCACGGAAGGCGGGATCCGGCGATGCGGGTGGGGGGGCGGCGATCAGCGCGCCGCCGCCGGCCACCGCCGCAAGGATAAGGGCTGCCCGTCCTAAAACCAGGATCGGGACGAAAGGGCCGCAATGGATGGATTTCATGTGGTTTTCTCCCGGCGCGCCGCCGGTTGGAAGGCCGGTCGGCGGAGCATCGCATCACCGATAACCGGGCCGGGTGAGGAAGGCAATGAAATAATGACTACACAAGGAGTCTAAACGGAAGACGGGTGTGTCCGCAGATTGGAGCGGATCGGGATGTCCCGAATCATCGTGGACGGTAGGCGCGCCAGCTCTCCAGGGCTTCCCGTTCTTCCGCGGACAGGACATCGACCTCGAATCGTTCGGGCTCGCGAAGGTAGGGAATGCGGCCGCCGCGGTGCCAGTGGCGGGCGAGCCACAAGGCCGCCAGGGCGCCCAGTGCGATGCCGCCGCGCAGGACCGCCTGGCTGAGGAACTGGCGGCGGACCATGGGGACGACGGCGGGTACGGCATTGTCCTTCCGCTCCGCGCCGCCTGCTTCATCGTGGATCCGGGCGATGACCGACGGCCAGTTGACTCCGGGCCACGGGCGGAACGACAGGCGGTAGAAGTAGGATTCGCAGCCCTTGCGGGCGCAGTACCCCTGCCGCAGACGTTCCACCCTGGGGTCCTGCCCCTCGTCGGGAGGCGGGGCCGTCAAGGCCATCAGGGCTTCGCCGGAGACCTTCATGCCGCACTGGACGCACTCGCCCTCCGCCACGGGGCTGCGCCCAGCCGGGCATTCGGCGTCGCCCCCGGGGGAACGAGGCAATGCAAGCAGCGCTGTGGCCAGCGCCTGGAAGGCACGGAGGGGCACCACCTGCACCATGGGATCGACTCCGGGTGTCATCCGATTCCTGCCGGCAGCGGCGCGGTCCCGCGTGCCTCTAATCCGCAGCCGCAATGTACCACGTCCAATGCCGCGTTTGCTCGAACGGAAAATAGGGATCGGCGGTGAGCGATCTCGAGAAGTTAAAAACACCCGCGTGGCCGTCCACGAAGAGGACCGGGGAATAGAACCGGGCCGGGGCCATCCGGGGATCCATAAAGTCCGTCTGCCCGCGGTTGCGGTGCCATTGATACCATCGGGGAAGGAAATGCCGTGTGGGATGATGGCATACCTGCGGCACCGCGGGCGGTTCGTACATGAGGATCATGGACGCAGGATCGGGCACTTCGCTCGCGTCCAGGCCCATCAGCGGTCGGGCGACGCGGTGGCGGGTGAAGGGGGTCCGCAGTCCAGCGGGAACGCCGCCATTGAGTTCGTAACTGAATCCCCGGGTCTCCCAGCACGACGGCAGCAGGGTCGCTTCGGGATGAGCAACGCAATCCTGGCTGATCTTGCCCCGATCCACCGGGCAGCGATAGACCTCGGAGGTCCCAAGGTAGGGATGCAGATTGCGGTCCCTGGCCCAGCCGTGATTGGTTTGCAGGCAGTGATCGGAGGGGTCCCGTCCGCCAGAGAAGTGGAACATCTTCCCGCCGTGGTCATCCCATAACATGCGGGCGGCGAACCCGATCTGTCGCAGGTTCCCGAGGCACTGTGTTTCCCGGGCCCGCTCCGGTCCCCTGGCCAGGGCGGGCAGCAGCATGCTCGCCAGGATTCCCAGGATGGCGATCACCACCAGCAATTCAATCAGGGTGAAACCAGCCCATCTGCCATGGCGCGTCACAGTCTCGTGCTCGTGGTCGAACCTGTTCATAAGGAATCCATTCCTGTTCATTGGGAGCCTTCCCGGTTGGAAGGCGGCGGATCGAGGGTCGCATAGATGAATACTGTAATCCTTGGAGCCTCGTCAAGAGGCATCGTGCGCGGATGCCAACGCTCGGTGCATCCCGGAGTCGTGGGTGAGGAGGCAGCAGATCGGAGGGACGAGCTCCGCGAGTCCTCAGTTGAACCGCCTTGGGGTTTCGTCGCCCGTGCGTCGCACAGGCGCGGACCCGGCTTCAACGCAGCGACTGCGCGGAGACCATGCCGGCGTCTCCAATTTCGGCACGGAGTCCTGATGCCGATGTCATCATCCTCATGGCGTTGACCTGGATCCCGACACTGTGTTGTTGGCCGTCCTTGAAGTGGATCTCGATGGTGGTCGGACCGACGGGATCGTGGACCAGGACGAACGGGATCTGGCCGGCGAAAGTCCGTGATCCCTGGGAGTCCTGGATCGTGCCGTGGAACTCAGCGCCCGCTTCCCCGGTCAGTTCCGCGGAGAAGGCCCTGACGGACAGCGCCTGCAGTTCTGCAAGGGTCAATCCCAGGGCCGCCACGTCAGCGTCGGTGATCTCGAATTCGAACAGTTCGTCGGGAAGCGGCTGGTCGAAGTCGTAGAACTCGTAGGCCTGGAAGATCCACGGTTCCGCGTTGGGGGTGTAGTCGTCACTGAACCATTCGATCCTCCGCGCCAGGAATGCCGATTCGTCCAGCCAGACCCGCATCAGGTAGTTGGGGCGTTTGCCGCCCATTTCGGTTCCGGGCTGGCGGTATTCGCCAACCCAGCAGTGGGACACATCGAGTTCCGGACCGGCGTGCGTGGCATCCACGTCGGAGGCCGCCCTGAACACAAGTCCGCTGATCGCGAAGACCGGCGAAGCCAGCCTGTCGATGTCGAGGGGCTGGGCGTTCAACCGGAAGTGACGGTTTCCAGTGGTGCGATCGACACTCAGCTCCCAGTTGTCCCGATTCCAGAGGGTCTCGGTTTCGCGGAGGGTGACCATCTCCCCGTTGCCGGACGGAGTGGTCCCGGTGCGGAACCAGATTTCGGTGGCCACGAGCGGATTGTCGGGATGCTGGGAGGTACTGAAGTTCGGCCAGACATTGACCGGCTTCGAGCGGTCCCGAAGGACGGGCTGGGACGGGCCTGAGCGGTTGTATGTCAGAATCCGGACGGACTGGACCCGCTTCAGGTTCTCGCCGGCGGCGGCGATGGAACGTCCACTTCCGCCGGGAAATACAACCAGGCCTAGAATCAGCACCACGGTGGCGGTGCCAATTCCGGTGACGGGCAGCCAGAGGCGACGCCACCAGATGGGGAGGGTGGCGCTGCCCGTCCGTGCGTCGATGGCTTCCCCGGAGGACGGAGACACGTTAATGTCCCGCTCCAGCCGGGTCAGCAAATCGGCGGGTGGCTCGGGCGGAGGTGTGTTGCGCAGCCGGGTTTCGATGTCGTGGTCAGTGTTCATGGAGTCCTCGCTTCAAGGGTGTGTGTTTACAGGGTCGCCGGAGCGTTCCTTCAGGCGCAGGCGGAGGCGATCGAGGGCGGAGCGAAGCCGCAGCTTCAGCGTGCTCAATGGCATGTCGATCACCGCGCTCGATTCCACCAGGGTGAGTTGTTGTCCGAAATGCAGGTGAATGACCTGCCGCTCCTCTTCCGGGAGTCGGTCCACCTGCGCCCACAGCGCGCGCAGGCTTTCCTCCGTGGCGGCGGCCTGGAGCGGCGATGGGAGGTCGCCCGGCAGTTCCCGCCACCAGTGCTCGGACCGGGGGGTGGCCGGTCGATGGCGGCGCAGCCAGTCCACCCAGGTATGGTAGGCGATCCGGTGCATCCAGGTGCTGATGGACGAGGCTTCCCGATAACGCTCCAGGGATTTCCAGACCTTTCGAAACACTTCCTGGGTGAGGTCCGCGGCGTCCGCGTCGTTGCCCGCCAACCGGCGCAGATAGGCGTAGATCCGTGAGTAGTGCCCGTGGAGGAGTTGGGACGCGGCGTCGCGATCCCCCTGGAGGGCTTGGCGACACCACATGCGGTGTTGTTCATCGGAATCCATTCGGCGGACCTTTCAGCGTGTTGGTCGGAATCGGCGGGCGAATCGGCCAGACTTTCTTGCCTGCCCGGGGTCGAGCTGCGGGATTGATTTCCGGGCAGGGGTCTTCTGGAGTTCCGGGATGAAGACCACGGGTTCGAGGACGGGACGTCGCGTGACTGTGATTGCCAGCGGCGATCTTCGTTCCTCCGCCAACCGGCTGTGCTGGCCGGAACAGGCGAAGATGGAGAAGGCGCTGGGGAGGGCACTGGCGGCCGAGGGTTGGAAGGCGGTGCGCGGACACCCGGTGGATCGGGCGCGCGGGCACGGCTTCATCGATTCGCAGAAGATGGGGCTGGAGGTGTTTCGTTCGCTGGATCCGGAGTCCCCGTTGATCGTGGCGGAGAGCGTGTGGCAGTACAGTCATCATGTGCTGGCCGGGCTCACCACGCATCGCGGTCCCATCCTGACCGTGGCCAACTGGTCCGGCACGTGGCCGGGTCTGGTGGGGATGCTGAATCTCAACGGTACGCTCACCAAGGCGGGTGTCCCGTACAGCACCTTGTGGAGCGAGGATTTCACCGACCGGTTCTTCCGGGACGGCCTGCGGCAGTGGCTGGAGACGGGGCGGGTCCGGCACGACACCTCGCACGTCCGGGATCTGGATCGTGTGAAACTGCCGGCGGAGGACGAGTTCCTTGGGCGGTCGTGGGCGCGGGTCTTTCGGCAGCGGAAGGCGATCATGGGCGTGTTCGATGAAGGCTGCATGGGGATGTACAACGCCATCATTCCCGATGAACTCCTGCACCCGACGGGGATCTTCAAGGAGCGCCTGAGCCAGTCCACGCTGTACGCCGCGATGCGGGAGGTGACCGAAGCGGAGGCGCGGGAGGTGCTGGACTGGTACCGGCGCAAGGGACTGACGTTTCGCTGGGGGCGGGACGAGGCGACGGAACTGACGGAGGCCCAGACGCTCGACCAGTGCCGGATGTACATCGCGGCCCTGCGCCTCGCCGACGCCTTCGGCTGCGACACCATCGGGATTCAGTACCAGCAGGGGCTGAAGGATCTCGCCCCGGCCAGCGACCTTGTCGAAGGCACGCTCAACAACGTCGATCGACCGCCGGTGCGGTCGGCGGACGGGCGGGTTCTGTATCCGGGCGAGGCGCTGCCGCACTTCAACGAAGTGGACGAGTGCGCGGGCCTGGACGGGCTGGTGACGTACCGGTTGTGGCGGGAACTCGGGTTCGCACCGGAGAACACGCTGCACGACCTGCGGTGGGGCCAGGCGTTCCGGGGGGCGGGCGTGGATGCCTATGTCTGGGTGTTCCTGATCTCGGGCGCGGCGCCGCCGGCGCATTTCACGGGCGGCTGGAAGGGGGCGAGCAGCGAACGGCAGCCGCCGATGTATTTCCGGTTGGGGGGCGGGACGCTCAAGGGGGTGAGCAAGCCCGGCTGGGTGGTGTGGAGCCGGGTCTTCGTGAAGGACAACCGCCTGCAGGCGGATCTCGGGGTGGCCGAGGTGGTGCGGTTGCCGGAAAAGGAAACGGCCAGGCGCTGGCGCGAGACCACCCCGCAATGGCCGATCATGCATGCCGTCCTGCAGGGCATCACCCGCGACCAGATGATGGCGCGGCATCCCGCGAACCACATCCAGGTGGTGTATGCGCCCAATGAACGGCAGGTCCATCGCGCCTGCCGCATCAAGGCCGCCGCCCTCTCCGAGCTGGGCCTGCAGGTCCATCTCTGCGGTGAGGTCTGAGCCGTAGCCATGCAAGACGGTCGGGCGCGCTGGCTTGATCTGGTTCCTACCCGGGTTCGGAGGAGGGGGGCGACGGACAGGGAAGGCGGAGGCAGGCGAGGCAGCCTGGGCGGTCGGGGCGGTTTTCGAGCGTCAACCGTCCCTCGTGGGCCTCGACGATCTGCCGGCACAGGGTCAGCCCGATTCCGGAGCCGCCCGGCTTGGTGGTGAAGAAGGGGACGAAGAGGTTCGCGGGGTTGGCGAGTCCGGGTCCGGTGTCGGTGATGCGGACCTCGACTTCCCGCCCGACCCGAACCCACTGGATCTCGATGGCGTTGTCACGATCGGGTGGGCCCTGGTCGGCGGCTTCGATCACGGCGTCGGCGGCATTGCGGACCAGGTTGATGAGAAGTTGTTCCAGTTGGTCACGATCGGCGTGGAGGGTGACGGGGGGGCCGGGGCGGACGAGGACTGGAACGCGGGTTTCGAGTCCGGCGACCCGTTCGATCCAGGGTCCGACCTCCATCGGAGCGCAGCGCGGGGCGGGAAGGCGGGCGAGCTGGGAGTAGGCCTGCATGAACCGGGAGAGGGCCTCGGCGCGCGCCGAGATGAGGGCGAGGCCGTCGCGGACGTCCTCCCGCCAGTCGGGAGGGGGCGGGTCCTGGCGGCACAGGTCGGCGAGGGTGCCGGCAACGGACTTGATGGGGGCGAGGGAATTGTTGAGTTCGTGGCCGAGGACGCGGAGGAGGCGTTGCCAGGCCTGGCGTTCCTCGTCGCGGAGGGCGCGACTGAGGTCGGCGACGACGAGGAGCTGGTGGGGACGGCCGCCCTGCCGGAACTGGGAACGGCGGAAGCCGAAGCGCCCGATGCCGCCGGGGAAGGTCATCGGGGCGACGCGGCTGGCTTCGCCTTCGAGCGAGGCGGCGAGGCCGAGTTCGTCCGCGGTGCGGCCGAGGAGCTGTTCGACGGGACGGGCGAGGAGGCGTTCGGCGGCGCGGTTGGCGAGGCGGAGGCGGCGGGTGTCATCGAAGGTAAAGATGGCGGCGTCCAGTTCCTCGATGGCGGTGCGGAGCAGGGCGGAGGCTTCGAGGGCGCCGAGGCGCTGTTCGCGAAGGGTGTCGGCGAGGGCGTTGATCTCGCCCGCGAGCGCCTCGATGGCATGACGTCCGGGACCGGCGTGGGCGCGGATGGAGAAGTCGCCATCGCGCAGGGCGGCCACGACGCTGGCAAGGGTGCGCATCGAGTAGGAGGTCCGTTCCCGCCAGAGCATCACCAATCCCAACGTGGCCCCGACAAGCGCCGCGCCGCCGAGAAGGCGCCACGACACCGGGGTGGAGGTCAGGCCCAGCAGGACGAGGGCCGCGATCAGGCCGGGCAAGGGCAGCAGCCAGACGCCAACCGCGAGCGGACGGCGGGATCCGGGAGCGGCGGACTGGCGGCGGGGAGGCACGCTTGGGGGGGCTAGAGCTGGTATTTTTCGAGACGCCGGTAGAAGGCGCTCCGGCTCAGACCGAGGGCCTCGGCGGCCTTCTGGGCGCTGCCATCGAAGCGGGCCATGGCCTTGCGGATCATGAGGCGCTCGACGTCTTCGAGGCTCAGATCCTCGAGGCGCGGTTCAGCGTCCCGGGCGGGGCGGAGTCCGAGGTCGGCGGCCTGGATTCGATCGCCGCGGCACATGAGGACCCCACGTTCCACGGCGTGTTCGAGTTCACGGACATTGCCGGGCCAGGGGTAGTTTCGGAGGGCCTGGAGGGCGGCATCGTCGAAGCCGGCGATTTCCTTGCGGTAGCGGCGGGCGTGTTCGCGGAGGCCGTGGTCGGCGAGGAGCGGGATGTCCTCGGTGCGTTCGCGAAGGGGGGGAAGGTGGATCTCGATGGTGTTGAGCCGGAAGAGGAGGTCCTGACGGAACCGGCCCGTTTCGACTTCGCGGCGCGGGTCGGCGTTGGTGGCGGAGATGAGGCGGACATCGGCCTTCTGGGTGCGGGAGGAGCCGACGCGTTCGAACTCGCCGGTCTCGAGGACGCGCAGGAGTTTGGCCTGCTGACCGAGGGGGAGGTTGGCGATTTCGTCGAGGAAGAGGGTTCCGCCCTCTGCCAGTTCGATGCGGCCGACGCGGTCGGTGCGGGCGTCGGTGAAGGCGCCCTTCACGTGACCGAACAGTTCGCTCTCGAACAGGGCCTCGGTGATGCCGCCCATGTTCACGGTCACCAGCGACTTGGCGGCGCGGCTGGAGGCGGCGTGGAGGGCGCGGGCGACGACGCCCTTGCCGGTGCCGTTTTCGCCGGTGATGAGGACGTTGGCGGACGAGGGACCGACCCGTTCGATGAGGTCGAGGACGGGGCGCATGGCGGGCGACTCGGCGATGAGGACGGGTCGGACGCCGCGAAGGATTTCGTTTTCGGCCTGGAGTCGTTCGCTCTGGCGGCGGGAACGACGGAGGGCGACGAGGTTGCGGACGATGGTGACGAGGCGGGCGTTTTCCCAGGGCTTCTGGACGAAGTCCTGGGCGCCGCGGCGCATGGCTTCGACCGCCAGATCGATGGAACTCCAGGCCGTCATCACGGCCACGGCCGGGGCGGGATCGAGGGCCTGGAGGCGGGCCAGCAGATCGAGTCCCTCCTGGCCGGACGTGGTGTCGCGGCTGTAGTTGAGATCCATGAGGAGCGCATCGAAATCGCGTTCCTCGAGGGCTCGAAGGACGGCGGCCGGGGAGGAGACGGTCTCGATTTCGTAGCCTTCGCCCTTGAAGAGGAGACGGAGCGCGGCGAGGACATCGGCCTGGTCATCGGCGATCAGGATGCGGCCGGTCGGCGCGGACATGCCGGGAGTCTCGGCCCCGGGACCCGGCGAGGGCAAGCGGGCAACCGCTGGACACGTGCGCGGGGGGTTGGCCACGGTATCCGCACATGAAGCACGGTTTGCGGTGGTACTGGCACCGGCTGCGGGCCATGGGAGGGGCGGAGTTGCGGGAACGCCTCGCGCAGCGGTGGCGTCAGGCGGCGGATGGCAGGAGGGTGCCGGATTTCAGCGCCGTGCCGGTAGGTGAGCCCGCTTCCTTGAGCTGGCCCACGTTGCCCGTGCACGAGACGGCGCCGGAAGTGGTCCGGGAGGCGTTGGCGCAGGAGGCTGAGGCGATTCGGGCCGGGCGATGGCGGCTGTTCGGTCATCTGTCCATCACGGTGCATGATCCGCCGCGCTGGTTCATGGATTACGCGGCGGGGCGCGAGGTGCCGACCGCCCGTCCCGGGTTCCGGCTGAACCACCGGGAACTGCCGCGCGGAACGGACATCAAACCGATCTGGGAGATCAGCCGCTGGAGCGAACTGGTGCGTCTCGCCCAGGCCGGCTGGGTGCTGGGCGAGGCGGAGCCGGCGGCGACGTGTGTGCGATGGCTGGCGGACTGGGTGCGGCGCAATCCACCCTACCTGGGCTGGAACTGGACCAGCGCGCTGGAGGCGGGCGTGCGGCTGTTGAACTTCGCGTCGATCGACGCGCTGCTGGAGGCGGCCGGGACGGAGCGATCGGAGATCGAGACGCTGCGACAACGCATCCTGCCCGCGCATGTGTGGTACGTGTGGCGGCACCGGTCCTTCGGCTCCTCGGCCAACAACCATCTGCTCGGGGAACTGGCGGGGTTGCTGGTGGCGGAAACCCGGTGGCCGGCCCTGGAACGTTGGGGCGGCCCGGTCGAGTCGCTGCACCGGCAATGGGAAGCCGAGGTGCTGCGGCAGTTCGCCCCCGACGGCGGCAATCGGGAACAGGCGCTGCATTACCAGTTGTTCTCCTGGGAACTCTGCTGGGCCGCCTGGCGCGCTCTCACCGCCGCCGGACGCCCGGTCTCCTCCCAGGTTGAGGAGCGACTGCGCCGGGCCGCGGATTTCTTTGTCACCGTGCAGGCGCCATCGGACCCCTGGGACTACGGCGATACCGACAGCGCCACCGTCACGCCCTGGGCCCTGGATCCGACCTGCTCCGAAAGGGAGTGGTGGGCGTGGTTCTCGGCGTCCGCCTCAAGCCCGGGCCTCCAATGGTGGCTGGGCGATCCGCCCGCGCCCGTCGAACCGCCGGCCTGTGTGCGGACCGCAGATGACTGGCTGGTTTATCCGGAGTCCGGCCAGGCGATCTGCTGGAGCGGGGACTGGCTGGGGCGGTGGGACCTGTCACCGCTGGGACTCGAACCCATGGCAGCCCACGGACATCTGGACGCGCTGCATCTGTCCCTATGGCTTCGGGGTGTGGCCCTGGTCATCGATCCCGGCACGGGCGCCTACTACGGCGATACCCGGTTGCGGTCCTGGCTGGCCTCCTGGGGGGCTCACAATGGACCGCATGTCCCGGGCCCAGCCTTCAACTTCCCGCGGCGCCTGGGTCCGTTCCTGTGGGAACAGGCGCATGCCGTTCCCACTTGGCGCGTCTCTCCGGAGGGCGGCATCGACGCCGGATTGCAGCTTCCCCACGGGACGGTCCGGCGACGCGTCACCCGCCTTTCAGGGGGTGGGCGGGACGGATGGCAGGTGGACGATGTGATTGAACCTGGCCAGGGCGGATGTGCTGACCTGATTCGGGTGTGCTGGCAGTTCGCGCCAGGAACCCGGCTGGAGCCGGAACCGAACAATCCCCACCGATACCTGGGGGAACGTCGGGGAGTGCCGTTCACAGTGGGCATCGATGCCGCCTGGCGGCAGGTGCGGTTCATTCCTGAAACCACCGGCACCGTGGCCTTTCCCGTCGAAGGCGACCTGCTCGGGCTCTGTTCGCCAGAGTTCCGCCGGGTGCAATCCGGTCCGGTGCTCATCCTGACCGCCAAGGGCACCAATCCGGCGCGCTACCGGACAACCTTCCTGGCCGGTCACGCGCCTCACATGGAGACACCGGGACCCCGGTGACTCAGGAAGGATTGAAGCGGTTTTCCTCGCCCTCGGAGGCCGTCGGGTCGCCGGGTTTCGGTTCCGCCGGGGTGGCCTGCGGCACGGGTGCCTCCGCCGCGGGCGCATCCGCCGCGGGCATCTCCGCCACCGGAACGGCTGACGGGTCGGACGGGTCGGACGGCTCTGCAGGGACAGCTTGGGGGCTGGGAGCCGGCGACTCGGTCACCGCGGCGGCGGGCGGTTCGGAAGCCGGCAGCGGCTCCGTACCAGCAGGGGCGTTGGCATCCGTGGCACCTGGATTGACGGGGGCTTCTGGGGACACGGCAACCGCGTCGGCGGCTGCAGTCGCCTCGGCCGCTGTGGATTCCACCGGCACGCCTTCCCCAAGGGTCGGCGCTTCGGGTGTTGGTTCAGGGCTTTGGGTGGCACCGGCACCTTCGGCGGGCGGGGCCTTGGGGGTCCTGGGAAGCGGCTGCGGACGCGGCGCCGGACGCTTGGCGGATTCGAGATGGCCGTTGGCGAACTCGATGACGTGCCCTTCGTGGATGAGCCAGTGCAGATCCGTGACGATCGCCTGGAGTTCGGGAGAAGGCGGTTCCTCGGCGGCGGCCGGTTCAGCACCCGGTTCCGGCGTGGGCGGCAGCGGAACTCCCAGGCTCTCGAGCAACCGTCGGCGGGTGCAGTCCGGCGTCGCGTCGATCGCCTGCATGATTTTTCGGATCCCATCACCCACCGGGGTGCTTTCGAGATCCAGGAACCGGGGCCGGGCAACGGCAACATGCAGAACGGTCTTGTTGACCTTGAAGAAGTGCAGTCCGCGATGGGCGAAGTCGTCGCTCAGGCGGGTGACCAGTCTGAGGGGGAACCGCTGCTGCAGGTCGAATTCGCGCCGGGCCAGACGGCGCAGCGGCGGCGGCAACGCCTCCCGGGCAGCCGGAGTGCGGACGGTATGGCGGTTGACGGGCCGGAGGATGTTCGAGAGGTGCACCTCCCGGAAGTGCTTCTCGACCGCCTCGCGGTTGGGGAGCTTGAGGGGTTCGGGCAGGTTGAGGCAGTTGTACTCGTACTTGAAGCTTTGCTCTTCGATCCACTGCTTCACCACCGCCTCGTCGCGGACCATCTTGACCCGGGACTTGTACACATCGAACGGCAGCCGCGAAAACCGTTCGGCGTGCAACCGTTGCAGCTTGATCTGGTACTCGTGCAGGTTTGGCGGCCCCAGGACGACCCCGCTCATCCCACACTGGGCGACCAGGGTGTAGGTGCCCTTCGGCGGATCGACCGCGATCTTCTCCGTCTGGTAAAAGGTGTCGAAGTGATGCGCCATGATGTGCCGCACCGCCTCGGATTCCGTCATCCAGACCGAGTCATCCAGGTTGCAGACATACAACTGTCGCGGCGAGCCGTCGGCCAGGTTGCCGGTGGCTCGGAACTCGATGAGGTAACGATCGGGCCGCTTCAGGATGAGGTGGCCGATGTCGAAGAGCGGATAGGCGCGCCCTGTCTGCCGGATTTGCCGGGTCAACGAGTCCACACCGTTCGGCTCCGGAATCAGGTCTGCGGAGATTCCCTCCGGTAGTTCCTCGACCGGCTCACGGCGGGGTCCTTCGAACCGGGACCCGCCGCTCCGTCCCCGTCCGCCCCGGGCGTCGTCACGAGGCCCGCGTCCGGGACCACCCTGGGGTCGGGGCCCGCCCGGGCCCGGTCGTCGCTCCCCGCGAAACTCGCGACGAGGCCCCATCGAGTCACCGCGTCCGCGGCTCTGGGGTCCCCGGCGGTCCCGGTCACCTCCCCCCTCGAAATTGGCGTAACGGTTGGTCGCCTGCGGCTGTCGTGCCCAGGCCGGTAGCAACTGGAGGTCAAGATCCAGTTCGATTTCGGGCTTGTCGCTCATGACACAAACGGACGGACCGGCATGAAGCGCGGCTTGAATCCTGCGCGCTGCCGGGAGAATCAGCTTGGCGGTCCCGGGCGCCCATTGGCAAGCGCTCCGTGAACTGCCGGCTGGGCTTCGTCGGGGCTCGGGGCCCCGGTATAGCTCCGCGAGCTCCTTCAGAGTGCTGCAATCTATTAGACAGGCATTTTGAGTTTGACGCTCGCGCCGCTCATTGCTTATCCTTTCCGCCATTCAGCCATCGTTCGGCTCCTCCGCACTCGCCTCGTGCACTTGCACCGCCGTCCCTAACGCACCCATCCCACCATGAGAACCCCACGCATCACGGCCGACCCCGCCCTCCCCGCCACCTACCATTGCATGTCCCGCGTCGCCGGCGGGCTCCATCTCCTCGACGACTCCGGCAAGAACAAGCTCCTTAACATCCTCCACCACCTCGCCCGCTTCTGCGACATCGACATCATCACCTTCTGCATGATGTCCAACCACTTCCACCTCCTCATCCGCGTCCCGCCCAAGCCCCTCCCGGACTCCATCCCGGACGACGTCATCCTCGCCAAACTCGAGGACTTCTACGGGCCCAAGGCCACCCTCCCCACCCTCGCCCGCGCCGCCCTCAACAAGGGCCAACCCATCCCCGACGACATCCGCCAGGCCGTCCTCTCCCGCATCGCCGACCTCTCCATCTTCCTCCAGGAGTTCAAACAACGCTTCTCCCGCTGGTACAACCGCCGTCACGGCCACGCCGGCTACCTTTGGGGCGAGCGCTTCCGCGGTGTCTGGTGGAGAAGACTGTCCCAGCACCACTCACTTATCACCGCCTACATCGACCTCAACCCCGTCCGCGCCGGCTTGGTCAACGATCCCAAGGACTACCGCTTCTGCGGCTACGCCGCCGCCCTCACCGGCGACAAGGTCATCCGCCGCGGAATCATCGGCTTTCTGGGCGCAGCCGACTGGAGCGTGGCGTCAGCAGAATATCGCCTGGCGCTTTACGTGATTGGTGGGACGTCGGGGCGGAGCGACAAGCGGGTGCTGGACCCGGAGGCGATCCGGGCGGAGCTGGCGCGGGGCGGGGAGTTGCCGCTGGGGCAGATCCTGCGGCTACGGATCCGGCACATGACCGACGGGGTGTTCCTGGGATCGAAGGAGTTCGTGGACCAGATGTGGGAGCGGCACCGGGACAAGTTCGGCAAGCGGCGCAAGAGCGGCGCCCGCACCATCCGGGGCGCTCCCATCCCTGGGCTGACCGTGTTACGCGATCTCCGTGTCGATGCGGTGGGGTAAGTCGCTTCGGCTGAGCCGATGTCGCCGAGTGCCTCCACCTGTGTGGTGCCCCACCGTTCGGTGTCGACGATCCCGAAGACCCGCCGCGCTTTCCGGTAGGGAGATTGCTGCATGACCTGATCGACCAGGCGATCGAACGCAGCGATGCCGCTGTGCGCTTCGCAACGACCGAACACCTTGGCAGGGAGCACGTCCCACGCCGCCGGATAGAAGCAGGCTCCCTTGCGCTCGTATTCGTGCTCCACCTTCATCGCTCAGCCGGGGCGAGCGGGCGTACCGGGATGGATGCGGGCCCGGACCTGAACGCTGGTCTTTTCGTCGGCCGAAAAGACGCACTCGTCCTCACGCAACGGTTGGCCCTCCCACAGACATTCGTAGAGGGTGGGGCAGGCGGCCGGCCTTGCGAACGAAGTGTGGATCGCGCAGAAAGATCCAGCAGCGATGGAATCACAGACGGAGGACGTTGTGGTGGAGCCAACGCCAGAGCGTGCTGCCGCTGATCTGGGCCACCAAGCAGGACTCGACGACGTTGCGAGTCAGTTCGGGGAGGCTCCAAAGCGAGAGCGGGCGGCCGAATTGGCGAGGCATTTCACAGGCCCGGGGTTTGACCTGGACGACCAGTTCCGAGGGGGAAAGCCCGTGGCCGACCCGGGCGTGGCAGTTCTTCGAGGCCGCGGAGTCGCTCAAGAAAGAAGCGCTTGCGGCATTGGCTGACCACCTCGCGATGGGTGTCGAGGCGGGTGGCGATCTCGTCGTTGGGGACGCCTTGGGCGGCGAGGAGGATCATCCGGGCGCGGAGGACTTGAAAGTATGGCAACGTATACTTGGTGGCTCTTCGATGGAGCTCGCGCTGTTCGGCAGGTGACAACCGGATGGCAAATGGGCTTCTTCTCGGCATGGCTTGGCGTTTTCATCGCCGGTCCATCCACGGCGCAACCGCCGCAACGGAGCGCGTTTAGATACGTATCCAGATTTGAGGAATGAACCACTAAGGATTGGTGTGCTTCACCTTCCCGGCCGCTTCGATCAGGGCGTCGGCCAGGTCCCGGGCAGTCCATCGATTGCCGTCGAACTGCCGGTGAATGCGGCCTTGAGGATCAAGGACCACGGTCCGGAGATTGTGCGAGATGCTGCCCTGCTCTCGGATCAGCCGCAGATCGAGAGCCGGTGCCAACCGGGCGATGGCGTTGGTGCCGAGCACGGCAAACCGCCACCGATCCTCATCGGCGCCCCGATATCCTCGGGCGTAAGCCCGCAGAACGGGCGGCCGGTCGAATTCGGGATCAAACGAGAGCGAAAGGAAGAACCAGTTCGTCGGGGCCTTGCTATCGGCCCGAAGCAGGCGCCGCGCCTCCGCGAAACTGCGGTTCATCAACGGACAGAAGTCCGGCAAAGGGCAACGCGTAAAAATGAAGCTGAATGCAACCGCCCGGCCCGCAAGCCGCGAAAACCGTTGAACCCGGCCGTTCTCGTCCAGAAACTCGACATCCGGCGCCAGATCGCCCGGGTTCAACTCGCGCACGGGCAGCAGCGTGAAGGCGGCCTCCTCCGGATCGATCCCCTCATCCTCTGGTGCATGAACCCGGCCGACCACCCGGAGGTTGTCAATCCAGTGCGTTGCGTCGTCGGCCAGCAGCCGGAACGTCACCACGTCGCCCGCCTGAACCCCCGCCAGTTCGTTCGTATCGCGCACGTTCAGATCCATGGTCATGCGCGGCATGTACCCCGGAATCTCGTCGTGCCGGATGACCGCAGTGCGGCGATCCGCCGCTATCTCCCGCACCTCCCCACGCGTCTCGTGAACATGCCGCGCTGCAGTCGCCTCTCCCGCTGGTCGATCACAGCCCACCATCGCCCAGCCGAGTCCCACGATACAAGCGAGTCGAACCCAATCTGGGAAGGGAACCACGACAGAGAACCCAGCTTGCCGCCGGACCGTCCACCGGCCCGATCCCGCAACAGGGGCCGGCCTCATGGCTGATGCGCCCCCATCTGATAGCCGGCGTCGGCGATGACCTTGGCAACCGCTTCCAGCGTCACCCGGTTGGTGTCCACCGCCACCTGGGCGAGCGATCGCCCGAAATGCACCTGCGCTCCCGTCACCCCTTCGGTGCGCAGCAGCTCCTTGCGCAGGCCGCTGGCGCAGCCGTCACAATGAAGTCCGCCGACACTGACCTGCCAGACGGCGTTGGCACCCTCCACTGCTCCCAGGTCAGTGAACGCCGCCCCTTGCGGGCCGGGCCCGCATCCGCTCACCACCGCGCCTGCCGCCGCTAATCCCAATGCCAATCCCACGAGATGCAATCGTTTCACGCGTATCGAATCCGCCACCGAAGCGGCCGGGCTCCATTGCCCGGATCCGCACGCCGGACGGGAACCCAGAGTATCCCGGCGGCGACGCCAAACACAACGGGTCTTCCGCCGCACGCCGAAGGCGCCGGTCATCCCGAAACGTTTGACAGAATGGCAGGCAAGCTGAGGGTGGCAGGCGATGAGTGGTATGCCTCGACGCACCCTCCTTCGCAGGATCGGGCTCCTTTCGAGCGGCGCAGCACTGGCCCCGCTGACCGCCGCTAGGACGGGGTCCTCCCCGCCCGCGGAGATGGCCCCGTGCCCACCGGAAGCTTGGGAGTATGTCCCAATTAGCCCGGAACGTGCGGCGGAGGGCACCTATCGCCATTATCCCGGCCACGGCTGCATGTATGCGGTATTTCGAGGGATTGTGGAGACTTGGCGCGAAACCCACGGCACCTCCCTCCAATCGTTCCCCTACCAAATGATGGACTACGGCCATGGAGGGGTGGCGGGTTACGGAACGCTCTGCGGTGCCCTCAACGGGGCGGCGGCCGCGGTGGGTCTGTTCGAGGCCAGCCAGCGCGTCCGCGATGTCCTGCTCGTCGATCTGTTCAAGTGGTACGAACACTCGTCTCTGCCCCAGCACAGGCCCCCGGACCAACCGGCGGTTCCCGTCTCCGTTGCCGGATCCGTCCTTTGCCATGCCTCGGTTGCCCGTTGGTGCACGGTCGCGCAGTCCAACCCCTACTCGTCCGATCGAGGAGAACGCTGCCGCCGGCTCAGCGCCGACGTCACCCGCCACACTGTCGACTTGCTCAATGGCAATCGCAGCAGACCCCGGCGCGACCTCATGGTGCGGGACGGGTCCTCGGACTGCATGCAATGCCATGCGCCCAAGGCACCACCGGCGACCACGGTGCGCACCCTGATGTCCTGCCAGTCCTGTCATAGCGTCCCCGCAGGCCATCCGGATCCAAGCGCCACCGTTCCGGCGCGGATCTCGTTACGCCTGATCCCGTGAAAGGAGATCCCAGGATCCGGGCAGGGCCGTTTCCTTCCACGAAAAGAACGTCTCCCGTTGGGCAATCGGATGGGAGGGATGCGAATGAGGGCCGCAGTTGAGGGCCGCAGTTGAGGGCCGCAGTTCCCGGAAATCGCGGCGGGAAGGGAAGACTGGTCGGGACGACAGGATTTGAACCTGCGACGTCCTGGTCCCAAACCAGGTGCTCTACCGGGCTGAGCTACGTCCCGACTCGATCCGGATCGAAGTCAATCAGCCGGACTCGCCCCGCGCAATGCTGATCTTGGACATTGGACAGTCCGGCACCCCAACCGCCCATGCCCGCCCTTCATGGATGGATTGCAGACCGGTCGCCGCATAGGGGTCAGGAACCCCACGGCATTGGGTTGCCGGACCTGCCGACGTTCGTCGTAGTGCAACGCGTCCGGGCATCGGCCTTTGGCAGTAAATAGGCAGGCGCTTTGCTATTTACCATCCGCGATTCCGGGGGCAGGGAGGGGGGCGACGGGCGACGAACGGCAAAATGTCAGACACATTAACTTTTACTCAAGTCGGCATCCGGCGTCAGGGGGATGGGCGGGGGCACTCCATGCGACGGCGCTCAGTGTGGCCGGAGGAAATGGGGCGGGAGCGGATGCTTCCCAACGCCCACCTTCAAGAAAATCGCCCCCCTTGAATTTTCTTTGTAAGAAATCCCGCCCACGCCGCGTTATCCGGGCGTGCTGACAATCTCCCACCCGGCGTATGGCCTTTCCTGTTCGGGGTTGGACGACTGGAAAGAGTCGGGTTTCGCGCGGCCCCAAAACCACGCGGCGCCGTGCCGGTCCAAGACGCATGGATCGGTGCGCACCCGACGGCCGACCCTCACTTCCGCCGCCGAGGGTGCCGGGTGGGCCACTTTACTCCATGAGCATCCTCATGCGCGACACACCGGAACACGAACGCCCCCGCGAACGCCTGGCCACTCTCGGTCCGGACACGCTCCGGGACAGCGAACTCATCGCCATCCTCCTCCGCACGGGGATGGCCGGCGTGCCGGTCACCACCGTCGCGGAACGACTCCTTCACAGCTTCGACCATTCGCTCACCCGGCTCGCCGGTTCGCCGCTGGCCCATCTGCGCCGGATTGCCGGAATCGGTCCGGAGAAGGCCGTCACGCTCAAGGCCGCCTTCGAACTGGCCCGGCGCCTCTCGCTGGAGGCGCGCCGGGACACGCCCCTGCTCGATACCCCAGAACGCGTCGCGGAACTTCTTCGCGAGGAGTTCCGTCTCCTGGAGGTTGAGACCTTCTATCTCATCCTGCTGAACACGCGGCGTCGCCTGATTCTCGCCGAGCGCCTCACCCAGGGTACCCTCGACACACTTCTCATCCATCCGCGCGAAGTCTTTCGCCGCGCCATCACCGCCAACGCCTCCGCCATCATCCTCGCGCACAATCATCCCTCCGGCGATCCCACGCCGTCCGAGGCGGACGTCCGGGCGACCCGCGACCTCATCCGCGCCGGTCAACTTCTACGCATGGAGGTCCTCGACCACATCATCCTCGGACTTCGCACCACCGAACGGCCGCGCGATTATGTGTCGCTCCGCGAACTTGGCTACTTCGCCGGGCCCTGAGCGGGATCAGGACGGTTGGCCCCAGAATCGTTGCCCGCGACATGGCTCGTGCCAAGGTGTCATCGCCTGCGAATCCGACGCTCCGTGGTCACTTACTCCACTCTCGGAAAGGATCCTTCATGAATGCCAAGGCGTGCTTCGGTCTGGTTGCCTCCTGCTTCACCTTCGGCCAGGTCCATGCCAACCCCCTCCCGGCACCCGCCGTCTGGGGCATTGACCCATCGAGTCCGGGCGAGGAACTCGTGTACTACAGCGTCTTTGGCTATGGCGAAACCGGGGTCCTCGCCCGGTTCCCGATCCCCGGGATCGACCCGGCCGACACCATCTTCGGGCTGGCGGGAAACAACGATTGGACCCTCTTCCTGGTGCAGGGAGAACGGGCGCCGCAACGGGTGCAGTCCATCCACACCCGCTCGGGAGTTGTGATGAGCGACATGGAATTCGATCTGGGTGATGTGCAGATCTCGGGTCTTGGGCTGTGGGACGGTGCGTTCTTTGCCGCGGACGCCGCCACTGGGCTCCTTTACCGCCACCGGGACCTGATCGCCTCCGAGGAGCCGGAAATCGTGCCCGGGATCGTCGATCCACGGTCGGTGGCCGGCGACGCCGGAAGCCCGATCTTCACCTACGCCGACCGGTTGGTGGACGGCGTGCCCCAGGGTGAGTACGCCATTTATCAGATCGATCCGCTGACTTTGGAACCTACCTACTTCTCGGTCAGTCCGAGCGACAGCATCGTGGGCATGGCCAGCGACTACGAATACCTCTACCTCAGCGACCTCGACCGCAATCTGTTCGTGTACTCGCTCAGAACGGGCGGGCTTGTCTTCCAAAACGAGCTGCCGGCGGTCTTCTTCGCGCTGGGCACCACCCGAATCGTAACGCCCGACTCAGGCTCGGTCCTGATCGCGCTCACCCTGGGCCTCCTCTCGGTGCTCGGGCTGCGGGGCGTGACACGTCTGCATCGCATCCCATGACCGTGCCGGGTATTGAAGTCCCTCAGAAGCGCCAGATGGCATCCACGGTGAAGCGGTCTCCGAACAGCCCGCGCGGCTTGCTGATCGGGAACTCATAGGCGAAGCCGACGTCGAACCGTGGGAACAGTCTCGACCGGAAACCGACGCCGGCTACCGCTTGGGTGAAACCTTTGGCGTCGGACGACCCGAAATTGAACAGATCGAACCCCTCGACATTCAGGGGCAGCACGTTCCCCTCGCTCAGCACGGTGAAGGTGTTCAACGCGGCGAACGGCGTGAAGTACCGGGACACCGTGTAGTCCACCTGCGCGCTGGTGTGAAGCTGCGCTGTCTCCTCATCGAAGTCGTGCGGCACGATCCCTCCAACGTTGGCCAGAAGGCGCAGGTTTCCGAAGCCCTTCCCGGCTGAGACGAAGAAGTTCCAGGCGCCGTCGCCGTTGCCCTGAAACACCCGGGTTCGTCCGGTCGGGAACTCGAAAGTCAGGCCCGGTGTCAGGATGAATTCGGCCTCCCGGTTGTCGATCACCGCGTACTTCAGTCCGGCGCCCAGGTCCGCCCAGCCGTCCGCGTCGGGCAGCACCGCCGTCGGTTTGAGGTTGATGTAGCCATCCTTGGTGGCGATCAGCGCCAGGCGGTCCGTGATCGCCCATCGGAGCTGGATCGCGTAGAGCTGCGCCGAGCCGCCCCGGGTGATGAAATCGTCGTGGATGTTGTGATAGGCGAAGATCGGCCGCACCTCGCTGTGAATGTGCGGATCCTCAAAGAAGATCGGGTTGGTCACCGGCGCGATCGCGTCGGTCTTCCAGTCGGCGGCAACGCCCGACAACACGGGCAGGGCTGCGGCCAGCGCGGTTGCCGTGACGTACCCGGCATGGGAGGAGTGGGTCGCTCGCATAAGGGGCCTTCTTCTTCCAGATCCCCCCAACCGTTCACCAACCGTCCGTTGCCCTTCACTTCTCGCCCTTTGGTCCCGCCGGCGTTGCTAAGGAACCCAGATGCATCAGCGCCGTTCCCCCAGCTTTCCACAATTCGGTGCCTTCGGCGTGGAGAGACCTGATTGCGATCTGGATTGGCAGGAAACCGAGCGAACTGGGGATGGAGGTCGCGGTTCCCTGGAAGGTCGCCCGCCAATCCCGCGCCGCGGCGTAGAAGGCGTCGCCCCGAAGCGCCGCGTCGAAGCATCATGGCCGGATACCCCCGAATCGCCCTTGGACAAGGACTGGCACCACAAGAAGCCGTCGGTTGATCGAGGAGCGTGCCGCGGCTTTCCAATGGATGCCATCGGTCGAGAAGACCAGATCGGCGATACCGGGCAGGAGCCAGTCGTCAGCAATGAATTGCACGCCTATTTGGTTCTTGTTGGACCGCCTCGCGGTCCCACCCACGAATCCGACGATTTGGCCAATGCCGTACTTCTGCCCGGTAGGCGCCGACACAGCATGCGGCCGCGGGGGTAGAATCCGTCGCCGCTCGTCAACAATACAAAACATAATGGGTCAGGCATTCTGAACAGCATGTCAGCAAGAACTTGGCAGTGTTTTTGGCCAAGACGACGTCAACAGTACTGTGCCTGACTTATTGCAGAGCTCATTGGCTGAGGGCTTCCCTCCCACGCCAATTTTCGTCTTGTAGTCCCGACGGTCTTTCCAAGCCTGCCCGTGCTCCGCAGGGCCTGCCCCATTGCGACAGTTCGAACCCTCCGGCTCGTCGGAAGGCCGCAATAGTCCTCAGGCCGACAGGATCGGGAAGGATTCGGGTGGCGGTGCTCTCCGAGCGGCCGGGCTTTTCCCGCGGGGCGGACACTGATAGAAGCTTCGCGTGTCGTGGGATGATTATCCCGATGCCCGCCATTCCGTGGCCCTGCTCCGGCGCAGTTTGGAGCGGGGCCGGGTGGGCCACGCCTACCTGTTCTCCGGGGAGGATCCTGAACTCCTGGAAGCTGTCGCCCGGGAACTGGCCACCACCGTCAACTGCACCGACGCCGCCGCCCATGCCCCAGCAGGATTCCCGGTCTCCGCCTGCGGCCGCTGTTCGAGTTGCCGTCGCATCCAGGCCGGAGTGCACCCCGATGTGCATTGGCTCCGGGCGGAATCGAAGATGCGCATCATCCGCGTGGAGCAGGTCCGCGACCTGATGCACGCGGTGCAACTCAAGGCCACCGAAGCCCGCCGCAAGGTTGCCATCCTGGTGGGCGCCGACTGCCTGAACCCCCAGGCCGCCAACGCTTTCCTCAAGACCCTCGAGGAACCTCCCGCCGGCTCCCTGCTGATCCTCCTCAGCACCGAACCCGGACGCCTCCTCGAGACGCTTCTCTCCCGCTGCCTGCGCCTCGCCTTTCCCGGTCCTTCCGCCCTCCACCGGCTGGAGTCGGAATGGATCCGCGACTTCGCCCGGCAACTGGCCCATCCCCCACGCAGTCTGCTCGCCCGATACCGTCTGCTGGGCATTCTCCTCCAAAGGCTGGCCGCCCTTCGCACGGTCGCCGAGGAAGCCGTCGCGGCCCGGTCACCCGCGCGCCAGCACGAGGAGGTCGAGCGCGATCTGGCCGAACAGTGGGAGAACGAAGCCAAGGCGGCCGCCGAAGGCGAGTACCGCCGGCGCCGGGGCGAGGCTCTCCAAGCCCTTCAGTCGTGGTGGCGCGACGTCTGGATGATTACCGTCGGCCAGCCTTCCAGCCTGCTCGACTGGCCCGATCTCGAAGCCGAATCCCGCACCGTCGCGGCCCGCCTTGACCCCGACCGCGCCGAATCCAATCTCCGCCTCCTCGAAGAAGCCCAGTCCCACCTTCACACCAATGTGCAGGAATCCCTGGCCCTCGAAGTCGCCCTGCTCCGACTCTCCTGCTGATCCGGGAGGCAAACGGCATCGGATTCGCTTCTGCAGCCCTCGTCACCGCACTTTGTAAGAGCACGGATTTGACCCAAGGGAGAGCCTCACCGAGTGGAGGCGGGACGGGCGCGGTAGTTGAAGCGATCATTGGGGGCGGCGTCGCCCTGGACGAGGAGGTTGGTGACGTGGGTGAGGGGGGCATGTGCGTCGTACCACTTGAAGTCCAGGGCGGCGGGCGGCCCTGTCAGGCCAAGGCGCTTCCTCGGAATGCGGAGTTCGAGGCGCCTGCCGGCGGCGCGCCATTCGACGGTTCCTTCGGGGTGCCAGGCGCCGCCGCGATCGAGGGAACGATCCAGCGAGCCGGGTCCGCGGCGGTTCACAGCGAAGTCGTACCCGAGCCAGCCGGTGTCGGGATTGGCGTCGATGTCGAGGAGGAGCACCAGCCACGACGTGGTCTGGCCCGGGGGCGGCGGGTCTTCGAGAGGTTCCCGGGTTTCGATGAGGAAGGCTGCAGCGTCGGGTTCGAGACTGGCCTTGGCGGCGATGAGGTCGTGGCGTCCGCTGGTGTCCTGGTACCGGACGCCTTCGCCCCAGCCGGGATGGTCACGCCGCATGGGATCGCCGACGGTGTCGCGGAACTCCGGCTGCACGGCGTCCCAATCGGCGAAGTCGCCATCGATGCGAATGGTGCCCGGGCGGTGAACGGGTTCGGGGCGGGTGCCCTTGTAACGGCGGATCCAGGAGACCATCTGCCAGTGGTAATCGTCGCCGTGCCCGCCGCGCATGGGTTCGATGTCGCGGCTGTGTTCCTGGTCGAATTGATCGACGAACATGACGGGGTGCTTCACGCCGTTGAACTCGGCGAAGCGTCCGGCGATCCACTCGTTCCAGCCGGTGATGAAGATGGCGCGGGGATCGATGGCATGGGCGCGGCGCCATTGCTCCTCGAGGTTCAGGCCAAGGCGGACGGCCCCGGGCCGGGTGTCCCGCGCGCCCCGATGCCAGCTTCGGCCATGCGCCCCGGGTTCGCTCATGGAGCCGAGGCGGCCGGCCACGGCGTTCTGGGCGACCCCGACCGAGACTTGCTCAGGCATCCCGGCGGCATTGGTGAAGGCGTGCTGGGGATGGACTTCGAGCCAGCTCCACATGTCCGGCCGGGTGGGGCCGCGGAAGTAGTCGGGCTGCGGCTTGCGGAAGGTGAAGAACGCGCGGATGCGGTCCACCTCGGGATCAGCGCGAACCAGGCGCAGGGTGCGGTCGCCGGGAACCGGGGTCCCGTGCCGGAAGGCCTGGCCGGTGGGGTCCGTGTCCTGGGAATGACTCCACCAGCCGATGCGACCGCCGGGTTCGGAGGCTTCGAGGTAATAGCGGCCTGGCGGGAGGGTTTCCGGGAGACGCAGCAGGGGCCATGAATTGTCGCCTACGAAATGGAATCGATCCGAGGCAATGCGGGATCCGCCGGGGCCGCCGTGCAGGAGGGTGAGCGTGACCGCGGCGTCGCGGGTGTGCCACGTGGGGAGACGGGCGCCGACGGCGGTGAGCGGGTGGTCGGTGGTGAAGGACTGGCCGAGTGTGGAACCGGGTTCGAGTTCGACCGGAGTGTCCTGTTGGGCGCGGTCCTCGCGGGTGTCCAGGAGGTCCGGGTCCGCCAGAATGAGGGGCCTCCCTTCCCAGCGGAACCAGAGGTCGGGGTGCAGCCCGGGTTCGTACAGGTCGCGCCAGAGTTCCCGGGTGACCTTCGCCGGATCCCAGAAGGGGGCCAGGAAGGCGACCTGCGGCGTGGGGTTGCCGAGGCGTCGTAGCGACGACCATTCGCGCAGGAGGGCGCGGTACCACCGGCCATAGGTGATCTGGTTGGTGACATCGAATACCACCGTGTCCACACCGGCGTCGGCGAGCATCTGGGCGTGTTTGCGGAGGACCGCTGCGTCGTCGCTGAGGTAGTGGCCGAGGAGGGACTCGCCCCAGTGATGGGGAGCGTGGAGGGGCCCCCAAAGAGGGTGGCCGGGCTGATGGATGGCGTCAGGATCGGCGGCGAGGATGCGGGTGATGTCGTAGGGTCCCCCCCGGATGTGGGCCCCGTGCCAGAGGAAATAGAACAACGCCACGGTGCGGTCGGAGCGGGGCGGGCCGGTCTCGTCGTGGCCGGGCAGGCGACGACCGAGATCGTCCGTGGCCACCCAGGAGTCGGCGAACAAGTCGCGGACCGGGACAGTCGTCGGCGACTCTGGGGCAGGCTGACCCAAGGCGGTTCCGGGAAGCGTGCACGCCGCGAGGATGGCGGCGCGGAGAATGGCATGGATGGACTTCATCGTTGGGTCAGAGGCTGTCCCCGAGGTCGTGGCGGAAGCGGCGGACGAGTTGTTCCTGCCACGGCGACGTGGCGGTGAGCTTGCCGAAGAAGAAACGCAGCAGCTTGGGTTCCTCGGTGAAACGAAGGCCTCCAACGAGGTCGCGGCAGCGGTGGAGCCAGACGATGCGGTCCACGGCGTACTTGAGCTGGGAGAGCGTGAAGACCCGGCGGGGGACGGCGAGGCGGAGGAGTTCCATGTTGGCCAGCGTCTCGCGGCCCTGCTCGTCACGCTGCTCGGAGACGGTGCCACGTTCCATGCCACGGACACCGCTCACGAGATACAGGGCGGAAGCCAGGGCACCGGCCGGGTATTCGGTCTGAGGGACATGGGGGAGGAAGCGGAGGGCGTCGAGGTGACAGCCGAGGCCGCCTGCCGGAGTGATCACGGGCACCCCGTGGCGGTCGAGTTCGCGGACCATGTACTCGATGAACTGGGGGCCCTGGTTGATCATGTTCTCGTCCATGGTCTCCTCGAGGCCGACTGCGATGGCCTCAATCTCGCGGATCGACATGCCACCGTAGGTGAGGAAGCCCTCGTAGAGCGTCACCAGCTCCCGCATCTTGAGGTAGGCTTCCCGGTCGCTGGTGCAAATGCCGCCACCGCGGGCGCAGCCGAGTTTGCGTGCGGAGAAGTAGATGATGTCGCACAGGTCGGCGAGGTCCCGAGTGATCTCCCGGATCGAACGATCGCGGCAGGCGTCCTCGCGCATCTTGATGAAGTGCAGGTTATCCGCGAGAAGGCTGGCGTCGAAGACGAGCATCAGGCCGTGGCGGTCGCAAACGTGGCGGACCTGGCGGAGGTTTTCGAGCGAGTGCGGCTGACCTCCAATGAGATTGGTGCCGGTCTCGATCCGGACGAATGCAATCCGTTCGGCGCCGTGCTGGCGGATCAGAGCTTCGAGGCGTGCGATGTCGAGATTTCCCTTGAACGGAAAGCCGCTGGCCACATCCAGCGCCTCGGAGACCGGGATCTCCTCGATCGAGCCGCCGTTGAGGAGGATGTGCGCCTTGGTGGTGGTGAAATGGTAGTTCATCGGCACGATCGTGCCGGGACGGACGAAGACGCGGGCGAGGATGTTCTCGGCGGCGCGGCCCTGGTGGACGGGCAGGAAATGGCTCTTGCCAAAGATCTCGCGGACTTTGTCCTCCAGTTTGGTGAAGGTGGTCGAGCCGGCGTAGCTGTCGTCGGACTCCATCATGGCGGCCAACTGCCGGTCGCTCATCGCGTTCACCCCGCTGTCGGTGAGCATGTCCAGGTAGATGTCCCGGTTCTTCAGCAGGAAGGTGTTGTTGCCGGCCTCGGAGATCGCTTCGAGGCGCCGTTCGATCGGCACCAGGTCCAGTTTTTGCACGATGCGGACCTTGTGCATTTCGAGCGGCAGGGGTTCGCCGGAGAAGAGTCTGACGTGGGGCATGGTGCTGGAGGTTTGTCTCGGTGGGTTCCGGCGGGACCAACCGAGTCCACGCCGGTTCCCGTGGATTGCTCCCGTCAGGTCTCCGCCCTTCAAGTGCGTTGTGGCGGGCTGCCGGAGATCGATTGTTCGGAACGCCCGGCCACGACGAGAGCCCGTTGCCATCCTTCCCAGGCAGGAACCTGGCCGGGCAGGACGCGGTGATCCCGATGCGCGAGTGCAGTGCGCCAGGGGTGACTCGATCTTCAGGCGCCTGCCGCGTGCCGCCGGGCCCAGAAGGGGCTTTCCGGCCATCGGCGCTCCATCGCGTAGATGGCCGAACGACGGCGCAGATAGTCAGCGTAGATGCGGCGCATCGACGCGGCGTAGTGTGCAGCGGGTTCGACGTCGCCTTCGAGGGCGCCGACGGCGACGCGGGCGGCTTCCATGCCAGATCGGAGCGAAAAGCCGATGCCCATGGACGAGATGGGGTCGAACGCGGCAGCAGCGTCGCCAGCGACCGTCCACCCCTGGCCGGCTGGCGCCTCCAGAGATTGCGAATTGGCCGCCCTCACCACGCTTGGGCCGTCCGGGTGCCACGACGCGATCCGCGCGCTGGTGGCCGGCGCGCCTGCCAACCGCTCTGCCCACTCGCGGCTGGCGCGCAGGTCGTGATCGGTCATGAGCATCGCTACGCCTCGACCTCCGGGCAGCGAGGCGGAGTACCACCAACCGTCCGCCACGGCTTCGACGAGGGCGCCATCGGTGCTCACTTCGGTGCGGTCGTGCTGGTACCACTGGGCCACGGCGACGAGGGCATCGTTGCGCCGGGGCAACTGTCCCTGCTGGCGGGCCAGCCACGACGCTCGGCCCGTCGCGTCGACGATCGCAGCGCTCACGATGGGGTCGCCTTTCCCGAGCGCGAGGGTCCACCGGCCGTCGGCGCATTCAGCGCGGACCGCCCGCGCTTCCACCACGCTCGCTCCGAGGGCCCGTGCGTGATCGAGGAGCCACGCATCGAAGTTCGCGCGGTCGAGGTGAAACCCGTGCCCGCTGCCGGTGAAGAGGTAGCTGCGCTCGGTCACGTGGGGAGCACCCCACGCCGATGCCGTCCCGCCCGACGGCAGGTGGCCACCACGCTGAAACGCCTCATCGAGGCAGAGGTAGCGCAGCAGCGGCAGTACGCCGGGCGACAGCGTCTCGCCGACGGCGACCGCGCGCCCGGCGGGACGCTGGCTGATGATTGTGACGTCCAGATGGGGCACATAGCGTCGCAGCGTCAGCGCCACAGCGCACCCTGCCGGACCTCCCCCGACGATGGTGATCGAAGATCGAGGGTCGCAGCTCAAGCGTTCAGTTCCCGATCAGCCACTGCACAGGGAACACGTTCTGGCTGTTGCTGTTGACGAGGGCCGTCGTGGTCACCGTCGTCGGCTGGGTGGTCAGGATGCTGCCGTCGGAGATCAGTCCATAGTAGCCCGACTGGAACGCTTCATACGACCGCTCGCTCTCGACGAAGAACTGGAGCATGGCGCGATGGGGTCCGGTGGTCCGATTCAGCACGAACCCTAGGTATTTCCAGCCGACGATCGCATCGCCGAAGCTGTTGAGCCCCCGGTGGTAGAGCAGGTTCTGACCGAGGGTCTGGCCGGAGTTGCTGTTGCCGATGAGCGCGTTGCCATCGAGAACCTGATCGCCGGCCGTCATCGCGCCGCTGTAGACGTTGAACGGGCTCTGCGCCGGCCACCAGTAGGCGAAGAACGTGGGCGCCAACGGGATCAAGTTCAGGTTGCTGACCGTCTTGTTGGTCCTGGGCGTTGTGAAGTTCACGTCCTGCACGGTGCAGTCAAAGAAATCGGCCTGCCACGGCGTGGCCATCCGCTTGGTGAGATCGCCGGGCTCGCAGCCATCGCCATCGATCGTCTCGTCGCGATTCGGGCTCAGGGGCAGGTGGGTCACTGGAAACGGCTTGATGCGGAACGGATCGCCCGGCATCAGGACGGCGGGGTTACGCATGGTCCAGGTGACCTCGATCCCGGGCGCCATCGGCTCGCCGACGGCATTGCCCGCTGTCGCGACATCGAGCGGAGAGACCCACGGGGCCCAGTCGTCCGGGCGATCGAGCACGAACCTGCCCTCGGACCATTGGCGCAGGAGGTGGTACTGCGTAGGCGTGAGTGCCATGAACTTCTCGATGTAGTAGTTTCGGATCGAGTTGTCGCCCGAGTTCATCGGCATCATCGGGAAGCCATTGTCCGCGAAGAGCCGCTGGTGATCGGGGGTCAACTCGGGCGGCGTGGTTTTACCCTGCCCTGGATTGCGGAACATCGAGAAGACGGCGCGACGATTCTCGCGGGTTGCGTCCGACGCGTCGGCCAGATCGAAGCCCGGCGACGCGATGCTGACCATCGCATCGACGTTGGCGACCCATCGATAGCCCTTCATGGCCTCGAAGATCGGCCTGATGTCGCGGTTGAAGGACGCGGTGTAGCTGTCCTGGAACGAGCCATCCGCGAACAGCGCCGGGCAGAGGCCCATGAGGCGCACCCCAACGTCGATGAACGTGTCCGCGAGGGACGCGATGTTTCTCAGTTCGGGGGCAAACTTCGGCGAGCCGCTCACGACCCACGCATGCAGCTTCAAAGTACTGCCGTCCTCGGTCTCGACCTCGGCGGTCACCGGGCCATCGCCCACGTCGTCGAACCAGCCGTCGCCGCCGGCGAACGACGTGATTGTTCCGCCCTTCGGGCCGCCGGCGTTGCCGTAGCCGCCCAGCACGAGCAGTTCACCGCGCTCCGTCAGGCGCACCCGACCCAGCGTTGTGACGGGATAGGGTGATATCGACTGACTGGGGAAGTTCGTCTTGTAGCCCGACGGCGCCGACAGCGCGTCCAGCTCGATCCAGTCACCCGGCTTCGTCAGCGTGCGCGGTCCCGGATCCGTGATCAGCGACTGGCGGTCAGTCACCGAGGCGTTGCGGAGCGTCGGGCCCATGAAGAACTGGCTCTGATACTGGTAGGTGTTGTTCGGGCCGAGCATGGTGTCGCCCTGCAGCTCGGAGAAGTTCCACCAGGCCGACTTCTTGTTGGCGACATGGACGGTCCAGGTCACGGACTTCAGGCCGTGTCCGGGGCGCACCTCGACCGGGGCCTTTCCAGGCTCCTCGCGGTAGATGCGAAAGCGTGCGGCCTGACGACGGATCTGGCCGGCGTCTTTGAACTGCCTGACTGGAATCTCCCTGTGGTTCTCGTCGTACTCGGTCGGCAGCGTCCCCACGGCGGTGGGCTCCAGATAGTACGAGTCCGGAGCGTTACCCACCCGCGCGAACCCGATGGCGGGGTGAATCCGGTAGGTTGTCATGGACTTGCTCATATGGGTAATCTAGTAAACACCAACCGGCGGCCAGCCTGGATTTTCTATCTCATCCTCGCCAACATCGGTTTCGATTCCGGCCCGGATTGCGCCAGGGATATCCAATTCGGGGACCGTTATCTCGACCACGAAATTGCTGCCGGGAGTCGCCCGAATCTCGTGAAGGATCGCCTTCAGCTGGTCCGCATTGCCGGCTTTCCGCCCGATGCCGCCGAACACTTCGGGGATCCTGTCGTATCTCCAACGGGGCAGGACGTTGTATGGATAGACCGTATCGAGCATTTTGTCTTTGTACTGCACCGCTGGCGACCGGAACGGATTCGGGTTCACGATGTTCTGTTCAATGCCGTAGAGCCCGTTGACCAGCACAAACACGACCGTGTTCTGGCCGTTCGCGTGGTGATCTGACACCGCCTGGCAGGTCTCGTGGAATGCCCCGTCGCCGACGATCACAACCGCCCGCTTATCGGGCTTGGCGCACTTGACGCCCGTCCCTGCCGCCACGGAGTAGCCGATTGCCAGCCATGAAGCCTGGGCCACAAAGCCGTCCTGCGCCACGATCTTCAGGCCTTGGGCACCCACCAGGGGAAAGCCCGCATCCACCACCACGACATCGTCCTTACCGATCCATGCGTTGAGCGCCGAGAAGAACGAGTCATAGGTCAGGCCCGAATCCACAGCCGGCGCCTTTCCAGCCGCCAGCGGCCGGCGGGGAATCCGCAGACCCTGGAGCTGCGGGCCGTCGCCCGCCTTTGCCGACGCGAGGAGGGCGAGGCGCAGCGAGTTGATGAACGCCTCCAGGCTCACGACTGGGAAGAAGTCCGCACCAACCCACACACCGTTGTGCGCGGCCAGGATGCTGTTTGGGCCCCGGATGTTCTCGTTGCCCGTGTCTTTTCCGGTCGTCCATGCCCCCAGACCGATCACGCACCCATCGGTTCCCAGCAGCTTCTGAATTTCCGCGTTTGAAAGAGTCACACAGCCTCCGAAATACCGGTGATCCTCCGACACCACCGACTTGCTCAGCGGCGTGGTCACGAACTGAACCGGATCCTTCCCGGGCGGCACGTTTTCATTGACCGAATCAAGAAGTTTCAGGAACTGCTTTGTCAGCGAGTATCTCTGCAACTCGATCCCGGCCCAGAAAATGGATTTCCTCGTGCTGCGGATCAGAGTCATGGCCGCCGCCACCGCCTGCTTCGTCTGGCTGATCGCAATCGTGGCCTTCGCGCCCGAGCGCAAGCGTCCAACCGGGGCCTGGCACGGGGCGCGCCAGCAATCCTCCGTGATCTCCAGATAGACAGGTCTCTTATGAGTCAGCATCGCGGTGAGCGCCGAGTCAATCTGAAAGGTGCCGCGATGCGCGTCGGAGATCCGCTCGGCGGCGACCGTCACCGGACGGAAAACATTGATATCGGTCATCCTGTCACCGGTGGTGTGGGCGTAAAGCAGCCCGGCGTTCTGCTCGACCAGGTTTTCCTTGTGGGTCGGGGCCCCATTGATCAGGAGCAACGGTACCTGTTCGGCATACGACCCTGCAATCGTGTTGAGCAGGGTGAACGCCCCAACGCTGTAGGTCACGTGCAACGCCCCGACGCCCTTGAGCCGCGCATAGGCATCACAGGCATATCCGGCGCACAGTTCATTGGCATTGTGGGTGATGAGGATGGGCGATTTCCTGTCTGCCAGAATCGTGTTCAGCAGCGGGGCGGTATAGTTCCCGGCGACTCCGAACAGGCGGTCGAGGCCCATCTGTTCCAGCCTGGTCTTGAGATATTGGGCGAGCGTCCAGCGCATGGTGGTTTCCTGCGGCTGACGGTCACCTCTGGTCGAAGTAGCTCAACGAAACGGCGTAACCCGTCCGGGGCCTCCGTTCACCGATCGCGGGATGGGTCGTGAAATTCGGATCGATGTATTTCCGGATCATTGCCGTCGCCCGCTGTTGATAGGAAGCCTTCATCTGCGCCGAAGGACTGATCTTGTGCTCCTCTTCATAAACCTCCGCAATCGGCTTCATCCCAAAGCCCCTGGCGAGGATGCGGTCTGCGGACCGCAGGGCGCCCTCCACCCATCCCTGGTAGTCCGAGAACGCTTCGCCGCACACATACAGGTCTTCGAGCGGCTGGGTCAGATAGGCGATCACCTCGTCGTCTTTCGCATGCAGACCCCACTGGTGTACGCCGTAATCGAAGTTTTCGCTGGGTGGAACCTGGCTCATTCGGGATCCATCCCATATTCGTGCACTCGTGAGGACCGGTCTTGGGACGTAGTGGGTGTTGAACAGCTGCCGGAAGAAGCCCGTGGCCGCCTCCACGACGTTTTCGGAGGCCGCAAACAGCGTCTGGGGCACTTTCATCCTGTATTTCTGCTGCATCGGCGAATCGAATTTTTCCCCATTCTCCTGAAGCGCCTTCCAGTAGTTGATGTTCATGTAATCGCAGTAGATGGTCAGCGCGGCCGGGGCGTTGTACTTTTTCTCAGCGATGTTTCTCAGTTTCCGGGCCATGTCCTGGGTGGGCTGCTCGTGTCGCGCCTGCAGCACGCAGGAGTACTCGAGCGCCGCGTAGGCCTCTTCATCGATTGCGTAGAATGGGTACACGGAGCCGAGGGGCAGGTCCGAGAAGTTAGGGCCATAGCCCACCGCCTCCCGCCCGCTCAGACCGTCCCCCCACCAGGCCCGATCATAGTACAGGTTGATCTTCAGCAGCGCCTGGTTGGTGGTTGTCTGGAGTGTGTCCCACAGCTTTGCGGCCCTGCCGTCCGGCTGCGCATTCAGCACCGGTGACGTCCAGAACAGCTGCTCGAGGGGAAGCCTCGGCAACGCCAGAATCAGCTTCCTGGCCTTGATCGTGCCCGTGTGGCTTCCTCCCTTGCCGTCTCCACGCGCGTATTGCACCACGTACCCGTCCTGATCGCGGCTCACAATGCTGTCCACCTTTGTATTCAGGTGGATGTGTTCCTTCCCGATTGCCTGGACGAGCGCGTTCGGAAGGGTGCTGAACCCGTCTTCCAGGGTATGAAAGTCTGGATTTGCGGGGAAGTCCTCGAGTAACTGGTAGGCCTCGCCTGCGTTCATTCGGGAGAGGAAGGTGCCGTTGAATCCAGCCAGCCCATACATCATCTGGATGCACTCCCCGGAGTAGCCCATGTCCGTGCAGAGGTTCCACAGCGACCAGTCGATCAGCGGGACGCCCTTCCAGCTGCATTCCAGGCGGAACCTCTGCCAGAACTCGGGCGACTTCAGTTCGGGCCGTTCGGTGAACTGGGGGTTGGCAGCCAGGATTCTGTTGAAGATCGTGTCAACGATGGATCCAGGATTGATGCCTTGTTCGGAGGGCGCCAGGTGATAGAGGCGGCTCCAGATTTCGTAGTTGTTCGCCTGCGACTCCTCCAGAGTGAAGCTTCTCCCGCGGAAACACAGCCGGTTCGTGCCCGAGCCGCTCATGGGAAACGGCACGACCTGCTTGTCGAGTCCGAAGATCAGCAGCAGGCTCATGAGGTTGTCCATCAGGTCGAAGGTGAAGCGCATGCCGCCTTCCTCCTCCTTCACGGTTTCGTGTTCCCCGAAGTGGATCAGGTCCGAATCGAGTCTTCCGCCCGTGCGGTTGGAGCGGTCGAAGATCAAAATTTCCGCCCCCGGCTCATTCTGGAGAATGCGCCACGCGGAATAGAGGCCCGACATGCCGGCGCCCACCACGAGGGTGCCCACCGTCTTGGGGATGGGTTGAGTGTGGGAGAGTTCAGCGCTGGTGAAGTGTGACATGGACGGGTTCCTTGAGATTGCGGTGGTGGAGTCGGCCGGAGGACTCCCTGCCCCGGGCAGCAGGCTGCCTCGGACGTCAGGTGACCAGGCGACCCCTCGGACTGGGTTCAGGCACGCGTGTGCTTCATCGGGCAGACGAGAGGCTCCGGTCCCCCCACTGCTTCGTGAGCGGCTTCGGTCGGGAGCTGGATCGGCGGCAGGCGCTTTGCGGGTGGAATGTCCTTCTCGCGTCGCAGGGTGTTGACCTGGATGTGGGGCCACTGCGTCGTGCCGCCATTCGAGCCAAACATGAACTCGAAGTCCACGATCTGCTCGTACTGCAACTGGTCGATGACGTCGCCGGTCTCCTCCTCGAAGATCTCCTCCAACCACATACGGAGGCGCATCCGGGTGACACGGCAGTAGCGTTCAATCATCACGTTGTTGACGGTGGCGCCTTGAACCCCTGTGTCATGGCGTGAATCGAGCTGGATCATGTCGTATCTTTTGAAGCGCAGGCCGGCATTGGCATCGATCAACTTCAGGTTGGGCTGAACCGTGTAGGGGAACCTGGCTCCGAACTGGTCATAGTTGAAGATCTGTTGGAAGTAGGCCCGCCCGCTATTCACCCCGCCGTCTGCCTGGTCTTCGCGGGGCAGTTTGGTCCAGTCCGGCTTGTCGCGTGATCCTGGGATCAGGTCCTTGGCGGGGTTGATCCCCATGGTGGGCGACACGGCCAGGTATTGGGGCTCCCAGAGATCGGCAACGGCGGGCGCCTGGTTCTTGATGTCGGATTCGGTCACATTGCCGGTCAAGTGGATGGTCGTGCCATGGGGAATCACGCCGGAACGTGAGATGGTATGAGGCGGCACAAACTGTGGGCCGAGTGCCCCGGGACCCAGCACAGGCTCGGCGGCGTCCGTCTTCACGGATTCCGGATCCGACGGGTGGCTGAACAGATTCCGTGGGTTTTGGAAGGGGCTCGTGGGATCCCAGGGCATCTGGTTGTCGCCCAGCCAGAGGTACATTCCATTTTCGAAGTGCTGGAGGACGTTCTCGTTGTCGATGATCGCCGTTTCGTACTTCACGGCACCGTTGAACTGTTCGTTGGATCCTGCACGGTTGCGGACCGGGGCGTTGACTTGGGTGAACTTGAGGTGCTCGCGGTACTCCTGGGACTTGAAGTGAAAGACGCCAAAGATGGTTTCCGAGGAGGTGCCGGGCGATGGCATGGGTGTGGTGTGCAGCCCGGTCGGGCCGCCCTTCCAGTTCACCCAGGTGCCGTGGAGTTTCGACAGAATGCCGAACTGCGGCCTGCTGGGTAGTCCTTCCTTCCACCCGGGGTAGGGCTTAACCGAGGATGGCTGGGGTTCGGTCGATTGGGACATGGTTCTTTTCTCTTTTGGGGTTTGGAGCTGGCGCTGGCCCACGAAGGAACGGCGTTTCTTCGGACCTCTTTCTGGAGATGGACGAGGGTGCTCCGACGGCGGCAGGAGGACAATCGCAATGACAGCGGGATGCTCAAGGCAACGGGGTTGGGCGCGAACCAGGCTGCACGGACCAGGCTGCACAGGATGAGGCGCAGCCCGAGACCGTGCAGGCCCCTTCGTGTCCGGGCCGCCCACCTCTCATTAACCGGGAAGTTTCGATCTGTTACAGGAACCGTGACGGCGGAACTTCGAGAGCGGGCGGCGGCGGTTCTCTGGGCGTCAGGGTGCCGATGGCGCCCCAAACCAGACGGTGACGGTGCCCTCGCCGTCGGAGGCGGCGACGTGGGTGCCGTCGCGGCTGACGGCGACGTCCCAGACCGGGCTCTGGGTCGTGACCTGGAGGCTGAGGAGTAATTGGCCGGTTCCGGCGTTCCAGACACGCATGGTGCCGTCGGTGCCGCCCGTGAAGATGCGGGTGCCGTCGGGACTGTACGTGGCGGCCAGGACCCTTCCGTCGTGGCCGGTCAGGGGTGGAAGCGCCAGAGCGCCGTCGCGGACGTAGCGCACATGGGTGGCGCCATCCCCGGCTCCATGAACCAGCCGGGTGCCGTCCGGGCTGAACGCCAGGCAGCGGGTGGTGCTGGAGACGTTCGTTTGCCGCCAGGCGTTGGACCAGTTGTCGGTGCGCCAGAGGGCAACGGAGCCATCGTTGCTGCAGGAGGCCAGGAGGGACCCATTGGCGGAGAAGCGCACGCCTTCGACCTCGCGGGCATGGGCGGGGATGGGAAGGCGGGTCCACCGGCGGGTTGCAATGTCCAGGACCCGCAAGGTGCCGTCGGTGCAACCGGCGACGAGGCGGCGCTCGTCCGGGCTGAGATCGAGCCACCAGATGGCAGGCTGACCGTCTGCAGTGTCCGTCTGGAACTCGACCTCGCCGGAAGCGGCGTTGACGCCATGAAGTCGGCCGGCGGTCCCAGCGGCGTAGAGCCGGCTTGCATCGGCCGTCTGGGCGATCGCGTTAATCAACGTGTTGTCGAACTGGATGCGGCGGGTGAGCGAGGCCGAGTGGAGGTCCCATTCGAGGAGTTCACCCGCGAGGCTGGCTACCCGCAGACGTAGCCGATCGGGCGTGAACCGAAGAGTTCGCAACTGGCCCGGCGGTCCGGTCAACCGCAGGTGATCCGGGTGAGGACGTTCCAGGCGAAGCACTTCGCCGCTGGCGGCCCAAGTCAGAATGGCCGGACTGTCGTCGAGGAACACAGCCCCGGCCTCCGAACGCCCGTCGAGGGCGATGACGGCGTCAAGGCGTCCTGTGTCCACGTCGGTGATGACCACCTGTCCGAAGTAGGCACACGCGAGCAGGCGGCGTCCGGTCGCATCGAACGCCGTGCTCCAGAATTCGGACAGCCCCGCCGGTACGAACAGATCGTGGCTCGATCGGGCCTCCACGTTCCACAGGCGCAGTCCGGAGCCTCCCGCGAGGCGGCGTCCGGTGCTGACCACCTGGGGTTTCGAGGGATTCGCCGCCACGGCAATCACGTGGGCGGGCTGGTGTCCCAAGCGATCGAGGAGGGGATTGGAACCCGGTTCCCAGCGCCACAGCCCGCCGGCGTCGTCGCCCAGGATCAGCGTGGCCGCCCCGGTGAAGTCCAGGTCGGTGATGGGAACGGCGACAGAGGTCCCGGCTTCCTGGCGTCCTTGGAGCGTCCAGACCTGAGCCTGGCCATCGCCGGTGGCGACCCCAAGCCAGATTTCGTCGGGTGACAGCGCCAAGGCCCGGATCGGGGAGGTCGTGGTCCACTGTGCCCGGAGTTCGCCGGCGGGCATCTGCCACACCGTCACCTCGCCGTTCCGGGTGGCCGCGGCCAGGACGGTTCCGGCGGGGCTGACCGCCAGGAAGGCGGCGTTGGTGAGCCCCAGCGTTCGGCGTTCCCTGCCGTCGGACAAGGACCGGAGGCGCAAGGGTTGGTGTTCGCCGGCGGTCACGAACCAACCCTGACCTGCGTTTGCGGCGACCGCGGTGAGGCCGGCCGGTTCCTGACAGAGGGGAATGGAACGCCAGGAGTGCGCCCACGTCCGGAGATGCCACCATTCCCAACCCCGCAGTTCGGGGCGGCAATTAGCGAGCAACCGGGCGGAGGCGGCGTGGCGTCCGGCTTCGAGCTGGAGGGTCGCTTCGGCTGTGGTGGCGGCGTAGACTTGGGCCGACAGTTGGCGATTGGTGCGATGCTGGTGGGCGGCGACGGCGAGCAGGATGCCGACGATCACCATGGCCGCCGCCGCCTGGCTGAACGCGGCGAGCCGGTTCCGGAGAATCCATGCCTTCAGTTCGGCCAGCGCACCGGTCCGGTGGGCGCGCACCACGCGACCTTCGATCCAGGCCTGGAGATCCTCGGCGAGTTCGGTGGCGCTCGGGTAACGGGCGGGGGCCTTCCGGTTCATGGCCTTGCTGCAGATTGCCAGCAGCTCGGCGGGTTGGTGTCGCGCCGCCACGCCGAGAGGATCCGGCGGGCCGGATCGCACGGCCTCGATCACCGCCTTCGGGGTCCGGGCCTGGCCGGAACCGAGGAAGGGGGGGTGACCGGTCAGCAGCTCGTAGAGGATGGCGCCGAGCGAATAGACATCGGAGGCGGGCCCGATGTCCTCGATCCGGCCTTCGGCATGTTCGGGCGACATGTAGGCCGGGGTTCCCAGGACCGTTCCGTCCACGGTGAGCAAAGGGGAACCCTGGTTCGCCGCGGATTCGGCGCCGGCAGATCCCGGCTGAGGGGATGGGGAGGCCGGGGTTTTGGATCGGTCGGACGGGCGGAGGTTGTACAGATCGCCACGATCCAGTCGCCGCGCGAGGCCCCAGTCCATCACATAGACCTCGCCGAGTCGGGCGACGAGAATGTTCTGGGGTTTGAGGTCGCGGTGGATCACCCGGTGTTCGTGTGCGTGTGCGACGGCCTGGCAGGCTTGGACGATGACGTGGACGGCACGAAGGAGGGTCCATCCCTCGAGCCGGTCCCGGGCGAGAGCGAAGATCTCGTTGAGCGCGCGCCCCTTCACCAGCTTCATGGTGAAGTAGATGCGGCCGTGCGGGTCGACGCCGATCTCATGCACCGGCACGATGTGCGGATGATCGAGCTGGGCGGTGATCTGGGCCTCTTCCACGAAGCGGTCCACCCAGGCGGGAGGCAGCGAATCGAGCGAGACCGGTTCCGTGCCGGCCAGATTCGTGCCGATGACCTTCATGGCGATCTGGCGGTTGAGCTCGCGATCCAGCACGGCGTAGATCACTCCCATGCCACCGCGGGCAACCACGCCCCGGATTTCGTAGCGCCCACCCCGGGAAGGTTCCACGACCGGGGTTCGAGGAGGTTTTGAGGCGCCAGGTTCCACGTCCGGGTCGGCCGTGGTGTCCCCGCATGAGGGAGGCGTTTGAGGCCGGGGCTGGCCGCCCAGGCCGGCAGCCTCATGCAAGCGACGCAGTTCCTTCGCCAGTTCGGGATAGGCCGCGCAGAGGGCCGCAAAGCCCTCCGGCCCGGCCTGAGGTTGACGGGCCAGGAATTGCGCAAAGACCTCGCCAGCCATTGGGAGCCCCGGACGCAAGCGGCAGGCCAGGCAGACATCGCCCGCCACACCCGTGACCGGATGGCCGCAGGTCCGGCAGGTCAGGGGCTGTGGGGGAAGGGGTGCCACGTCATTCGATCCGCGTTTCCGACGATGAGTAGTGACCCGCCCGGCGGCAAATGTTACACGGCGGACCCACGGTGAGGCCGGTTTCAGCGGCTGACCACGCGCATGAGGAAGCGGACCTCATCCTCGACCTCGGCTTCGGTGGCAACGGTTTCTGCGACGGTTTCCCGGAGCAGTTCCCGGTAGCGTTGCCGGAAGCGATGGAAGGTGACCCGCAAATTCACGGGTGTCAGATCGAACCGGGCGCACAGCTCCGCGTACGGCACAGAGGTCGCATCGCCCCACAAGTGCTGGTGGAACTCATGGAAGAGGGCGCCGCGCCCCTGGGCTTCCCACTCGCCTTGCAGTCGCTCCATGACCCGCTCGATCAGGGCTCTGGCCCAATGCCGGTCGTAGGCGGTCGCCGGGGTTTCGGGTTCGGCCGCCCCGGCCCCGAAGCGTGCCTCGGCGCTGACCGTGTCCAGCGAGATCGGCAACTGCCCGCCACCCCGCTTCTGGGCCGACCGCCGCCGCCGCTCGTTGTGCAGAAAGTTCTCGATCGACGCGAGCAGGAAGGACCGGAACCGTCCCAGCGTGCGATCTGCCCGCGACAGCTGATTGCGGGCGAGGAAGTCCGCGAGAAACGACTGGGTCAGATCCTGCGCCTCCTCGGGTGAGAGACCCTTGCGACGGAGAAAGGCATAGAGCGGAAACCAATAGGCCCGACACAGCCCGTCCAGGGCGGCCCGACATCGCTCACTGGCCAAGTCCCCTGCGGCCACAACGGCACTCCAATGGGTGGTGGCGAACGTTGCAGCGCCGGGCTCGATCCGATCTTCCGCCATGCGATGTGGGGACGTTAATACCCCATGCCGACGCGCTCCAACCAATAAGGAACCCTGACGGCGTTCTTCAGGTTCGAGCGCTGGCACATCCGGTGTGGCCACCGGGTCCCGGCCCCCAATCGAACCCAGCCGTACCCGCTTCAACATCGTTGGGTAGCCGGCGTCAGCACCGATCTCCCCGGTGGCCGCACCGTGCCTTCCCTCCTGCGCCTCAACGGATCTCGAGTTGAAGGAAGAAGGGCGTTCCGTCGTAACCGTTCACAGGATTCTGACCCGATCCAGTAGGGCCGGCCGTTGTCCTTGTGGCCGGTTTCGTCGCAGTTGAGCTGGGATGGATGGGGCAGCAGCTCCATGAGTTGCTTCTGCGGCCGGTCGTATCGATTGAACCGGTCGTTGCGATCCGGTCCCTGGGTCCGTCCGACACAGGTCCAGTTGGCCGCTGCATGGCAGGCTCCCTGGAAGCGGCCCTCCCCGCCTCCCCTCGCACTGCACCCCACCCCATGCAGGAGCGCGGACAGGCCTGTCCGCTCTTCCCCCCTCCGACCTGCACCCCGCGGACAAGGCTGTGCGCGCTCCGCTTGAGATATCACCCGGCCAAGCCGGCTGTCGCCCGGGGTCTGCCGTTCCAATCGCAAGTGTCTACATTCGAGGGGGCAGTATCGTGGGCCAAGCACCCCTGATGGAGCCAAAGTGGCGAATCAGTGTTGGGAACGTGTTTAACACCGGGTTGGGATTCACGGGTGCGCCCTTCTCATCCAGATAAAGACAACCGACTTCTTTAGAGCCTGTCTGAAAACTGGGAGGGGCCCTGTTGTCGCGGAAAAGACCGGATGGCGAGGCGCGAGGAGGGAGCATACCCGCCAGCGGTCTGTGACCGAGGAGCCACGAAGCCAGCCGGCCTTTTCCGCGACAACCCTTCGGGCGACGGTCCTTTCGGCCTGGGCCTGCGTTGGCTCGACCGTTACAGCCCGCTGCGGGGATGCGCCGGCCTCGCCGCCTTGGCCCAGGCCAAAACTCCTCGTCGCAGGGCCCCTTCCAGTTTTCAGACAGGCTCTTAGGAGGCAGTTTGGCAATGATTTCGAGGGCGGCCATGGAGGCTTCAAGCCAGGTGTCCTTGAGTTCGGCAAGACGCAGGGGCACCTCCAAGGCAAGGTCGGCGAGGTCCTCCGGACGATAGACCGCGTGCCGACCGGCCCAGTGGACAATGGCTTCGGGTGAGAGACCCGGATCCTTGCCGGTGCCGGCCCAAGCCAGAGCACCCAGGTGAAGATGGTGTTGATGAAGGTGGAGGACGTCGATCCAGTCGCGAATTTCGGCTCGCCCAGCAAAGGCCAGAACCTTGTTCACTGCGGCATCCCAGAAATTCAGGCGCCATCCCAACTCAGGGTCGGGTTCGACAGGAAAGAACCGGAAGGCACTGTCGAAGGCCCATTCGATTCTCGTCTGGTGTGATCCCTGACGGACCACCGCCCGATCCTAGGGTTGTCGATGCCACCGCAGCAAGGGGTCAACATGGGCGTCTTCCTCGAAAGACGACCCTGGGGTCATGACCCCGGGCGGCCTCCTGCCGACATGGCGCCGTGGCTTACTGCATGGATACGGCTAAACCTTCGTTGCCCACGAGGGGGCCCGCTCTTGGAACAGGCCCAGGGCAATGGCGCCAAGGTCGGTTGAGCGGGTTCCCGCGTCGGTCAGAGGGTCCAGCCCGCCCGATAAGGGGGGTTCACCAGCGTGGTGGCGGCGGCGTGGTTCTTGAACTGCAGGGCGTCGCCATCCCACAGGAGTTTCTCCCCGGGGAACCGCAGCGCGATCAACCCAAGCAATCCGAGGTCGGTGAGGGGGCCGCCGTAGGCAAACCGGGATCCCGCCGGCCGGCCGGTCCGGATGGCCTCGGCCCAGTCCCAGACGTGGCCGCGCACCCTGGGAACTCTCTCCGCCGGCGCCCGGCTGCCCGAGTACTGTTCCATCAGGTCTTCGGGCAGCAGGACGGCATTCCCGCCGCCGTGGGAACCATGGACGATCATCCCTTGGTCACCGTGGAGGATGGCTCCCGTGCCGGGGACGGGATGATCGGCGGCAAGCCCGGGGGGCCGGGGAATGCGCGTCCGGCCATCATGCCAGACCAGTTGCACGGGGCCGCGATCCGCCTTGGCGGGAAACTCATAGGTGATCCTCGTGCCGGGAGGGTAGGTCAGGCCCTGGGTCGCGAGATCGTAGTCCACCGCCTCCGCGCGGATGCTGGAGGGAGCGCCGAGGTCCAGCGCCCAGAAGGCGGGGTCCACGACATGGCAGATCCAGTCACCGACCGCGCCGCCGCCAAAGGGAAGCCAGCCCCGCCAGTTCCAGTGCACCCACAACGGCGAGTAAGGCCGGAACTGGGCCGGTCCCACCCAGAGTTCGTAATCCAGCCCGGCCGGGACAGGAGGGCGCTCCTGCAATTTCGGCAGGTTGGGAATCTGGCAGTACACCTGCGGAAAGGCGTCGCACCCGGCATGGACGGTATGCACCTTGCCGATGGCGCCCGCCCAGATCCACTCGCACACCCGGCGGATGCTGTTGCTGGAATTCCCCTGGTTCCCCAGTTGGGTGACCACTTTATGCTCCTGCGCGGTCGCCATCAGCCGGTGAACCTCGCCCACGGAATGGGCCAGCGGCTTCTCGCAGTACACATGTCTGCCCCGTCGCATGGCCTCCATGGCGATCACCGCATGCGTGTGGTCCGGTGTCCCGATCACCACCCCGTCCACCCCCGGGCCCATCCGGTCCAGCATCACGCGGTAGTCGGTGAACCGGCGCGCTTTCGGATACTTCTCGAACTGCTTTCCGGCGTAGTTCTCGTCCACGTCGCACAAGGCGACGATGTTGTGTCCCAGCGACGCCGCCTCATCGATCACGGCCCCGCCGCGGCTGCCGATTCCGACGCCCGCGAGATTCAGCTTCTCGCCCACCGGAAGCCCGTCCGCGCCCCCGACACGAACTCCGGGCAGGATGTTGAAAAGCGCGACGCCGCATCCGGCACGACGAAGGAACTGTCGCCGGGCGATCCCTGGGGATGGAGGTGGATTCATGGGAGCGGCGTTTATGACGCCGATGGGGTCCCCCAATCAACCGCCTTTCCGCCGAACCGCGCTCTGGCGGTGCATCCCGGAGTTGCGGGTGAGAAGGCAGCGAACCGGAGGGACGAGCTCTGCGAGTCCACAACCCAACGCTCCACACCGTTGCGGCCTCGTGGAACTCGGCCCTCCGAGACGGGGAACGGGGTCACATCTCTGATTTTGACACTTGCACCGGCCCTGCGGCTGAGTTCATTCCAATTGTCAAAATTGGAGATGTGACCCCGGTGCAATCGATGTGCTCGCACGGAGCTGGCCAGTGGGTAATCGTCGCCGGACGAAGTCATGGATGAGCGACAACTGTTGGAGAAACTGGCACTGATCGAAGCCCTGCATTCCGGGGCCGCCACGGCCGGCGAGCGGGATGCGGCGGCGGCGGCACGTGACCGCATCCGCAATCGCCTGCGTCAACTCCAGTCGGAGGAAGCCCCGGTCGAGTACAGCTTCAAGGTGGCCGACCATTGGTCCCATCGCCTTCTTGTCGCCCTGTTGCGACGGTACCAGATTCGCCCCTATCGGTACCCACGACAACGACACACCACAGTCATGGCCCGGGTCCCAAAAAAGTTCGTCGATGAGGTGCTCTGGCCAGAGTTCCAGGAATTGAGCCAGGTTCTCCGTCAGTACCTTGCGGACGTCACCGAGCGCGTGATCGCGACAGCCCTCGAACCGGACGCCTCGGACGTCGAGGAGCGCAGCGCGCCAGCGTCGCTCCCCGGATCCACTTCGGCGTCGTTTTAGCCCTGAGAACGAACCCGTTAATCCCCTTACAACCCCCTGCTGGTTGCCGGGCGATGGCCTTGGTAGAGTCCTGACATGAATCGGGTGGATCGGTTGCTCGCCCTGCTCCTTTTCCTGCAATCCCGCCGTGTCACCACCGCCGATCAGATGGCGCGGCACTTCGAGTTGAGCCTGCGGACCATCTACCGCGACCTCGCTGCCCTGGGCGAGATCGGGGTTCCCATCGTTGCCGAAGCGGGCGTCGGCTACACTCTGCGGCCGGGATTTCACCTTCCGCCGGTGAACTTCACGGCGGAGGAGGCCAATGCCCTGGTCACGGGGGGCATGCTGGTCGGACATCTCACCGATGCCTCGGTTCGCCCGCAGATGCAGTCGGCTCTGGCGAAGGTCCGGGCCATCCTGCCCCGCGAACAACAGGACCGTGCCATTCGACTGGAACGGGCGATGACCTTGACGGCCACGGTCAATGCGCCCGAGCAAGCCGGTCTCGGTCTCCTCCAGCGGGCATTGGCGGAACTGAGGGTCCTGCAGTTCACCTACCAGGCTCCAAGCCAATCGGAGCCAACGAAACGGACAGTCGAACCCCTGGGCCTCATCCGTTACCTCGAACGCTGGCACCTCATCGCATGGTGCCGGACCCGCCGGAGCCTCCGTGATTTTCGGACGGACCGAATGGACAAGGTTACCCTGTCGAGCCAGACCTTTGCACCGAAGGAGGAGTTCTCCCTCCGCGATTATGTTCGATCCATGCCCCAACCGGCGTTGAGAGCACGAGTCCGGTTCACACCGTCCGCTGCCGACCGGGCGAAACGCGAATGGTGGCCGGGGATTGTCGAGGAATGCCCAACGCCAGGGGGCGTGATCCTGACGTTGGCAGCCGTCGAGTGGGAGCCCTTGGTGGGATGGCTTCTCTCCCTGGGGCGGAATGCCTCCGTCATCGCCCCGGAGGCATTGCGTTCGTCGCTGGTGGAGGCAGCCCGTCATGCGGCGTTGCATCACGAACAGGAAGTTGAAGGCTCCTGACACAGGGTTGTCAGCGCCGCGAGCTAGGTTCTTCGCATGCGTGAACGAACCTGCAAGAACCCCCATCGGATGCTCGTGGCGCTGGCGCTGGCGGCGGTGCCCATGATTCTCGGATGTGGCACTGCCCGCCAGGTGGCGACGCCCGGAAGGTTCCATCACATCGGCCTCGTCTGGTTGAAGGAGCCGGGCAACGTGGAGCACCGCCAGAGGATCATCTCTGCGGCGCATGGGTTCGCGGGCGCGATACCCGAAGTCCAATCCATCTCGGTTGGCCAGTCGCCTCCCAGCACAAGTCCGTACGTTGATTCCTCCTTCGACATCTGCCTCATCATCCAGTTCGAGGACAAAGCGGCCATGGACCGCTACGCCAGGCATCCGGTCCACGAGAAGGCCGCGCAGGAGACCTTCCTTCCGCTTTCTCAACGACTGCTGTTTTACGACTTCATCGCGGAATGACCCGGGAACCTGAATACAAACGCCATGAGTGCAGACCGAACCATTTGCGACCCGAAGGAGTTCGCCGGCAAACGTGCCCTGGTTACCGGGGGAACCCAGGGGATTGGGGAAGCAACCGTGAAACAGGAGAGCCAGCGCAATGAACGAGCCTGGCTACCCTCAACACAGGATCCAGATCATGGGATGCCGGCGGTCGCCGGATGGGTGGCACCGGGGGTAGGGGTCGGCGATGCCGGCGTCTGCCGCAGTCGGGCGACCTGGGCGCGGCTCAGGGCCACGTCGTGTCGCTTCGGCGGATGGGCGGGATCGAGCTGGCTCAGGCGCTGGCGAATGGCCAAGGCCTCTTCAGCGCATGCCAGCGCCTTTTCCGTCATTCCATCACCGGCAAACAGTTCGGCCAACTGGTACAATTCGTAGGTTGGACCTCGCGCCAATGCCGCGTTGGTTGGATCCGCTTGAACCAGGGGCCGGAAGAGGTCCAGCGCACGGGTGTACGCCAGGATCGATTCGGCACGGTCGCCACGCAGTTGCGCCAGGTCTCCAAGGCGTTCGCACGAAATGGCCACGTCCCTCTTCCAGACCGCATTGTCAGGGTCTTCGGCCATGAGCCGCTGCCTCACGGCAAGGGCCTCCCGATAGGCCGCTTCCGCTCCGATCAGGTCTCCCCGGGCACGCAGCACGTCGCCCACCTTGTTCAGGCCGACACTTCCATCCCGCTGCCAGACCGGGTTGCCCGGGTCGCCCTCTGCCAGTTTCTGACTGATCGCCAGCGCCTCCCGATAGGCTGCCATCGCCCCGTCGAAATCACCTTGCGCGTGCAGCACATCGCCCAACTTGTCCAGGCTGACACTCAGGTCCCGCTGCCAGACCGGGTTCCCTGGATTCTCCGCCGCCAGTTGCCGACTCAGTTCCAGCGCGTTCTGACATGCGGCCATGGCGCCGGCCAAGTCCCCCTGATCGAACATCAGCCCACCAATTCGTTCCTGACTGACGCTCACGTCTCGTCGCCAGAGTGCATTGGCAGGGTCCGCCGCCGCCAGCCGCTGAAAGACTTCAAATCCCTTCCGATACGCGGCCAGCGCCCCATCTGAATCCCCCTGGGCTTGGAGCACGTCACCGATCTTCATCTGCCCGACGCTCACGTTCCGCTGCCAGACCATGCTGTCCGGGTCCGCGGCCGCCTGCCGTTGACTCACCTCCAGGGACTCCCGATAGGCGCTGTGTGCCCCTGCCAGGTCGCCTGTCTGGGCCAGGGCATTGCCCCACTCGGCGCTGAGCCGGGCCAGGGGGGCGTCCAGGCCCGCCTGACGGCATTGTCGGGTGACCTCGGCAATACGGGCCCTGGCGGAATCCCGGCGGCCCAGGAAGATTTCGTGCCCGGCCGCCTCACCCTGCCATTCGACATGCCGGAGGACCTGCCCGGCCGACGGCGCTCCGGCGGGGAGGCGAAGTCTGGATTCCAGCTCCTGGAGGCGACGCAACCTGAAGTCAGCCGGAGGCAGAGAACTGTCCGTCCCGCGAATCTCCTCTGGAATCACGCCGTGTCGGTCCATCGCATGATCGGGAAACCGGATCGTCTCCCGCCGCCAATCGAAGAAGTCCGGGGCTTCCCGCGTGCAAAGAGCGGCGAGGTATTCTGGCACCCAGAACACCACCGGACACCTGATCCTGTCGCGCCATTCGGACCGGCGCAGATTCAAGTTGTGGATCGCCTGGAGCCGGCTGCCGTTGGAAGGCACCGCCAGTTCCAGGTCCACCACCATGAGCACAGTGGCATCGAGGGTGACGGATGGGTTGCCAGGGTCGGTATCGCGGCTCCGTGCCAGCACGACTTCCAAGGCATCCTCGGTTTGGGCGTCCAGGGGAATGACACGGGCGAGATGGCCGGGCAGGGACTCGGCCAACGCGGCGATCCAGTCGGCCCGCGCCGCCGGGTGATTGCAGATCGCCAGATGCAACGCGAAGCCCTCGGCCCGGGTGACCGCGCGACGAAGGACCCGCATGGCATCCGCGCCGGTCTTCGTGCCCGTAGTGCTCACGATGGCGTGAAGTTGGAAAGATTCCGGATCACCGGGTTCACGTTGTAGTACGGCTCGCCATTGCGATACTCGAAGATATACAGCCAGTGCAGCATGCTGCGGCGAAGGGGATCGGGCAGTTCCGCCGGCAGGCGGTCGAGTCGGCCGCTACGGAACATGCGCAGCCACTTCCAACACTCGGCGGGAATCTCACGCGCCAGGCTATCCGAATAGTCGCGGATGGCCGCCTCGACGTCGGTTTGTCGCACCGGGAAGGCATCGACACGGTTCAGGGTCGCCTGCAGAAAGGCGAAGAGATGGCGTGTGTGTCCACCGGTCTGTCTGCACAGGTACTGCCGGGTCTGCGGACTGTCGAAGACGTGCTCCGGATCAACACCCGCGGCTTGGCAGCGCTTGCGAATCATCTCCTCCATCGTGGTCAGGCCGGTGGCTGGTTCCTCCATGCGCAACATGGGTACGGGAACGCAGTCCTCGCCAAACGTCTGACGCGTTTCGGCGAAGCGAGGCCCGTAGGCGAGGGAGATGGGCACGGCGTACACGATGCTCGCCTGGTAGTTCACCAACTGATCGCATCGATCGCAGAAGATCCGCTCGTGCCGGTCGGTCGGCAGCTTGTCGAGGCCATCGACAATCAGCACCAGTCCTCCCAGATTGGCAGCCTGCAAGGCCTGTGCGGCGGTCCTGAGAAGGTCGTTGGTGGCCTGGCGAAGGGTCGTGGTCTGAAGTTCGATGGCCTGACGGAGTTTTTGTCGGGCGGTGGGGGAGCCCTTGATCTCGGTTGTGAGTTTCAGTAATCCAGCACTGACATCCAACTTCTGGACGTTCGGTTCCGATTTCAACGTTGCACGGAAGGCATCCCAGACCTGTTCGAAGAGTACAGTGACCGGCGAAAATCCCGGGATCTTCTGCTGCTGCAACTGGTCCTGGACCTGTGAAGCCATCATCACCGCCAGATCGGGGGAGTCCAGGTCGGCGATGTCGAGGTGCTGCGTGGCGTCCATGTAGATCACACAATACCGGGACTCGTTCCGGTGCGGGTTCTCCAGCAGATGCTTGAGGCGAAAGAGTTCGGTGCTCTTTCCAATCCCTCGGTGCCCGGTGAAGAGTTTGAATTCGGGCCTTGCCGGATCTGCGCGCCGGAGGGCCCGTGCAAGAAGTGTGACCACATGACTGCCCCTGGCCTCATCGCAGTCCACCCATCGCTCATCGCCGCCCTTGAGCGCCTCATCCGGAGCACACGCCCGGTACAGTGCGGTGATCGAATCCATTTAGGGCATGTCTAAGCCGTCGGACAGACCCTGACCAACAGATTCCGGACCCCAGGGTCACATCTCTGATTTTGACAATTGCCTGCGCACTGCGGTTGGACAGTTTCCAATTGTCAAAATCAGAGATGTGACCCTGGCGGCCCCCATTCCGATCTTCAACCGCCGCCCGAGGAGGGTTCCGGGATGAGGCGGCCGAAGCCGCCGGAGGCGGAGCGCTGGTACTCGGCATCCTTGAAGGTTTCGTCCTCGGGGGCGGCGCGGAGATCGAACGGGGTCAGGTCGGGGTCGCTCAGGGCGGCGCCGTGGATTTCGGTGAAGCCTTCCTTCCGCAGTCCCGCGAAGTAGGCGCGGAGATCGGCCATCGGGGTGGAGGACCGTTCGGGCACGATGCAGACGAGGTGCCGGATGCCGGCGCGGCGCAGCGTCTCCGGGCCGGGAAGGGAGGCGTCGTCGAGGTAGTACCGGTTGTCGAATTCGCGGGGCCGGGCGGGCCGCTGACCCAGGCGATCCCGGTCGCAAATCCAGACCGGTGGACTGGCGGGGCTCAGGCGATGGCGCACGGCGGAGATCACGGGCGCGAAGCGGAGCAGGCCGGCGAGAAGGTTTTCCGCCCGGATCAGGCCCTGCGGATGCGGCCAGTGGTTGAAGGTGCAGACCGGCTGATACCCGGCGGCGACCAGACGCGCGGCGAGGGCAATGGATGGATACCCGGCGAGGTCGAGGATCACCCAGACGCCGGACCGGACCCAGTCGTCCCCCAAGGGTTCACCCTGGCACGCGGTGTCGAGGTGGGGCGGCAATTCGAGATGGGCCGCCTGCTCGGGGGCGGTGGGCCAGGGTTCGTTGCGGGCGCCCTTGTCGGTGCCGACCCGGTCGAGGGCATCGAGCGATGCGAAGAGGGGGACGCAGTGAAAGCATTCCCAGGGGGTTTCGGGCAGCGGCCCCCAGACATCGCAGAGCGCCTCGCCGGAGCGATACCGCATCCATTCGGAACCGCCCTGGGCGTCCGTGGCGCCGGGTTGTCCGACCGTCACCGCCGCGCGGGACGGTCCGAAGGGGATCCGGAACCGCCCGAGGGCCTCAAGTATCTTCGACCAGGGTTGCCACATGATAGGCTTCGTGAGTGGTGATGGGTTGGGCGGCGACGCGGCTGTAGTAACCGGCGAAGCGGCCGTTGACGACATAGGCGCCGAGGGCGGGGTACATCGGTCCCTCCTCGAACCCGATTGGCGCCACCTCGAACCGTTCCTGCATCAGGAAATCCCCGGGCCGTTTGGCCGCCTCGGTGAGGGCTCGGGTCCATTCGGCCTCCCCGACCATGGCGCCGAGAACGACGGAATCGCCCATGCGCCCGAAGGCCTCCTTGAGCACCCAGCGCGGACGTTCGGCCACCCAGCGGTCGAGTTGATCGGGGCGATAGGGTTCGCTGAGCGGGGCATGGTCCCGGACCCAGCGGCGGTCGTCGTCGGTCCAGCCATCGCCGCCACCCCAGTCGATGAAGAGGCGCTTGCTCTGGCGGATGAGGCGCCGGAGGGGATTCATCATGGGCAGGTGGGGCAGGGCACGGGCCCAGGTGTCGCGGTTAGGCAGCCAGCGGAACCATTCCCCGGGATAGAATCGCAGCGCATGATCCACGGACTTGCCGAGGAACGAAGGGCGTCCCCACCGCCATTCGAGATGGGCGGGGGAACAGAGCACGCCGTCGATGCCCGCCTGGGCCAGCCAGTCCTGGACGACGAGCATGTGTTGAAGATCCTCGGCGTAGCCCGTGGCATGGATGAAGGCGACCCGTCGCGATGCGCGAAACGCCTCCTGTAACGCGCCGCGCAAGTCGCCCAGGAAGCGTCCGCCCGGCGCCCGGCCGCCGAGGAGTTCCGGCACGCCGACCGCCTCATTGAACCCGCCCGGCGCGTCCTCGTTGAATTCGGAGACCCACCAGCGTCCGTCGGTGGAGGGGAAGAGGTCGTAGCGGGCGAGCTGGAGGGGACCGTCCGCCGGTTCGCGGAGCAGCAGTTCGATGGATTCACGGGGAATGCCCAGCCCTTCGAGCGCCTCGCGGGAGTTCGCGAGGCGCCGTTCCACGCGGGCCAGCAGCCCCGAGAACCGTTCGACCGTTGCCACCACCCGACGGTGTTCCTCGACGGTCAGGACCAGCGACTCGGGCAGCACGAGGCAACGTCCGCCCGCCCGCACATCCCATTTCCGATACCGGAAACGCAGCCGCCGGATGACCTCCCGGAAATCGTCCTTCGAGAGTCCCCACGGCTGCGTCCTCATGCCAGCTCCGCCAGGCGCCCTTCGAGCATCCGGTTGAGGAAATAGAACGCCACCCCGGACCCGATGTAGGCGATGCCCTCCCATCCCCGCCCGCCGTCGGCGCCCGAGGTCAGCAGGCGATTCTGTCCGAGGGTGAACAACTCGCGCACCCCCAGCAGGACGGCCACGCCACCCACCGCCACCAGCCCGTGCCGCCATCCGTAGAAATCGCCCGCCACCGCCTCGGTCAGGACCCAGGCTGCCACCAGGGCGTAGATGGCTGCCGCCCGCGCCTCTGGGAGGCGCCGGTCGCGGCGAATCCGCAACCGGGTGGGGCCGGGTTCCCGCCAGAAGAACAACGCCATCGCCCCGAGCCAGGCCAGCCAGCCGGCGAAGAAGAAGCCGACCGGGATCCACCAGCCGCCTTCGTCGTCGCCGGTGGGGTCCGCTTCGCCCCAGAGGCAGCCTCCGAAGATCATGCCGGTTCCCAGCACCATGGCCGCAGCGAGCCGTGCGGCGGCGGGATTGGCCCGCTCGACGACGTCCACGCGGAGGCGCACGCCAAAGAAGCGGGCGGCGAGGACGCCGAAGCCGCGCACGGCGGCGAAGCCCATCAGGAGATAGAACGCCACGTAGATCCCCTGCACGCTGGGATCGGCGTAACGCATGAGCACCAGGAGCAGCCAGGCCATGGCGAGGATCATGGCCAGCCGGACCAGTCCGAGGCCTGCCGTACGCCGGAGGGCGAGGGGCGGCATCCAGGCGGTGCTGGTCAACCCGGTGCTCGCCGCCACCACCACGGCGCACGCCCCGGCCACAAAGACTTCGTCACCTGACATGGCTTGTTGGTTTCCGTTCCCCTGCGTTGCCGGCTCCCGGCTGGGCGGCCATGCGTTGGTCACGTTCGTCACGTTCGTCGCGGTGGCCGGTTCGGGACGCGCCGAGTATCTCGATTCGCGTCACGCTGACAAGGGGCGGGTCTGGGGATCGGGTGCTGCACGGTGCATCCCGGAGGTGTGGGTAGAGGCGCGAACTTCGCGAAGCATCGCCTCGGAGGGCCGAGTTCCACGAGGCCGCAGGGGTGGGGTGCTTTGGGTTGTGGACTCGCGGAGCTCGTCCCTCCGATTCACTGCCTCCTCACCGACAACTTGGGGATGCACCGGGTGCCGCATCCTCCATCCGGGCGAGGATGCGCTGGGCAAGCTCTTCGAAGTCGCTGTAGGCGTCGCGAACGGCGATGGCATGACTGCCAATGGCGCCATCAGCCGGGGTGAGATCGAAGAGGGGGCGACGGGCTTCCTGGGCCATGGGAACCAGACTTCGGAAATGTTTCAGTGTGGCGAGACAGTGCGGATCCGCTTGGGTGGGGAGGTCCGTGCCCGGCTCCTGGAGGACGGTTTCGCGATAGACACCCGGCATGCGATTGACCCACCGATCGTAGGCCTTTACGGGACGGCTCAGTCGGACATTGGCCTGCTGGACAACGTAGCCGAGAGGGTGCATGGCGGCGCGGGGAAGTCGGAAGTCAGGATGGGGCCAGTTGTCGAGGCGTTTGTTCCACTGACTGCGCCAGGATCGAAGGGTTGGGCCCAGATTTCGGAGGCCTTGAAGCGAGTAGAGATCCGCCCCGAGGGGAATCACCACGTGGTCGGAGCCGATGAGCGCAGAACGGTTGATGGCACCCAGATTCGGCCCGACATCGGCGAGGATCAGGTCTGCCCGGACGCGTTCGGCCGCCCCCTGGGCGATCTGCCAAAAGGCCGTCTGAATGCGGAAGGGCCGATAGAGATTGCGATCGCCCATGCTCTCCGGCCAGCTCGTTGAGAGCGTCTCCTCAAAACTCGAGAGCGCAACGTCCCCAACCACGAGGTGAAGTCGGTCGCTGAGAGCACGGAGAGCCGGTTGCTCGATGTCTCCCACGCGCATAAGCGGTTCGACCGCCTGGAACACGGTGCCCGGGCCATCCGGGCTGTTCCAGATACGCTCCATTTCGGTGTCATCGAGGAATGCCGCACTGAGGTTGGCCTGTGGATCCAGGTCGAGGGCGACCACCTGCTTGCCGAGTCGCGCGAGCATCCAGGCGAGGTGATAGACGAGCGATGTTTTGCCGACGCCGCCCTTGTTGTTAAAGAACGTGACGATGGGAACGCTCATGGGGCAGGGCGAAGGCAGATAAGGACGTGATGGGCCGTGGCCTCGATCTCCATGGGAGGGTTGCCGTTGTCGGACAGTTCCTGACGGGCAATCGCGAGACCGACACCAAAACGCTGCACGAAGCCCAGCACGCGCATGGCTTCCGCCACGCCAGGATTGCGGTAGTCCACCAGTCCTGGACGGCCAAAGTTCTCGACCGTCACCAACCCGAACGGGCCTCCGGGACTCAGGATTTCAAGGCGATCGGTGAACCACAGGATTCGGATGGGTGCATGGGTCGCTTCGTAGGTGCGATGCATGACCGCATTACGGGTCAACTGGCGGAGTGCAGGCAGCGGATAGTCGGAAGAGCGACGTTCTGTGGGAGCTGAAGTGATGTCCACCCGGGTTCGCGTTTGTGCGGCGAGGACGAGATCCAGCTCCCTCAGCATCGATGGGAGGGGTCCTGAGATCCGTCGGGAGTCGCGCACGGGATCGCTGAGCCGTGGCCCATCCAACCGGAGGAACTGAACAAAGGCGCCAGCGATGTAATCCTCGGGTCGCGTGCCAAGGGTCAGGATTCCCATCACGGTCGGCAATGGCTCGTTCACTCCGGTGATCATGCGACAGGCAGCAAGGCGCTCAGGGTAGCTTCGATCGTTGGCGGCAAGGACATCCGGTGCGAACGCGGCATGGAGGTAATCCTCCTCGAAGGATCGACGGTTGAGGTCGGAGAGGCTTGCCGAAAAGACAGGCTGCAAATCGAAAGGCAGGTCCCGATGACGGCGCCGTTCGTTGAGCAGGCGTTCGTCTTGGGCCGTGGCGATCGCCCGACGGGGCCCCACCCGGATCCAGATGCGTCCCCGGTAACGGACGGGCGGCGCGTCGGCGGGTTGGACCGTCACGACGGCCATCGCCGCACCCCTGAGAATGCGTCTCTCGACCAGCAGGGTTGGCGGCGGGACGATCTGACCGTCCGTTTTCATGTCCGCGAGCGTCCGGAGCATTTCATCGGTGACCGGAAGGCCCGAAGGAGACCCGTCATCCCTGGCCCCGACGAAAAGAACGCCGGGCTGCCGATGGCCGGGAAGGTCATTGGCAAAGGCGCACACGGCCTGGCGTCCCTTGTCCGGCGCATCCCCGACCAGGCTTCCTTCCGCTCGACCCAATCCGATTCGAGGCTTGAGAGGAGCGACTCCAGCTCCGAATCCGAATGGCGCACCGGCCGGCTTTCCATGGGTTGACAGGGGTTATTGCTGGCAAAGCCGCACGCCTTCCCGCCCGTGCGTCAGGCCCGAGCCATCGGGCAGGAACGGGAAGGGATTCCATGACCCGCCGGCTGCCCGTTGCCTACCATGCGTGCGCTGGGCATGCCATTCATTCTGCGAAACGGACGGTGTGATATCGGAGGGCCGAGCTCTGCAAGGCCTCAGGGGAGCGGAGCGATGGGATGGAGGACTCGCGGAGCTCATCCCTCCGATTCGCTGCCTCCTCACCCACACCTCGGAGATGCCCGTGGCTTTCAGGGCTTCACCCAGGCGGCGTAGCCTTCGCGGAAGCTGGGATAACGCGGCTGCCAGCCGAGTTCGCGTCGGAGTCGGACGGTGTCGATCCGGCGGTTGGCGGTGCCGCGGGCCGAGCGGGCGGCACTGGCGGCGCTGCGATTCGGGAGGAATTCCGGGCCGAGACGTTCTGCCAGCCAGGCTTCGAACGCCTCCGCCCGGACAGGGGTGAGATCGGAGACGTTGTAGAGGCTGCCGGGGACGCCGCGTGCGGCGACGAGGAGGATCGCCTCCACCAGGTCGTCACGGTGGACCATGTTCAGCCAGCGTTGCGGATCGCCGGAGGGCCAGGGCGCGCCCCGGCGGAGCATCTCGACGCGGTTGCGGCCGGGTCCGTAGATGCCGGAGATGCGGAGGATCCGGGCGGGGAACCCTTCGGTGGCGGCCTGACGGAGGACACCTTCGGATTCGAGGAGGATGCGGGCGGTGGCGGATTCAGGGGTGGTGGGGGAGTCCTCGGTGACCCATGAGCCGTCGGTCTGGGCGTAGACGGCGGTGCTTCCGGTGAAGACGTAGGCGGACGGGGGGCGCGGACGGAGCCAGGCGAGGAGCTGCCGGGAACCTTCGAGGTAGGTGGCGCGGTAGGCGTCGGGATCGCCGGCGTCCGGGGCGCCGCAATGGACGACCCAGTCCCAGTCCGGGGTACGGGAGGCGAGGGAGGCGGCCTGGGTGAAGTCCGCGATCCAGGGTTCGATGCCGGCCTTGCGGAGGACGGAATCGGCGTCGGGGGAGCGGCGGAGGCCGGTGACATGATGGCCTTCGGTGGCGAGGCGGGCGCCGAGGGCGAGGCCGAGGTAACCGCAGCCAGCGAGGAGAATGCGCATGGAAGGAGGATGGCGCCTGAAAACGCCTGTTGCCAGCCGGGGCGCGGCCGGTAGCCTGCGCCTCCCGCGTGTCGGGAGCGACGCGCCGGTCCACCACGAATGAAAAGCTATCAGATTGCCGTGATCCCCGGGGACGGAACGGGGCCGGAAGTGACCCGTGAAGCGCTGAAGGTCCTCGACGCCGCGGCGCAGAAGTTCTCCCTGAAGTTCGACTACACGCACTACGACCTGGGGGGCGACCGCTACCTGCGGACGGGCGAGGCGTTGCCGGACAGCGTGCTGGTCGAGTTGCGGAAGTTCCCGGCGATCCTGCTGGGCGCCATCGGGCATCCGGACGTGAAGCCCGGGATCCTCGAGAAGGGGATCCTGCTGCGGACCCGCTTCGAACTGGAGCAGTACATCAACCTCCGTCCGGTGAAGCTCTACGACGAGCGGTTCTGTCCGCTGAAGGACAAGAAGCCCGAGCACATTGATTTCGTGGTGGTGCGCGAGAACAACGAGGGGCTGTATGCGGGCGCGGGCGGCAGTCTGTTCAAGGGTTCGCCGCACGAGGTGGCGGTGCAGGAGAGCATCAACACCCGGCGCGGCGTCGAGCGTTGCCTGCGGTACGCCTTCGAGTTCACCCGGCGCCGGAACCGGGCGCGCAAGCTGACGTTGTGCGGCAAGACCAACGTCCTGACCTACGCCTTCGACCTGTGGTTCCGGGCCTTCGAGGAGCTGGGCCAGCAGGAGTACCCGGACGTGAACCGCGATTACGCCCACGTGGACGCCACGACCATGTGGTTCGTGAAGAACCCCGAGTGGTTCGATGTGATCGTCACCGACAACATGTTCGGCGACATCATCACCGACCTCGGGGCCATGATCCAGGGCGGCATGGGGATCGCCGCCGGCGGCAACATCAACCCGACCGGCACGTCGATGTTCGAGCCGATCGGCGGCAGCGCCCCGAAGTACACCGGCAAGAACGTCATCAATCCGCTGGCCGCCATTGCCGCCGCCCAGATGCTCCTCGAGTTCCTGGGTGAAACGACGGCCGGCGAGGCCATCGAGAAGGCGATCATCGGGGTCGTGCGCGACAAGCTGAAGGACCTCGCCGCCGGCCGGATGGGGTATTCGACCAGCGAAGTCGGCGACCTGGTGGCGGCGGCCCTGTAAGGCGCGGGCGGCGCGCCTGGCGCGGAACGTCATGCCGGCCGCCCCGAAAAAAAAGCGACCCGCCTTACGGCGCCGCGGGCCGCGCCCTCCCCTCTCCTCGCGTCCGCCCCTGGATCGGATGATGCAGATCCACCGGGCGTTGCAGGCGGGGCATCACCCGAACGCCACGCGGCTGGCGGGGGAACTGGAAGTGTGCGTGAAGACCGTCCACCGGGACATCGACTTCATGCGGGACCGGCTGGGGTTGCCGGTCGAGTACGATGCGGTCCGCAACGGCTACCGGTACACGGAGGAGGTGGGATCGTTCCCGTCGCTGCAGATCAGCGAGGGCGAGCTGTTTGCATTGATGGTGGCCGAGAAGGCCCTGCAACAGTACCGGGGCACACCGTTCGAGGAGCGGCTGGTGAGCGCCCTGCGGAAACTGGAACGGGCCCTGCCCGACACGGTGTCCCTGAACCTGTCCGAGTGGGACCACGCGATCTCCTTCCGGACCAGTGCGGAACCGATCGTGGCCGCGGCGGTGATGGAGGGGCTGGCCGGGGCCATTCAGGAGCGGCGCCAGTTGCGGCTCCTTTACCGCAAGCCCGGGGCGCGGGAGGTGGAGCCGCGGGTGGTGGATCCGTACCAACTCGCGAACGTGAACGGGGACTGGTACCTGTTTGCGTACGATCACCTGCGGAAAGCGATCCGGACCTTCGTGCCTGCGCGTGTCCTCGAGGCGACGCCCACCGGGGCCACCTTCAAGCGACCGGACCGCTTCGTCCTCGAGCGGCAGTTGCGGGACAGTTTTGGGATCTTCTCCAGCGACGGACGGTTCGAGGTGAGGATCCGCTTCGATGAGACCGTGGCGGATTACATCCGGGAGAAGCGGTGGCATCCGTCGCAGCGGCTGACGGACCTGCCGGATGGCGGGCTGGAACTCCGGCTGAGTCTCGGAAGCCTGGTCGAGATCCAGCGCTGGGTGCTCGGTTGGGGCGGGCATGCGGTCGCCCTGGAACCGCCCGAACTGGTCGAGCAGGTCCGACAGGCGGCGGTGCGGATCCTGGAACGAGGTCAGGATCTGGCGGGATCGGGCGGCGAATCCCGCATGTAGGGTCGAGGTGATCGGCGAAAGCATGAGCCCAACCTTCCGATCCGGGGATCTGCTGATCGTGAACCGACTGGCCTACCGCGATGCCCCGCCCCGCCGGGGCGACGTGGTCGTGGCCTCGCACCGCGACGATACGCTGGTGAAAAGGGTGGTGGGCCTGCCGGGGGAGGAGGTCGAAGTCCGGCAGGGAACCCTGCTGATCGATGGGCGCCGCCTCGATCCGGACCACCCGATCCGGGAAGGCCTGCTGACCATCGGCCGGGGACGGCTCGCCGAGGGGCGGTTTGCCGTCCTGGGCGACAACTTTGCCCTGCCGGCGAACCAGTTGGTGCACGCGGTGGTGGCGGAGGACCGGATTCAGGGGCGGGTGGTGGGGACGGTGCGGTGGTGGCGGTTCGGATGGGAGACGGACGAGCCGTCGGCGATCGAGACGGATAGGGGCCGGCTGGCCGGACGGTTGGCGCCGGACATCGAGACGGGGACGGCAAATGGGGATTCCCGGGCGGCACCCGCCGGATAGACTCCGTCCACGGGCGTGCGACCCGGACGTTCCCCCGACCATGGCTGCCTCCCCTCAACGTCCGGCAACGACCGAGCGCCGGTTTCCGGCCGATTCGCACTGGCGCGACGTGGTGCTGGATGCACTGGAACGGGAGGACCCGGCAGAACGGACCGCCTTCCTCGACGAAGCGTTCCGGTCGTGTCCGGATCTCCGGGCGAGGGCGGAGTCGCTGATTCAGGCGCACACGGAACTGGGCGGATTTCTCGAACAGCCGGCGCTGGGGGCCGGGCGCCAGACGGATCGATCTTCTGGTCTGGAGGCAGGCGAGCGGATCGGGCGGTATGTGACGGTCGAACCGATCGGCGAGGGGGGGTGCGGGCGGGTGTACCTGGCCGAACAGGAGGAACCGGTCCGGCGCCGGGTGGCGCTCAAGGTGATCAAGCCGGGGATGGATTCGAGGCAGGTCATCGCCCGGTTCGAGGCGGAGCGGCAGGCCCTGGCGCTGATGGATCACCCGTGCATCGCCAGGGTTTTCGACGCCGGCACCACGGCGGGCGGGAGACCGTACTTCGTGATGGAATGGGTGCGCGGCGAGCGCATCACGGAGTACGCGGAGAGTCGCGGGCTTTCCACCGAGGCCCGCCTGCGGCTGTTTGTCCAGGTGTGTCAGGCGATCGAGCATGCCCATCAGAAGGGGGTGCTGCACCGGGACATCAAGCCCTCCAACATCCTGGTGATCGACCAGGACGGGGCGCCGCTGCCCAAGGTCATCGACTTCGGCATTGCCAAGGCGATGGAGACGGCGCCCGGGGAGGGGACGCTGCTCACCGAGATGCACGCCTTCCTGGGCACACCGGCGTACATGAGTCCCGAGCAGGCGTCGATGGGCCGGGACATCGACACCCGCAGCGATGTGTATGCGCTGGGGGTGCTGCTTTATGAATTGCTGGCAGGGAGCACGCCGTTCGAGGCGGAGATGCTGACCCGGGCAGGTCTGGACGAGTGCCGCCGCATTCTGCGCGAGGTGGAACCCGAACGGCCTTCCCGGCGGCTGTTGTCGCGCCCGGGAACCGCCGATCCCGAGGTGGCCCGGCGGCTGAGCCGGTTGCGCGGGGACCTCGACTGGATCGTGATGAAGTGCCTCGAGAAAGATCGCGCCCGGCGATACGCGACGGTAAGCGCACTGGTGGAGGATCTCGAACGGCACCTTTCCGCGGAGCCGGTGGTGGCCCGGCCGCCCAGCCCGTGGTACCGGCTGGGAAGGTTTACCCGGCGCCATCGGGGTGTGGTGACCGCCTCGATGGCGGTGCTGGTCACGCTGCTGGCGGGCGTCGCCTTCAGCTCCTGGCAGGCGGTGCGCGCCACCCGTGCGGAGCGTCGCGCCTTCGATGGACAACATGAGGAGGCACGGCTGCGGCGCGAGGCGGAGCGGGAACGCGCCCTGGCCCAACTCAATGAGTACGTCGCCGACATCAACCTGGCGCAGCAGTCGATCGCCGCGGGCAACTTCGGGCGCGCATCCCAGTTGGTCGAGAAACACGCGGTCCGGGCCGGTGCGACGGACTTGCGCGGCTTCGAGTGGCGCTACCTGAAGAACCTCGTGCAGGGTGATCCCCATGTCGCCCTGCCGCCCCATGACGGCAGTGTCCATGCGGTCGCCTTCTCCCCCGACGGCAACCGGCTGGCCGTCGGGCTGCGCGACGCGGTGCACGTGTGGGAGGTGTCATCCCGGACCCGGTTGCGGGTGCTTCCCGCCGGGGGAATCTCCCTCGCCTTCCTGCCCGATGGCCGGTTCCTGGCGACGGCGGGATTCGAGTCGGCCGGGCTGTGGGATCTGGACGACGGAACGGAGGTCGAGAGCTGGCACCACGAAGGGGCACCCATGGCGGTATCGGGGGATGGACGTTGGCTGGCGATTTCCATCCGGGACGGCGTATGGCTCCGCGACCTGACCCGCCAACGGGAGAACCGCCTTCTGGCCGGAGCTGCGGGACCGCTGGCCTTCTCCGGGGACAGTGCCCTGCTGGTCAGCGGAACGGAGGACGGATTGCGCCTGTGGCGGGTGGAGGACGGGAACGCGATGGGGCTCCTGGAGGATTCGGATATGGCATGGGCGGTGGGACGCCACTGGTTGCGCACCGCGTCGGTGCTGGCGGTCGCTCCAGACGGACGCTGGATTGTCGCGGCCCGGAATGTGCCGTCGGCCAAGGGACTGTTCGTGGTGGGCGCGTGGGAAGCCGGCACGGGGAGGGAATGGGGGGTTCTTCCGGCCGACCCTGACCGGGTGGAGCACACCGGGGTTGTTTCCGCTCTGACGTTCCACCCGACGCGACCGGTTGTCGCGACCGGGAGCTGGGATCATTCGATCCGGTTATGGGATATTGAGAACCGGCGGCTGCTGGCCACGCTGCAAGGTTCCAGGAACGAGGTCTGGGCGGTGGCGTTTTCTCCGGACGGCGCGATGGTCGCCAGCGGCGCCAAGGACGGCGAGGTGCGGCTGTGGCCGGTGGAGGAGCCCAGGGCGGATGCGTTTCTGGCCGGGTTCAAGGTGCCCCTGGGTTATACGGGGGACGGACGGAGGCTGGCGGTGCTGGATCCTGGCGAGGGCGCGATTGTCGAGATCGGTTTGGAGAGGTTCGAGGTGGGGGCGATACGGCGGGTTCCCGGCTTCGCGGAGCCTCTCCGACGTCCTTTTGCCTACGCGGCCGGGCCGGGCGTCCTCGCGGTGGGCGATGGACAGGGCGACGTCCAGATCTGGGAGCGGGATGGTATCGTCCCCCGTCGGGTTCGAATCTCCGACCGGCCGGTGGTGCATCTGGAACTCTCCCCCGATGGACGGTACCTGCTGGGTCGGGATTGGACCGGGCCGTGGACGGTTCAGGACCTGGTTGGGACCGGATGGCCGCATGTCGTGCAGATCGAGGGGCACCGGCTGCTGTTTGCCGGGGATGGGCGCACGTTGATCGCCCTCCCGGACTTCCGAAGCGTGGCGCGGTGGGATATGGCGACCGGCTCCCAGGTTGCAGGCTTCCCGGTGGAGCCGCCCGCGGGTCTGGCCGGGGCGCTATCGTTCGATGGGAACTGGCTGGCGGTCAGCGGCGGTCCCAACGATCCCCATCACGCCATTCGCCTGTGGGACACGCGCACGGGCGACGGGCGCGGGCAGCTACTGGGACACAAACAGGGCGTGCGGTCGCTCGCCTTTTCGACGGATGGGCGCACGCTCGCGTCCTCGAGCGACGACAGCACGACGAAGCTCTGGAATCTCGCGTCGCTTCAGGAGTTGCTGAGCGTCCGAAAAGTCGGACTGGTGCTTTCCGATCTGGCATTTTCGCCGGACGACCAATGGCTGACCGGTGCCGGCGGCTGGCCCATGGGCAATGGGGGCATCCACGTCTTTCGCGCGCCTCGAACGGGGATCGGCAGTTCCGCGGGACCCTGACCCACAACCGCGCAGTAGGGTCGCATTAGGGTCGGTGTGCCGGATTCGGAAGAAATCCTGGCGGGATTCGCCGGGTTTCTCCGCTTGAACGGGAGCCCGCTTCGGCGATGAACCTGAAGGGAACGTCGCTGCGGGGGGCCATTCGATTCGGAGCGGACTGAATCCTGAGAATCCTGGATTGGTTCGGCCGGAACCGATTCGCTTCCCAACCGGGTCCGGGAGGTGGACCGGCACGGTGACCATTCGCTACTTCCGGCGCGTGCCGGGCGGGCGCGGGCGTTCCGAGCGGATGAAGCGGGCCCGGGAGAGGAGGGCCTAGACTCGCTGTTTCCAACTGGGTACACCGGGCCGGGTGCGATCCATCCGGCCCGGAACTTTCAGGGCATTCAGGACTGGCGCCGCCGCCACTGGCGCACTCCCGCAACTCCAAGGCCAATCAGGGCGAAAGCGACCGCCGCCGTGGCGGGTTCGGGCACCTGGCCGGCAAGGATCGTGGCGTTGACATCGGTGTTGTAGGCCCAGCCGTGGATGGTGGCGGTGTTGGCATCGGGGGCGACGCTGTAGTCGATCCAGCCGAATTGATAATCGCCGGGCGTGCCGGTGTTGAGAGCGATGGGCAGGAAGCCGCGCGTGGCGAGAAACGGTCCTCCGGTGCTGGGGGGGGACTCCTCCCAAAAGCCCAGGGCTCCCGACGAGGCATACCCGGTCGTGTCCGGTCCAATCACCGTATTCTCGGCCACATTCGCAATCAGGATGAGATGGGGGATGGCGCCGGTGACTTCCACATTTTGGGAGGCGCCATCCGGCAGCTCATCCACAAAGAAATGGAAGTCGTTGCCGCCACCGTTCAGATCGATGGAGATGGTCGGGGCATCGAACCGGTCGATGTCGATATCCAGCGGCCCGCTGTACACAACCGCGGCCTGGGCCACAAAGGCCCCCGATCCAAGCAGGGCCGCCAGCAGGGCGATGGCTGACAAGCACCGGGGCGTCCGCGACGGGGACCGGACGGGGACACACGAATCCGAAACCGGGCACTGGGTGGAGTTCATCTGGCGTTCAGAGGATTTAGGGGCGGCGGTTGGTCCGAAGGTCCGAAGGCCACCTTGAGACCTTCGAGCGACGGGACCGCTCTGACCGGTATCTTCGCCTGAATGCCCCTCTTCCAGTCAAAGGCTTTCCGCAGGGTCGGACAAAACACGAAAAGTGCGTAAGCGAATTCGTCAGGCCCGCCCACGGACGCCCAGTCCGAGGACGTCGCGGCAATAGCGGAGACTGCGTTCGAGGTCTTCGCGCTGCCGGTCCGGATCATTGGCGTTGTAGGTCTCCCGGGGGGTTCCACGCTTGGCCAGACTGAGGAACCGGGCGAGTTCGGCAGCGGTGCGGTTGGGCCAGACCTCCCAGAAGGACGGTTCGAGGTAGGGGAACTCGACGGCGAATCCGCCGATGGTTTCGATGTTGACCGCGACCCCCGGGCACAATGCGGCGTATCGGGCGAAGTAGTGCTTAAGGTCCACGACCCCGCCGTCGCCCATCGCGGTCCACTGAACCCGGCACCCCTTCTCGGTCTCCCAGATGGCGCTGTCGCGGAGGCTGGTGGTGAGGGCGTAGGGGCCCAGTTTTTCGAGGCTGTCGAGGGGATCCTCGAGGGTCCAGACGGCATTGCCCGAATCCATGTTGGCGCCCACCCAGTCCCGGCCTGCAGCCTCGATCAGGGTGATCAACTCGTCCGCCGTCATGTCCCCGGCATGGTTTTCCATGGCGACTTTCACGCCGAGATCCTGGGCGAGGGCGCGCTGCGACTTGAGGACGGCGACGGTGTCTTCGATACGGGCGTCAATGCCACCGGGGGTGCGGCGGTCCTCCCGCGAGCCAAGGACCACGCGAAAGGCGGGGGAGCCGACGGCCTTCGACAAACGCAGGCCGAGGGCAAGGTGCTCCTCGGCGGTGCCCCAGTCCTTGCGAAACGTGCGGGAAGTCGGGCAGATGCTCCATGAGCCGAGGAGGATCTCGATTCCCTTGTCTGCGGCGTAGCGGCGAAGCTCCCGGGCTGCGGCCTCCTCGAGGGACCCCAAGCCCGCAAGGTCGGTGATGAACAGGGTGTCCATCTCGAGCGACGCCGCATAGTCCACCAACTGGCGGCCGGTCCACTTCATGGCGCGCACGGCGAAGTTGTCGAGACCGAGCTTGATCCGCGTCTGCGGCGCCTGGGCCAGCGAGGGCAGCGACCGTGTGAGCGCGGTGCCGGCCGCGGCGACGGCCAGCGTGCGACCGAAGTCACGACGGGAGCAGGGGAAGGCGGCGGGATTCATGGTGGGGCGGATGCTTCCGGGATTGGGGGCGGCGGGCAAGCGCGACCGTGGGACGACCGACCATTTTCTGGAGAGCGCACGCTTCGGTCGGCGCCGCACGGCGATGGGCGCCGGCGAGGCCGCATCCGAAGCGCTTCAGCAAAAGCGCTGGGTGACGATCGCCTGGGCCCGATCCAGTTCCAGTCCGGGCGGCAGGCTGTGGTACACGGTCACGAAGGCGCCGCCACGGACGGCGTGGGCGACGAGGCCGAAGATGTTGCCGCCGAGGTGGCGGTACACGAGGTAGGACAGGGCGTACACCAGCCCCCCCGCATTCTGTCCAGTCTCGTACCGGAGTCGGTAAAGGCCCGGACGCCATTGGGTGAGGGAGAGGCGGCCGGCCAGACGGGGCAGATCCGGCGGGGCTTCGTGGGGGATGTGGCGCCGTTCGCGGACGGCCTCCTCGATAGTCCTGAGGAGTTCGCGACCCCAGGGTTGGCCGTTGGGAGTGAGGTGAAAGAAGTCCAATGCCAGTCCATGGCGGCCGGCCGAGAAAAGATGGGCCTGGCGAAGATCCACCCCGGCCCCCCACAGGGCCCCGGTGATCGACGCCGCCAGGCCGCGATAGTCCCGGGCCGCGATTCCCAGGATGGGCGAGGTGCCGCGCGACAACAGCACCGCCTTCGCAGCGGTGGCGCTCCCGGATTCCATCATGGCCCGGAGCGCCGAGACGAAGACCGTGGCGTACTGCCGATATTCCCCGGCCCAGAAGTCCTCCCCGAAATCCCGCAGCACCTCCGCATCCTCCTCCGGGCAACCCAGAAGATGGATGCGATCCGCCGGGCGTTGGATGGGACAAAAGCGCACCAGGGTCTTGGAATAGAGTTCGCGGCTGTTGAACCAGCGGGCCGGATCGTCCCGCTCCGACTCCCAATGGGCGCGGTCGGCGCAGGTGAATACGAACAGCGCCCGCAGGAAACCGGCGTCGCCGCAGCGCCGCGCGAAGTCCTCGACCTGGATCGCGTCATTGGGCGTTTCCGCGTATTCCTTGAAGGCACGACGGTTGGCGATAAGCGACTCCGTCAGGCGTGCCACCTCTTCGGGAAGCCGGCAGCGTAGGCAGTACGGCCGGTAATACTCCGCCAGCGGAATGTCCGACATCCCGGACGAGTACCGCTCATACAGGGGCAGGCGGGCGTCGTCCCGCGCACGGAGGTCCTCCGCGGTCAGCGGGAGGCGCTTGGTCTTGAGGGCGAGCTTGACCGCCGCCAGATGGTCGGCGTCCAGCAACGCCGCCTCCACCGCCGGATCGATTGTCCGCAGCACGTCCGTCAGCCGCCCCGGCGACACCGCCTCGGCAAGTTTGCGGCGCCCGTCGGCGACCATCCCCTCCAGCGTCCGGAGCTTCTCCCGCTCCAGGCCGCTTCGCAGAGAGCGTCCCTCGGCCATCACCCTGGCGTCGAGGGAAGCCTCGAACCGGGCATAGCCGGGGAACAACCGATCCTCCGCACCTTCGAACTGGGACAGGAAGCCGAATGAATCCGCCAGGTTCCCGCGCTCCTCGTACAGCAGCGCCGTCAGTTCGGGCACCGGCTTCAGCCAGTCGCCGGCCTGACGGAAGGTCCGCTGCAATTCCGTCGGGTCGATCGGCACCCCGTACCGCTGGGCGGCCAGAACCAGGGTCAACGCGGCCCCGCTGCGTTCCTCGTCGGTGGCCGACGCCGGCAACGCCGCATGGGTGAGCCCGCCGAGGCCGTACACCACCCGTCCGCCGGGCATGGCCGACCGACCCTCGCGAAGTTCCCGTTCGATGACGGCCTTGGCGAACCGTGCGACCCGGCGGCGGGCCGCCAGCAGCCGTGCGCGCACTTCATTGGCAAATTCGAATCGTTCCCGCTCCGTCGCCCCGGGGCCCAACATCTCTCCAAACGCCAGAAAGTCGTCGAAATGCAGCACATCCGGGGAGTCATCGCCCCCACGGCGGACTTCCCCGCTCCGGGCACGGCGGAGATGAACAAAGCACCGGATGCGAAGGAGAAACTCGTAGGCGGCGAGGTCGCGCGGGTCCTCAAGGCGCGCATACACGTCGTGGCTCGATTCGAATCCCTTGCCAGCCCAGGTCCAGATCCCCGCCAGGAAGACCCGCAACCCGTCGTTCTTGATGTCAAACCGGTCGAGGCGCTCGGTCTGTCCGGCCGCCTTCTCCCATCGATCCTGCCAGAAGCCGCGCACATGCAGGAAATGCTCGAAGGCATCGTAGGTGGCCCGGATCCGCTCCCGGAACCGCGGGGTCAGACCGGTCGGGTCATGGACGGGCTGAAGATCGAGGAACGAGTTGAGCTGCTTCTCCGCAAGGCGCGGCGCGTCCTCCAATTGAAAGGGCAGGGCCTGCCATCGGAATCCGAATTGCTCCTCGAAGCGCCCTGTGTGGAGCAGTTCGTCCTGCAGGCTGAGCAGAAACCCGTTGCCCTCCAGCGCGTCATCGAACAGTAGCGCGTAGTCCAAGTCGGACGCCGGGGTCACTTCGCGCCGTCCGGTACCCCCCAGCGCGACGACGGCGAATGGCCGGTCATAGCCGAAGGCCCGCTGCCGGTCCGCAGCCCAGGCCGCCACCTGCCGGGAGTGCAGGGCCGTCCGCTCCTCCACCAAACCGCGGCCGTGGTCCAGTTCCGGACCCAGAATTCGCCGGTCGTTCTCCTCCAGCGCGAGACGAAACAGCGCACGCACCCGTGAGGAGTCCGTCCCGTCCGTCATCGTCGTCACTGGCTGGGTGCCTTCCATGCGCGCCACGCCGCCACCGAGACGCTGCCCCGATTCGGACCCACGTGTCCATCACGGGTCCGCGCCCCCGCACGACATCGGAATCGAGTCAACCAAACAGCGTCTGGCGCATTCTCTGCCGCTCGACCAGGGAGCTGGAGCACTCCTTCGGCCTGGCTGAAACCGGGACACCCAGCGGGGACGAGGAAAGGGGGACCGGCGGCTGGGTGTCCACGCTTCAGCGTGCCTGTGCCCGGGAATCGATCCGTCAACAACTCTGCGCCTGCCTTAATCTTTGAATCATCAACGACTCATAACTCCATAGGTTGGCATAATAAGTTTACTTACATTCTTGAGCGCACCTGGGCTCGGGAGTTGAGCCGTCAACAATACTATCCTGTGCACTTGGCCTGTTAACTGCCGAGCGTCAAAAACAAAGCGCCTGGCTGATAGACTAGATCGTCAACAAAGCAGAAAGCTGAGCTCAATGCGTCAGCAACATCGCGTCTGGCGCATAATCGGGGTCGTCAACAAAACTCAACACTCTGCCCTCCAAAATGGGCCGGGCGCTTTTTATTTGCCGCTCCAACGACAAGGCGTGTCGTGCATCCCGGAGGTCTGGGGAGAGCTGCGAACATCGCGAAGCGTCGTCTCGGAGGGCCGAGTTCCACGAGGCCGCAGCGGAGGGGTGCCGTGGATTGAGGACTCGCGGAGTTCTTCCCTCCGATGCGCTGTCTCCTCACCCACAACCCCGGGATGCACCGCAAGGCGTGGGCCCCGGGGATCGGGGATCGCCCGGCACAGGGAGAGTGTCTAAAATGGGCACCCGCCATGACGAGCGACTGCCCCGTTTCCACCACCGATCGGCAGCGGTTCCTCACCACGCGATGGTCGCGGGTGGCACGGGCGTGCGGCACCGGGGAGGGGGCGAGGCTGGCCCTCGGAGAGCTGTGTGAGGCCTATTACGCGCCGGTGGAAGCCTTCCTTCGACGGCACGCGGCGAATCCGGGCGAGGCGCCGGATCTCACCCAGGAGTTCTTTGCCAGGCTGCTGCGGGGTGGCGGGGTCGCCGGTGCGAACCCGGATCGGGGCCGGTTCCGGTCGTACCTGCTGGGGGCGGTGAAGCACTTCCTCCACGATGAACGGGTCCGAAGGCGCGCCGCCAAACGGGGCGGGGACCTGGTTCACGTTCCCTTGGAAGCCGGACCCGATTCTGACACCGACACCGAATCCGGCCTGCAACTTCCGGATCCCACGTCCGTCGCGGCCGGGACCGAATTCGACCGGCGCTGGGCGAATGCACTCCTGGAACGGGCCCTCGACCGGCTCGAGCGCGAGATGCGCGCCGAGGGGCGGAGCGCCCAGTTCGAGGGGCTGAAGCCCTATCTGTCAGGACCCGAACCGCCGCCGCCCCAGGCCGAGCTGGCACCGCGGCTGGGGCTCGGCGTGGTGGCATTGAAGGTGGCCATTCACCGCCTACGGCGGCGGTTCCGGGACGCGGTCAAGGCGGAGATCGCCGAGACCCTGGCGGACCCGGCCCAGGTCGAGGAGGAATTGCGTCATCTGGTCCGTACCCTGAGTTCATGAGAACGCCGGTAACCTGCAGCCGGAATTTCATCAGGTAGGGGTATATGGACACGACGCCCTCAACACCCCCCACCGCCGTCTGCCCCACCTGCGGCGCCCTCATTCCGGCCGATGCCCCGCGCGGGATGTGTCCCAATTGCCTGCTTGCCGGGGCCGCGGTTCCCACCGAACCCGCAACCGGCATCGGCGGTACGCGTCCCGCGGTGCCGTCCCTCGCACGGGTGGCCGCCGCATTCCCCCATCTGCAGATTGAAGGCTTGATCGGGTTGGGCGGCATGGGAGCGGTGTTCAAGGCGCGGCAACCCCATCTCGACCGTTGGGTGGCCCTCAAGATCCTGCCCGAATCCCTGGCTGTCCGTCCCGAGTTCGTCGAGCGCTTCCACCGGGAAGCCCGGCTCCTGGCGCGCCTCAACCATCCCAGCATCGTGACCCTCCACGACTTCGGGGTGACGGGCGGACTCTGCTTCCTGCTGATGGAGTACGTGGACGGCGTCAATCTCCGCCAGGCCATGCGGGCCGGCCGGTTCACTCCGGTGGAAGCGCTGGCCCTGGTTCCCCGGATCTGCGAGGCGCTCCAATTCGCCCACGACGAGGGCGTCCTGCACCGCGACATCAAGCCGGAGAACATCCTCCTCGACCGCCGCGGCCGCGTGAAGATCGCCGACTTCGGCATCGCCCGGCTTCAGGGCGGGCCGGGGGAGGAACCCATCCTCACGTCCAGCGGATCGAGTCTCGGCACCCCGGCCTACATGGCTCCGGAACAGATCGAGAACCCGGCCTCGGTCGATCACCGTGCCGACATCTACTCCCTCGGCGTGGTTCTCTACGAATTGCTGACCGGCGAACTGCCTCTGGGCCGATTCGTGCCGCCATCGGCCCGGACGCCCCTCGATCAGCGGGTCGATGCCATCGTCCTGCGCGCCCTCGCCAAGGAACGCGAAGCCCGCCAGCAGAGCGCCACGCAGTTCGCGACCGAAGTCGAGCGGGTTTCAGGCCGCCCTCCCAGCCCACCGCCCCCGGTGCCGCCGATTGCCCGTGCCGCGCCTGCCCCTGCCTCACCCGCACCGCTTCGACCGGCCCGGGAAACCCCGGCGCGGGGCGCGACTCTGTCGGCCGTGTTAAGCCTCAGCAGCGCGATCCTGGCGTTGGGGTTCCTGCTGGTCTTCGGTCTCAATGGCGTCGCGAGGTCGCATCTCCGGACGTCGGTTCAGATGGACCCCGTGACGTTGGGAGTCGATCGCGGTCGTCCCAGCGTGGGGTTTGGATTTGGAACGCGGAGCACCGACGAGGGATCCCACTCGATGAAGCCGCGCTGGGCCCTGTTCCTGGGTCTGATTCCCGGCCTGATCCTCGCCGTTCCCGGCCTCATCGGAACCCTGGTCGGCATGGGGGCCCTCGGGGAATTGCGCGAGGCCCGGGGCGGGCGACGTGGCATGACCCGGGCGCTGCTCGGGACCATGACCTGGCCATGCCTGGTGGTGGGAGGCGGGTTGGCCATGATCCTCACGGCCGCAGCACCGTCCCGTCCCTCCCGCTGGATCCTGGCCGAGGGCGGGAACTGGACCTTCCGTGTAGAGTTCTGGTGGATCCCCGTTGCCGTGGTCGCGGGAACCCTGATCGGAATGGCGATGACCTATGGGGCCTGGCGCTGGGCTTGCGGTGGCTCACGTCGGACGGGCTGGCCGGTGGTGTTGGCAACGTCGGGGATCCTTCTCCTGCCACCCTGCCTGGTGACGGCCGGAATCGGTCAGGCCATCGCTCTCCGCAAGGAACTGCTGGCTGCATCGGGCCCCCCGCCGCATCGCCACGCCACGGAAGGGCTGCAGGCCACGGCCCAGATCCGCCGGATCCCGGCAGGGCCGATCGAGGCCCGGTTCACGGCCTGGTCGAACGGTATTCCCATCGATTTGCCCGATCTCACCTTCTCGATCATCCCCGATCCGGGCAGCGCCCATGCCTGGCGCCAGTTCCACCTGCGCCCCTCCACCAACGGCGCCTGGACCCTCTGGGCCACCGGTCACATGCGCGAACCCCTCGGCCGCCAGCCGGCCCGGGTCTTTCTCGGATCCGGTCGCAACCTGATCTCCGCCCCGCACGGACAGATCGAAGTGGGACCGGACGAACCCCGGCGCTGGTGGCCATTCCTCCCACCCGACGACTTCCCGCGCGGCCTCGATCCCGAGGCACGGGCGGACTGGGGCATCAGCGTGGATTTCGTCGCCGGGGAACGTTGACGGAGACCTGGAACCCCGGTCGCCCGGGAACCGGGATCCCCGCTGGCAAACGCCCCAGCCCCAGACACGTCCCCGGCTTCGCATGCCAGGGTCCCGCCCATCGTGTCCCGCCGCTCACTCCACCAGTTCCACCACGTACAGCGACGGGTTCACGGCGAGACCTGCCTCGAGATCCACATGGACCACCGCGTCGCCGGTCGCCACCACGGTCGCCACCACGGTGGATTCCGGAGACGTCACCGACGTCCGGCGCAGGATCCGGTAGGTCCGGCTCGGCACCGAGGCGAAGCGGATCTCCGGCACCGCCCGGATCCCGACCGCGAAACCGGACAACGGATCCAGGGGATCGGTGTCGGCCACGAACTCCTGGAGATTCGTCGAGCCGTCGCCGTCCGGATCGGCATCCACCGCGGCCCGCGGATCCGTCCGGTAGCCCTCGCCGAAGTAGCGAATGCGCCAGTCGGCCGGAATGCCGTCGTTGTCGAAGGCGTACACCCGCTCGAACACGGCGGTGATCACCTCGCTTACGGGAAAACTCTGCAGGAACGCCCTCGCGCGGAAGGTGGTGGCGGCGGTGATGGATACCGGCGCGCCGTACTCCGCCGACTGCAACGTCGGTTCGGTCCCGTTGGTCGTGTACCGCAGCGACACCCCGGCGAGCCGCGTCACCACGGAGACCTCCAGCCGGTTGGTGAACAGACCGCCGTTGGGCACGAAGCGGAGCCCCGGATCCGCCGTGTAAACCGCGGACACAATGTCACTCGCGGGAAACCCGTTGAGAAAAAGCCGCGCCCTCACCGTGGTCGTGGCATGCAGGGTGAACGGGGCCGCGTAGAGGTTGGAGTCGAGAACGGGTTCCGAGCCGTCGATCGAGTAGCGGATCTCGGCACCCGGAACCCCGGCGGTCAGGGTGACCCGGACGGAATTGGTGAACGAACCGCCCGCCGGCGTGAACCCGATCGGTGCCAGGGGACCTTCGGCTACTTCGAGGACCCGGTTCAGCGCCACCTGGTGGAGTTCCTGCACGATCCCCGAGGGCCATTCGATCCGGACCGTGTCGGCGATCGCGGCATCGCCCATGCCAAAATGGGCCGCCAGTTCATGGGTGCCCACGCTGTCGAAGCCGCCCACCTGACGCATCTGCCGCAACGTGCGCCCCCCGATCGTGGCCTCGACCCGGACCACCGCCCCGATCCCAAGGCGATTCGACTCCACCCCCCTGAGCTGCACCCGCAACCAGCCGTTGGTCGGCGAGGAGGTGTTGCGGTAGAGGGAGGGGGCGCCGTCGGAAGCTTCCCAGTTCGAGAAAAGCACATCGAGCAGTCCGTCGCCATCGTAGTCGCCGATCGCCACCCCATTTGCCCGGTTCGGAAGCAATGCGCTTACGGCAGCGGGGAGAGGACTGAACTGCCCGTTCCCGAGCGATCGGTACAGCCGTTGCCCACCGGAGCGCCTGCTCACCAGCAGATCCAGCCAACCGTCATTGTCAAAGTCTGCCCAGACCGCCCCGGCCGAATCAGCACCGGCCCCTGTGACCGGCTGATTGCTGATCAGTGTAAACCCAGCCGGCCCGTCATTGCGAAAGAGCAGGTTCTCGGTTCCGACAATGTACAGATCGAGATCGCCATCGTTGTCGTAGTCCCCCCAGGCCACCGTCGCCACGCCTGCGGGGGAGTCGGGTCCGGCGATGGGGGGCACCAACACTCGATCGAACCGTCCGCTCCCCAGATTGCGAAAGAGGGAACTGACCTGGGTCCACGCATGTCCCACATAGATATCCGGATTCCCGTCGCCATCGTAGTCCCCGATTGCCGCACCATGGGAGTACATCGCTTCCGTCACCACGGGAACATCGTCAACCCACACCAGGGTGCCGTTGCCCGAATTGCGATACAGGTAATCACCCTGGGGCGCGGCCCCGCCGCCGTTGACCACAAAAAGATCCAGCCATCCGTCCCGATCGTAGTCGAAGGCAATCGCACTCATGCCCACCTGGCCGGCCTGCTCGGTCGCTCCCGAGACGACCTCGAAGGTTCCTGAACCCAGATTTCGGTAATAACGATCGGGCGTTGCACCAGCGGCTGCCACGAACAGATCCAGGCGTCCATCGTTATCCCAATCCCCCCATGCCACGCCGCTCCGCGAGGCGATATCGGTGGCAACGGGCCCTGTGGTCTCCCGTTGAAATCCCTCGGACCGGTTCCGAATGAGAATTCCACTGCCCACATCGACCGCAGCCATGTAGAGGTCCGGGCGCCCGTCGCCATCGTAATCTCCCCACGCAGCGGTGAGGACCGACCGCGATACGGAGTCGATCGCCGGAGCATTGACCTTCTGCCACTGAATCTGTCCGTGCGCAGCGAGCCCTCCCGGAAGCAGCAAAGCAGCGAGGAGAAGGGCCGGGCACGGCCCATATGGGTGACGCAACCGGGTGGCATGCAAACTCGATGCGGACCGTAGCGGCTTACGAAGGGGCGCCTTCATGGCAGGGGGGGGGGTTCTAACTTGCGAATGTAATCGGCTCGATGGTGCTGACTATCAGGCGGCCCGGATCGTGGCAAGCGACAATTGGCCACTGCATCGTCGCACGGCGGGGGGAGAACCTCGGAGGAGAGTCTTGCATTCGGGTGCCAGGTTCCTAGCGTCGTTGTCCCCCGCGCGATGCGCGAGACGGACCGGGCGGATTGCCGAAGACCTGACACCATCAAAGACCGCTGATCCCATGGGTTTAGACACCGAAACGGCCCGCTTCCTCCTGTCCAGCCGGAGGGATGGAGCGTCGTTCCGGCGCTGCGTCACTTTGGGGCGGCAGAACTACTTTCTCGGCAATCGGGAGGCAGAAGTCCTGCTGCGGGAGAACGGGATCGACCCGGCGCAGTTTCCCAAGCTTTTCGCGCAGCAGTATTCGCGGTACCGATACTCCGAAGACTTCTGGGAGGTCCTTGGCACCGAGGAGCTGGTGATGCTGGACGCCTCGAGTTACGAAGGCGCCACGTGGGTACACGACTTGAACCGGCCCATCCCGGATGACTGGCACCGGCGCTTTGATGCGGTGTGCGATCTTGGGACGCTTGAGCATGTGTTCCACCTCCCGGTGGCGCTGAAGAACTGCATGGAAATGGTGGATCTGGGCGGGCACCTGTTCCTGATGACACCCGCCAACAACTTTTTGGGCCACGGCTTCTACCAGTTCAGTCCCGAGCTGTTTCATCGCGTGCTGTGCGAAGCCAACGGGTATTGTGTCGAACGCATGGTGGCCGTGGAATACGGACCCCGCCGGCGCTGGTACGAGGTCGCCGACCCGGCCCGGATCCGCGCACGGGTCGCCCTGATCAACACGTATCCGGTGATGCTCTTCGTCCGGGCCCGCCGCACCGCCATGACCGCGGTCCTGCGGGACGACCCGCAACAGAGCGACTGCAGTGCTCAGTGGTCGAATCAGGCAACTCCAGCCCAGAGCGGGGAAGTGGACCGACTGGCCTCGGCCAGGCTGGACCGGATCAAGCGCCTGTTGCTCGAGCGCTTTCCCCGATTGGCGCGGGCGCTTGAGGGATTTCGCTATTCGACATGGAATCCGGAGTGGACCTTCCGCAACCGGCGATCGTTCACGCCGGTGCCGCGCCAGCGGCGTTGACCGGTTGCCCGGCGTGGTCCGCCCCACGGGGCGGCCATTCACACCTTGGATTGGACTTCAGGTGGAGGATTTGCCAGCGGCGGACACCTCGCGGAGCGGGTCCCGAAACCGGCCTGTGGAAGCCCATCCGAGGATGCCAAACGCGGCGGACAGCGCCGCGAGCGATGTCCAAAGCGTCCTGGCAGGGGGTTCAAAGCGGAACTCCACCTCATGAGCACCTGGGCTGAGATAGACACCCCTCATTACGTAATTGGCCCGGAGCATGGGTTCATCCCTTCCATCCACCTTCACCTGCCATCCCGGGGCGAAGCGGTCATTGACGAGAAGCACACTCGGCGTTCTGGCCTCCGTCCGAATCACAAAGCGGGTCGGTCCGTACTCGATGTAGTCTGCCGTACCAGCCGGCTGGTGAGAGGTTTCAACCGAGGGTTTCGGGATGGCCTGCGCCACGAGGACCTCGGCCCGGGGATCGAACTCCGGGGACGCCAGGAGCCGCAGCGCATCCTCGTCGGAAATGCCTTCCCGCCATTGGTCGAACAGCATGGCTCGGGGAAGGACGCCCGAGAATTCAATCAGTGCAAACGGCCCCTCGCGATTGGTGCTGAGCTGAATCAACCCGTCCGGAGTCTGCCCCAAAGTGAATGCCGTGTGGACACGGAATCGCCGCCGCTCGGGATCCAGCTGCTGGTTCATCGCCTCCACAAGAGGCGCGAGCGCCAGGAGGTAGCGCGTATTGGTCAGTTCCCATTCCCGAAGGGGATTGGCACGAAGAGCGCCCGCGTAGGCCATATAGTCGGCTGGTGGACGCGGCATCTGGACCACTTCCAGCGCCTGGATGTCATAATAGGGCAACTGATGTTGAAGCCATTCCCCGCCATAGACGCTTCCGAGGGTTCGCAGCAGCTGCCCGGCCTCTCCCGGCATGGCGAACGGCATGCGCCCGCTGACCCGGCCGAGATGGGGCTCCGCGCGGAGGGTGTCGAAGACGGGGTTCGTGGCCAGGCGATCCTTCCAGTTATAGTGGATGATCCAGGGGGTATTGGCCCGAGCCAGATCCAGGACCAGGAAAAGCCCCAATGCGATCGTGGCAGCACGGGCGCGGTCACCGGATAACCAGCGCGTCAGCATGGCGGTCATCAGCAACACACAGACTGCCAGCACCATCACGAAGGTGCCGGCCTCGCCACGAGCAAAGCGCGCGACGGCTTCGGCGTCCGGTCCGCGAAATCCCACTTCAGCCAGGTGTCTCAGATGCGCCAGGCTCCCATGGGTCGATCCCAGCATCAGCCAGCCCATGATCGCCGCGGCGAGCGCCAGCCCCGAGAAATACATCCAACCCCGTTCCCATGACGCGGCCTTGGGCCACCACTCACGAAAGGAACTCACCAGACCGCCTCGCCCTATCGGCGAACGTGCAACCCAGCCCCGCCACAGCCCCTGCAATCCGTACGCAAAAAGGATGACCAGGGCGATGTTGAAGGGATGCAGGAACTTCATCGGAATACGGATCGTGTTCAGGTACGGGATCGCATAGACGATCCGGTAGAACGGTGCGAAACGCCCGTAGGCGAACAGCAGGGAGACAATCGCCGCCACTCCCCAAAACCAGATCCAGCGCCGCTCGACCGGCGTAAAGATGTCGGAATTCCGACGCAGACTCAGGACCACTCCGAACATCGCGACCCAGACCACCAGCACGCCGGCGTAGTGACCCGCTCCGGAATGTCGCAATTGAGCCGGTGGCGCGTCCGCGGGGTCCCGACGATCCGACGCCCAGTAATCGTCCCAGGCGATATCCATGCCGACCTTGCCCCAGTACTCACCACCGCCAGGCGTGTCCATGCGGTATCCGAAGAGACCCGGAATGACAGCGCGCAGTGTCTCCTTCGGAGGAAGACTCCATTGGGTGATATAACCCCACCGGGCCTCCCGACTTTCGGTATCCTGGGTCATGCCGACCGTCCCTGTGATTCCAGTCTGGATCAGACCCAGCATCACATGGATGGCCACCACGCCGGCCGCCAGGGCCATCACCGCCGTGCGAACGAGTCCGGCTCCCAATCGCGCCAGGGCAGGGGCTGATCCCCGTTCGTTCCACGCTTGAAACACGGCAAATGCTGCGACATACAGGCTGAGAATGGCGCCATTGTCGAAGCCCTCCATGACCGCGTGCCCCAGCGCCGCGCCAGCGAGAGTTCCTCGGACCCAGAACGGTCTCGTCTTCCACTGCAACGCCGCGAGGGCCAGGAAGGCCGAGGCCACACAGACAGTCAGGGTGGGGAGCCCCCAGCACCCGTAGCTGAAGAAATCGGAGTTCAAGGCGCCCGCCAGCCCTGCCAGAAGCGCGATCTCGGAACGAAGACCGGAGGCGCGGCAGAACAATCCGACACTGACACCAAGCAACAGACTTGCCAGGGCTGGGGCGAAGTTGATGTAGCCGTGCGGCCCGAGCAGCCAGAGCCAGAGGAAATTCCAGGTCAAAGGGCGGCTGACACCATCGAAGCCCAGCCAGTTCAGGTCGAGCCAGACCCTCCTCCACCCCTCGGGCATGGCGTTCATCTCGGAGGCCACCAGTCCCAGCGGCCCGTCATTCGCGAACAGCGCCATGCCGGGGCGGAAGCTGTCGCGGAAAAGGAAGCCGAGGACGACGATCAACACGAGGACCAGCGGCAGGAACCCGGTGCCGCGCATCGACCAGGCCGGCGCGGACTTGTCCTCGGTCGCGGGACGTGAAGCAGGACGGCGCATGAGTGGGGGACCATGCCCAGCCGATCCCAAACCGACAAGCGCGGTGCCGGAAGCGACCGCCCCGCGGGTGCATCCCGCAGTGGTGGGGAGAGGTGCTTCGGAGGGCCGATTTCCACGAGGCCGCATGGGAGTGGTGCGATGGGCTTGAGGACTCCCGGATCTGATCCCTCCCAAGTGAAGATGGGCTCCCGCTCCGCGCTCAGGCCGACGCGTTACATGCCGGCGATGGCCAGGCCTTGGAGGATGCGCTGTGCGATCTCACGCCGCCTGGCAGGACACCAGAACACACGGATGGTCTCCGAAAACCTCGGCGGTATGGATGTCCCAGGCCTTCAATCGACCTCCTTGAAGCGCTGGGCTCCGATCAGCCGGCGGATCTGCTCATGATCGTCGTCTTCCTGCCGGTACAGCGCCCGGGCGGTCCTTGCGGGCCAGGGATCGACGGTGGTCAGCCTGCCGGCGGAACGCTTCAAGGCCTCCACGACCTTCGGAAGTCCGAAGGCGAGAGCCTGGCGCATCAGTTCGGCGCGGCTCAGACCGGTCTCTTCAGCGGCCTTGGCAACGTCCCGCGCCAGGTGCTCATCGAGTGGAAGGGGATACACGGCGTTGCCCATATAGGGATCCTATATTCCCCGTCCCCGGGGTCAATCGGATCGGGATGCAGCGAAGCAGGCGTTTCGGACGCCAGCCGGCTTTCCAGCGTCGGGCCGGGGACGTAGGCTTTCCAACGATGTCGCTGGAGTATCCGTCCGCCGGCCTGTCGTCATGAACCGTATCCGCCTTCTCTCCGAACAGGTGGCGAACCAGATCGCGGCGGGGGAGGTGGTGGAGCGTCCTGCCAGCGTGGTGAAGGAGCTGGTCGAGAACAGCCTGGATGCCGGAGCCACGCGGATTGCCGTGGAAATTGCGGCGGCCGGGCGCGGGCTGATCCGGGTGACGGATGACGGCTCGGGAATGAGCCGGGACGATGCGCTGCTGTGCCTCGAACGGCATGCCACGAGCAAGATCACGGCGGCGGACGACCTGATCCGGGTGACCACGATGGGGTTTCGGGGCGAGGCCATCCCGAGCATTGCCAGCGTCTCGCGGTTTTCGCTGACGACGCGCGAGCGGGACGTGGGGGACGGCACGGCGCCGGGCACGCAGATCGTGATCCACGGCGGCAAGATTCTTGAAGTCCGGGAGTCGGGTGGGGCACCGGGCACGGTCATTGAAGTGCGGGGGCTGTTCTTCAATATGCCGGCCCGCCGGAAGTTCCTGCGAAGCGACGAGACGGAACGGGCCCACATCCAGCATTGGCTGACGACCGCCGCTCTGGCGCATCCGCATGTGGCGTTCAGTCTGTCGGTCGAAGGGCGCACCGTCTGGCACCTTCCGGCAGAGGCGGCGCGTGAGACGCCCGCGGACGTCCACCGCAGTCTTCGGGAACGCCTGCGCCTGCTGGTGGGCGACGGACTCGAGTGGGTGGCCGTCGATGCCGAAGGGGAACTCGGTGCGGCCCGCGTCGCTCCCGAACGGCCCGAAGCTCCGCCCGAAACCTCGCCGCCGTCCCCCGTTCGGATCTGGGGCTGGATCGGCGCGCCCGGGGTTTCGCGGGCGACGCGGGACGATCAGCATCTTTTCGTGAACCGGCGCCCGGTCGAGAACCGCGGGCTCAACGCCTCGCTTCTCGAGGGTTACCACAACGCCCTCATGAAGGGCCGTTATCCGATGGCCTGCCTGTTTCTCGAACTCGATCCGGCCGAGGTCGATGTGAACATTCACCCCGCCAAGCGCGAGGTGAAGTTCCACCGCGAATGGGCGGTGCGCCGGTTCGTGGCCGGCGCCGTGCGCGAAGCCCTCAAGGACTGGCACCTTTCGGCCACCGGCGGGAACTCCACCCCCTCGGCCGTCCCGCCCAACCCCATCTCAGCCCACGGTCCGGCCGCTGTCGGATCGGAGTCAGGTACGCGGTTGCCGCCGGCTCCGGTGCAACCGGAGTGGCACCAGGTGACGGGGACGCAACCCGCCCGCCCCTCGACCGCAGCGCCGCTGGCTGCGCCCACACCAAACCCGCCGGCGGGAAGTGCTCCTCGTGGAGACGCTGCGTCAACGAGCGCTGTGTCAGGTCCGATCGACGGGGTGAAAGCGGACCCAGGGTCGCGGATGGAACCGGATTCGCCTGCCACGATCCCTTCCGCAGGCTCATCCGCAGGTCCGGCCGGTGTCCCGTCCGCGTCCGCTCGGGCCGCGACGACGGCGCCGGCGTTGGTTCAGCCCTTGCCGCTGCTGGCGATTCCGCTTCGGGTGGTCGGGGTGGTAGGCCGGTTGTACGTGGTGCTGGAATCGGATCGCGGTCTGGTGCTGATGGATCAGCACGCGGCCCACGAACGGGTGTTGTACGAACAGATGCTGCGACGGATGGAGAAGGGTGACGGGGCACCGTCCCAGCGGCTGCTGCTTCCCGAGACTCTCGAATTGTCCCCGCGCGACGCGGCGTTTCTGCGGGAGAACCTGACGGCGCTGGGCCGGCTGGGGGTGGGCTTGAGCGAGTTTGGCGAGCGGACCTTCCTGCTGGATGCGTTGCCGGCCTTTGTGAAGTCGGCGGCGCCGCGGCAGTTCGCTTTGGAGTTGGTGGACGAGTTGCGGGCCGCCGGGTCGTCGGTCAACGCATGGCGGCTCGGCGAAGCGGTGGTGGCCAAGACAGTGTGCCGCCATTCCGTGAAGGCCAACGATCCGCTGGCCGTTCCGGAGATCGAGGCGCTGCTCGACGACCTGCGCCGGTGCGACATGCCGTACACCTGTCCCCACGGCCGCCCCACGCTGATCGAGATGAGCCTCCGCGAACTGGATCGTCGGTTTGGCCGCGTCTGACCGCCCGCCGCCGGTTCCCCGGTCTCCCGGTGTCAGGCGGAGTAGTCCAGATAGACCGTCCGGGTCCGGGTGTAGAAATCGAGCGCCGCGAGGCCCTGTTCCCGGAAGCTGTCGGTGCTGCTGCCTTTCACCCCGCCGAACGGGGCCTGGAGTGCCAGGCCGGTGCTGATCTGGTTGACCTTCACCACTCCGGCCTGGATGCGGTCCACGTACCGAAGCGCCTTGGCAAAATCGCGGGTCACCACGCTGGCGCTGAGGCCGAACTCGACCCCGTTGGCCAGCGCGATCGCATGGTCGAAATCGTCCGCCGCCAGAATGCCGACCACCGGCCCAAACACCTCCTCGCAGGCGAGCCGCGTGTCCGGTCGGACCTCGTCCAGCACGGTGGGTTCAAGGAACCAGCCATGGGCATGCTCGCCCTGGTCGAGGCGGCGTCCGCCGAACCGCACCCGGGCGCCCTGGTCGGTGGCGATGCGGACATAGTCGAGATCGGTGTCGCGTTGGGCCTGGCTGACAGCGGGTCCCATGGTCACTCCGTCCCGCAGTCCCGATCCGACGACCACGGCGCGGGCCCGGGCGACGAGTTTCTCGGTGAAGGCTTCGAGGACAGGGCGCTCGACGATGACGCGGCTGGTCGCGGTGCAGGCCTGTCCGGTGAGCCCGAAACCGGCGGTGGCCACCAGCCGGGCGGCAAGATCAAGATCGGCGTCGGCCAGGACCAGGGTGGGATTCTTGCCTCCCATTTCCATCTGGTTGCGGATCATGCGGGGGGCCAGCGCGGTGTGAAGTCCGGTGCCGACCTGCCGTGAACCCGTGAAACTCACCGCCGCCACCGCGGGATGGGCGACGACTTCCTCGCCGAAATCGCGTCCCTGGCCGGTGACCACATTGAGCACGCCGGCGGGGAGCCCGGCTTCGACGAGGGCGAGGGCCAGTTCGAGGGCGAGCGCGGGGGCGGCGCTGGCGGGTTTGAGGACGACCGTGTTGCCGCAAAGGAGGGCGGGGGCGGCCTTCCAGGCCGGGATGGCCACGGGAAAGTTCCAGGGAGTGATGAGGGCCACGACCCCCAGGGGATCTCTGCGGGTGTACAGCAGGTTGGCTGGCAGATCGTGGGGCAGGGTCTGTCCGCCAAGCACGTACCCCAGGGCACCGTAATAGCGGAAAATGTCGATGGCCCGCTGCACTTCGCCGGTGGCCTCGGCCAGGGTCTTGCCCTCTTCGCGGGTCAACCGCTCGGCGAGTGCGGCCTTGCGACTGGCGAGTCCCTGCGACGCCTGACTCAGGATGCGTCCACGGGCCACAGGGGTCAGTGCGGCCCATTCTGGGAATGCCTTGGCCGCTGCGTCGAAGGCCTGCCGGACGTCGATCCGACCGGAACTCGGGTACGTTGCCACCGTCTGCCGGATGTCGGACGGATCGAGGGTCTCGAAGGTGCGCCCGTCCCCGGCGCCCACCCATTCGCCGCCAATGAGGTTCTTATAGGTTTGCATATCGCACGTTGGGTTGAGCGTTCCTCACCGCGAAGCCCGGGGGCGAGTCTGGAATGCGCGACACGATCGCGCCGGCGATCGGATCCTCAGGCCGGTATCAAGGCGCTCAACACGGAGTCGAGTGGAATGGAGAGCGGCGGTTTGGGCGGTTCTGGGGTTGGGTGTCCGCGCTTCAGCGGGTGCCGAGCCGTCGGATTGATCGCCGTTTAGAACGCCTGGTTTAAAAGGCCTGGCAGATAATTGCTGACGCCCTGTTGCAGCCCGGAGCGGCCATGAGTTGCTTCAGGCCGCAGTGGATTCCGATATTGCCGGTGGGTCAATAAGAGCCTGCCTGCCTTTATATAATTTCCGACAACATTATTAAGCCTGACTTGTTATGTTAATTCTGGGTCAACTGTATCTAGCCGGTCTTTCTATTTGGTTTATTGACTTCGGACCTTGGGACAGGGTTATGGGTCAACAATTTGGATCCTGGCGATTGGGGCGCGAGGACGAAGAAGCCGCGAACCGGGAATGGGCGGTGCATCACCAAGACCGGCCCCGCCAATCCTCCCGCTTTCCAGTCCGCTCCCGAGAGAATCGTGCGTGAAGAGGGGGTGCCCGGGGTCCACCCGCTCAAGGCCACCGGAGACGCCAGAATCGTTCGGCAGCGGCCGGTGCCGGCAGGACAATCTCTTCGTGCTCGGCGGCCGGGGTGATCCTCCGATCCTCCACCCACAGATCGGGATCGAGCCCGGAGGCGCGTTGCAGCACGTACGTCACTCCGATCTGCCCGCGGACCGTCAGGAGGAATCCGTCGGCGTGGCGGCCCACTTCCAGCAGGGGCGGGTCGGGCGGTGGTGCGGTGTCGTCGGTCAGGTCGGGAATCCCGTTGCCGTTGGCGTCGTTGGGATCATCGATGCCGATGAAGTAGATCTCGAAGTCCGGCTCCGGCGTCCCGGGATCGCCATCCCAGAAGGCCAGGGCCCCGAAGTAGTCCTTGGCGTAGTCCGGGTCCCGTTCGACATCGCCAAGGGAGATCTCGATGAGCTGGCCGAGGTGATTGGTGAGGGTGCTCTCGCCGATCGCGAAATGGTTCAGGCGATTGGTGGGCTCCCGGGTGAGGTTCATGGGTCCGGCCATGAAGACCTCCTCGAGGCCGACGCGCCGAAGCATGAGGTGGCCGAGGACCGGATCAGGGCTGGGTTGATAGGTCAGGGTGCCGGCGTACTCGATGATCTCGAACCGATGGGTGAACTCCGGCAACGCCCCGAACTCGTCGCTTTCGAGGCGAAGCCTGAGAATGCCGTGGTAATCGCCCGGGGCCCGTTGCCAGGCGATCGTTCCCTCACCCCACGTGATCTCCGTGGCCCAGTACGCCGTGCCTGTCCACGAGTCGATGCCCTCGGACACCTCGTAGAAGTCGGGAATCCCGTTCTCGTTCGCATCGAGATGCTCGGGAGCCGGCACCACCAGTTCGCCGAGAAGCGGCTCCGGGAATTCGGGGCCATCCATCCGGAAATAGGTGCCGTGGGTCAGGTCATCCTCGAAGGTGGAGAAGAATTCGTGGTTCGGCGTCCGCGGATCCGCCGACCCAAAGGCGAGCGTGTACGTCAGGCCCAGTGTTGAAGCCGTGCCGGGTTCGACCCGCACCGACAGGGAGAAGAGCCGGACCTGCGCAACGTTCGTGGCGGCTTCCGCGGCCAGCCAGGGAATCAGGGCGAGGAGGAGCAGGATTCCGGGGCGCATCGTGGCGTGTTAACGGCAACGGCCCCGCACCGCAAGCCCGCAGGGAGCACATGCGCCCCCATCGCATGCTGACCCTTCACTTCTTCAACCCTTTACGGGCTTCACGAAGGGCCTTTCGATCGGCTTCCGTGGGTTCAGGGTAAGCCATCTTCAGCGTCTTGAGCGTCTCAACGATCGCGTGCGAGATGATCAACCGCGCGTTCTTCTTGTCGTCGGCGGGAACGACATACCAGGGCGCATGGCTTGTGCTGGTGGCGCCTAGGCAGTCGGCATAGGCATCCTGGAAGGCGTCCCAGTGCTTTCGCATCTCGATGTCCGCCGGGCCCAGCTTCCAGTTTTTTTCGCCCTCATCGATTCGGGCGAGGAAGCGGCAACGCTGCTCCTCCTTCGAGAGGTGGAGGAAGAACTTCACGATCCGCGTGCCGTTGCGGTGGAGGTAATCCTCCATGTTCACGATATCCCGGTACCGTTCGCGCCACAGTGCGGGTGGCCGGACGAATTCCTCGGGGACGCGCTGCCGGGCGAGCACATCCGGACGCACCCGCACGATCAGCACCTCCTCATAGTAGGACCGGTTGAAGATCCCGATGCGGCCCCGCTCCGGCAGACGTCGATGGGTGCGCCACAGGAAATCGTGATCGAGTTCCTCCGAACTCGGCTCCTTGAAGCTGGACACCTGACAGCCCTGGGGATTGACGCCCGACATCACATGCCGGATGGCGCCGTCCTTCCCCGCGGCGTCCATCCCCTGGAAGATCAGGAGCAGAGCATACCGGTTGTGGGCGTACAGAACGCTTTGAAGGTCCCTCAGCTCGGACACGTACTCCTCGAGCCGCTGCGCATACTCCTTCTTGGTCTGGTACAACGGCTTCACTTCGGTCGGGCGCCGTGTCAGATCGACCTTCGACCCGGGCTCGATCCGGTAGTCCTCGAGATGACATTTGATCTTCATGGGGGCGTCACCATGCCGGCCCGGAAAAGGTCCATCCCTCAAAATGGGTATTCCCGGGCTGCAGCGTTGCCGATCAGCATCGCGAAGATCGACGGTCCATGAAAAGCCTTGTTCGTCCCCGCTCCACCCAAATTCCACTCGTTACGCTGGCTGGCCTGTTTGCCGCAAGTGCGGTGGCGTCTCCGCCTCCGACGCCGACCCTGTTCCTGGAACCTACCCCTACCGGGGCATTGCACCTGGTCTGGCAATCCCCCTTCGCGCGGTTCGTACTCGAGTCGGCGCCCGCCCTTCCCGCCGCCGCCTCATGGACACCGGTCCAGCGGGCCGCCACTGAGTCGGAGGGGACATTCCGCGTCCAGGTTCTGCCAGGAGCGGATGCCCGCTTCTACCGCCTGCGGCTGCCCCTCACCCAGGTGACGGAGACCTCGCCGCGGCAGGGGGAACTGGGCGTCTCGGTCGGTCGCGAGACGGTCGTGCGGTTCAGTTCCGCCCTGGCGTCCACGGCGACCGTCGGGCTGGATCGGTTCTACGCGCTGCATGCCGGGCGCCGCCTGCTGACACGGGTGGAGGTCTCCCAGGACCGGCGACGCGCCACGCTGTTCTACCTCGAACCATTGCCGGGCAACGCCCGCCTGACCGTGGTCTTCAATGGCGACGATCTGCAGGACGAATGGGGTTGGCCCCTGGATGCCGATGGCGACGGCGTCCCCGGAGGCGAGGCGCGTTTCTGGTTCGATACCCTGAACCTCACGGCCATCGCCGGAACCGCCGTCGTCGGAAATGTGTATGCCGCGGAGCCTGAGACCGGCGCCGATGGGTCATCGCGGAACCGCCCGCTGGCCGGCGTCACTGTCTCGGTGGACGGACGGGAACAGGATCTGCGGGCCGTCACGGATGCCCAGGGGTTCTTCCGCCTTCAACCGGTCCCGGCGGGGCGCTTCTTCGTGCACATCGACGGCCGCACCGCCCTCGACAGCGCCTATCCGAACGGCGCGTATTATCCGACGGTCGGCAAGTCCTGGGACGCCGTGGCCGGGGTGACCACCAACCTCGCCGGGGGCACCGGGGAGATCTTCCTGCCGCGCATCCAGGGAGATGCCATGGTCTCCGCCAGCGCCAGCCAGGCCACCGTGGTGTCCTTTGCCCCGGCTGTGGTGGAGGACCATCCCGAACTGGCCCAGGCCCGGATCGTGGTTCCACCCAACTCGCTGTACGCGAACGATGGAAACCGCGGGGGTCGCATCGGGCTCGCCCCGGTCCCCTCGGATCGATTGCCCGGTCCGCTGCCGACCGGACTGGAGTTGCCGTCGGTCTTCACCGTGCAGACCGACGGTCCGGGCAACTTCGACCGCCCGGCGTCCGTGTGCCTCCCGAACATCCCCCAGATGGTTCCTGGTGCCCCGCTGCCGCCGGGAACGCGACGCGACCTGATCTCGTTCGATCATAAGAAGGGCGTCTGGGAGAGTGTCGGGCCCATGTCCGTGGCCGCCGACGGCTCGCTGCTTTGCACGGACCCGGGCGTCGGCATCCGCGAACCCGGCTGGCATGGGGCCGGCGTCCCGGCCTTCCGCGGTTCCCCGAATGTGGGTTCCGGACCCGGCACCGGTACCGGCACGGGCGCAGGGGCGTCCGGAGGCTCTTCCGGTGGGGCCGGCTCGGGAACCGGCGGCGACGGAGTCCTGGGCGGTTCCGCACCCGGCGGGCACAACCCCGGTTCTCCGGGTTCAGGCGGGGGCGGACCCAGTCCGGGCGGCAGTTCGGGCAGTGGTTCCGGTTCAGGCGGGGGCGGGCCGGGAGGCGGTGGACCGGGGGGTGGAGGCGGCGGCGGCGCGGATTCCGAACCTTCCTGTCCCGAGGGCGGCCTCGACCCGTGCCTGGCCCGGGCCAATGCGGAGAAGAAGCGCTGCGACGAAGCCAAGCACGCGTCCCTCGACAAGTACGGCAAGCAGTGTCAGGAGGCCGAACGCCGCCTGGGCCGCAATCATCCCGCCGTCCGGGCCTGCCTCGACTCCTACGCGCGCCTCTACTTCCAGGCGACGCTCAACTGCAATCAACTCAAGACAGACTTCACCGCCGCCTGCGCCCCGTGCGTCCCCGGCGATGTCATGCCGTCGCCCCTGCTGGCCGGGCCGATGCCCCATCCGGCCGGTGCGGCGTCGTCCGTCCGGCCCCACGGCGTGCCGGGCGCCTCCGAGGACCTCCTCGAACTTCTGGAACAGGCCGGGGCGCTGCTGGCCTCGTATGTCATGAACGATCAGGAGATTCCCGAAGCGGCACGCCTTCAGGCCGAAGGCTGGATCGCCCAAGCCGAATCCCGGGCCGGTGGCGACCTCGGGATGCATTTCTTCCGGGAAGGCCTTCTCACCGAGGAGCTGGGGGCGGCCGTCTTCCTGTCCTTCGGTGAGGACCCCGGCAATGCGCCTCCCTATCCGGTGCCGTTTCGTGCCGTGGTGGATCGACCGGAGGGACTGTTCTCCATCCGGGGCGAGACCGAGGCGTTCGGGGCTTACCAGTTCTTTGTGCCGCAGGACGGGCTCCTGCTGCACATCGAGTTCTACGACCCGCGCGCCGGAACCTATGCCATCGTCTTCCCCAATCGGTCGCCCGGATCCGCCCTCCAGGCCCCACGCCTGCACCTGCACTCCCTTCCCGTCGATGCACCCGATCGCGATGGAGACGGACTGCCGGACTTCGCGGAGGTCGTCCTGGGCACCCATCCCGAAAACCCCGACACCGATGGCGACGGCGTCCCGGACGGTACCGAGGTCGCGCAAGGCGCCGATCCACTCGATGGCATCGCCGTCCGTCCCGGCGTGATCGCTGCCGTCGAGATGCCGGGCAGGGCCGTGGACGTCGCAGCCGACGATGATCTGGCCATCGTCGCCGCGGGTCAGAGTGGCGTTGCCGTCTTTGATCTCGCCAATCCCCTTCGCCCCATTCTCGCCGCCCAGGTCGATACCCCGGGCGACGCCCGGGGCGTCGCGATGTCCGCGCGCCATGTTGCCGTGGCGGACGGGCCGCAGGGACTCGCCATCCTCGATCTCACCGCCGCCCTGCCGCTTCGCGTGCGGCAGCAACTCAACCTCGGTTCCGCCGTCGTTGCGGTTGCGGCCGATCGCGGCACGGCCTTCGCCGCGCTGGAGTCTCGCGAGATCGTGGCCGTGGATCTCTTCACCGGCCTGGAGCACGGGCGCACCCGGTTGACCGGTGGCCAGCCGATTCAGGATCTCATCGTTCATCGCGAGGTTCTCTACGTGCTGACCTCGACGGAGCTGCTCGCCATGCCCCGTGGCCTCCCACCGGTCGAGGTCGCAAGCCGGGTTTCCGCGCCAGGACTGCTTCCGGGTTCGTTCCGTCGCAAACGCCTCGCGGCCGCCGAAGACCGCCTTTACGCCAGCCATCGCCAGGGTTTTACCGTCTTCGATGTCGCCCAACCGCTCGCCCCGGTCGCGCTGCAGGACCACGTCACGCCTCAGTTCGGATGGAAACAGCTCGTGCCGGTCCAACCCGGCCTCGCCGTGGCCCCGCTCGGTCCCGATTCGACCGAAGGCAACGCCCACCATCTCCACCTCTACGACCTCGGTCCGACCGGTACCAACGCCGTCTTCCTCACCACCCTGACCACCCCGGGGGTCGCCGTCGCCGTGGCACCATGGAAGGGCCTCGCCTACGTCGCCGACGACCGCGCCGGTCTTCAGGTCGTTCATTTCCGCCCGCCCCAGAACATCGCCACACCTCCATTCGTCACCCTCGGAGATCCGGCCCTGGGCAATCCGACGGCGGTCGCCGAGGGACAGCCTTTCAGCGTGGCCGCGCGGGCCGTGGACGATGACCTGGTCCGGGCGGTGGAGTTCTACCTCGACGACACCCTGGCTGCCACGGCCGGGCGGGCGCCCTTCACCCGGACGATCCTGGCGCCCCTCCGCACACCGGACCGCACTTCGATCTCATTGCGGGCACGGGCCATCGACGTCGCCGGTAACGCCGCCTGGAGCGACCCCTTCGTTGTCAGCCTGTCCCCGGACACCCAGCCCCCCGAAGTCATGTTCACGGCACCGGGCGACGGACGGCATTTCGCCAGCCTCGATGGAATCGTGATCGGCGCGGCATTTTCGAAGCATCTGGATCCGGCCACGCTCTCGACAACCTCGTTCCGGCTGCTGGCGCCCGGTCCCACCGGCGGCTTCGGCGATGCCGACGAACGGGTGATCGAGTCCGGTCGCGCCGGGTATCGGGCCGATGTCCAGACCGCCTGGCGCAGCATTCCCGAATCCTTGCCGCCCGGCACCTACCGCGCTGTGCTGACCCCCGACATCGCCGATCCCGCGGGCAACCGCCTCCGCGACGCCGTCACCTGGGAATTCCATGTGGTCCACGCCGACCTGACCGGCGGCGGCTTCGTCGCGGCCAGCGGCGCCATCGAGCGCCCGGGGGTCAGGGACGAACTGGCTTTCGTCGGGCGCGCCGGTCAGGCCCTCTACTTCGATGAAGTGACTGGCACTTGTACCAGCGGGATCCGTTGGCGTTGTGTGGCCCCGGACCAGTCGGTGCTCTTCGAGGAGACCCTTGGCGGGCTGGGCTGTGGCGTCGATGCCGGCCTGCGGGTTCTGCCGGCGGATGGCACGTATCAGATCGTCATCGACGGACAACCCGGGGTCGTCCACCCGTGGAGCATCGCCCTCTACGATGTTCCCCAGGCCCAGCCTGTCTCCATCACCGTGGGAACGCCGGTGCTGGCCGGGCAACCGACGCCTGGGTCGGGCCGCATCGAAACCCCCGGTTCCAGCGATCTGTTCCACTTCCAGGGCAGCGCCGGGCAGCGTGTCTTCTTCGAGGAACCGCTGGGAACCTGCAATTCGCCCTTCCGCTGGAGTGCCACGTCGCCATCGGGTGATGTTCTCTTCGAAGAAACCCTCGGCGGCACCGGGTGCGGACGCCATGCCGGACGGCTCACCCTCCCGGAATCCGGGCAGTACGCCATCTCCGTTCGGGGCATGGCGGATGCCACGGGCGACTACGCCTTCACGGTGTGGGATGCCACCCCGCAGACGTTTGAAGTCGGGCCCACCGCGGAAATCGCTCCCGGGCAACCCGGTGCCGGCGCCGGCCACCTCGAAACGCCCGGGACTGCGGACATCTATCGCTTCCACCTCGCCGCCGGAACGACGCTGCGCTTTGAGGCCATGGATGCCGTGGCCGCCCTGACTTCCGTCACCTGGCGCCTCCTGGATCCCTCCGGAACCGCGCTGTTCACCGCCTGCCTCGGCTGCACAGACCCGGGGTCCGTCCATCTGGCCGTGCCCGGCCAGTACACAATCGTGGTCGGCGATGATACCCACGCCGGGACCGGCACCTACCGCCTTCGTTGGGGACCCTGAACCAGGCCGGCGGACCTCACGCCTTCACCCCGGCCTGCGCCGTCAATTCCTTCGCCACCCGCTCGATCTCGGCAACCGCCGGTTCCCATGGGCCGGCGGCGGTCTGCTGGAATGCCCGCAAGGGTTCCAAACCCGCTCCCCACGCCGTTGCCACGGGTGCCTGCAGCGCCTCTTCCGGCGAGCCCGGTTCGGGCAATCGCCCCGCCACCGCCACCGCCCGTGCCCCGGCCACCAGGGCTTCCAACGCCTTGTCCCGGGCCTCAGCAACGAACCCGGCCGCCCCCAGGACCCGCGCCAACCGCGCCTGCCGTTGCGCCCACCCCGCCTGTTCCGCCAGGCGGCGCCGTTCCTCGTCCGTCAACGCCTTCGCCGCCGGATCGCCTCCCGGGAAGAGAGGCCGGGCCCCACGGGTGGTGGCGCAGATGAGGCCGGCCGCCGCGAGCCGTTCCAACGCATCGTGCGTTGCCCGATCCACCACTTCGAGGCGTACCGGAGCCAGCGGGTCAGCACGCCCTTCGCCGAAATACTCCTGGTGCAACGACGCCAACCGTTCCCGATGCACGCCCGCATCCCGTTCCACCACGACGTACAACACGGAATGGGCGCCTTCCTTCGGGAAGCGCTCCTCGCACTGGACCAGGGCCCCGTTGATGCGTTGGTGAACGGTTTCGGCAAATCCCAGTGACCGGTCTGCCGGCAGGGAAGGTCCACGGGGAGGCGGTGGGGTGGTTTCGCCATCCTGTCGCTGGGTGAAAAGCTGCCGCAGCCGCGCAAGGAACGCCTGCCGGCCGCCGCGTGGTTTCAGTTCCGCCAGGTCGCCCCTCAGGTCCAGCACGCCATCCGCGAGCGCCTGCTTGCCGGCCAGCGTCTCCAGCATCTGCTGCTCGATCGTTTTCTCCGCAATCAGGTGGTACACGGTCACCGGCTGGGTCTGGTGCTTCCGCCAGGCCCGCGCGATCCGCTGCTCCAGCCGGGCCGGGTTCCACGGAAGATCGCAGTTGATCACCACGCTGGCGTTCTGGAGGTTCAACCCGGTCGATCCCGAATCCGTGCTCAGAAATACCCGGCAATTCGCATCGCCCTTGAAGGCGTTGATCTCCGCCCGCCGCCGCCGCTGCGGCACGCTCCCCGTGTGCCAGGCGTACCCGAGATTCATCCGCTTGCAGAGGTCCCGCACCAATTCCAACATCCCCTCCCACTCGGAAAACACGATCACCTTCGCCCCATTGTCCCGGGCCGCCTCAAGCAGCTTCTCCAATTCCCCCAGCTTCGGGCACGTCCGGTCCGTCCGGTCGAGAATGTAATTGGTGTCGCAGGTCATCCGGGCCATGGCCAGATGCTTGAAGAGCTTCTCCTGCTCACCCTGCGTCAGAGCCCGCCGGCGTGCCGCTTGGAGGAGCCGTCCGATGATAACTATATGTTCTTCGTAATTAACGGCTTGCGATGGACTTAAGGGGACGAAGAGATGCTTGTCCGTGCGATCCGGCAGCTCGGTTTCCACATCCGCTTTGCGGCGCCGCACCATCAGCGGACGGATGCGATCGTGGAGCTGCTGAAGGTTGCGATACCCATCCGGTCGTCCCCGATCATCAAGCACGTAATACTCCCGGTTGAACCGGAAGAGCGGACCCAGAACGGCGGGGTCGAGGAAGTCGATCAGCGAATGCAACTCGTCGATCCGATTCTCGATCGGGGTGCCGGTGAGAACAAAGGCGTACCGGCTCCGCAGGCGCTTGATGGCCCGTGCGGTCTTGGTGTTCCAGTTCTTGATCCGTTGGGCCTCGTCGAGCACCACCACGTCCGGGTGCAGGTGCTCGTTGACCTCGAGGGCATCGGCGAGCATTTGCTCGTAGTTGACCACCGTAAAAAACGGGGCGTTCCGATAGGCTTTCAGTCGCTGTTTCTGAGGTCCGAACACCAACTGTAACGATAAGTTCGTAAAGCGCTGGACCTGCTCTTCCCATTCCGTCTTCAACGATGCCGGCGTGACCACCAACACCCGTTCCGCCTTCCCCAGCCGGTGCAGCAACGCGCACGCCGCAATGGCCTGGATGGTCTTCCCCAACCCCATCTCGTCCGCCAACATCGCCCGCTCCGTGAAAGCCAGGTGCAGCATTCCCTCCCGCTGGTACGGATACAGGGGAACCGTCGTCTCGTGGCTCGGCCATTCCCCGGAATGCACCTTGGCTTCGTATTCCCGACGCAATCGGTGACGCTCCTCCTCCCGACATCGCCGTTCCAGCCATGAGTCCGCCTCCTGCGACACCCTCAAGGAAGGACACCCATTCTGGGACAGCTTCCTCCAAGCCTTGATCTCGTCCTCACTTGGTTCACCAAGCAACCACCCGTCCGGATCGATGCGTTGCCGCAAGACCTTCGGCAACCGACGTCGGTCGCCCTCCATCCGCCAGCGTCCCGTGGCGGGATCGGGGAAGAGATCCAACCGGTCCGATCCGACTTCCAACGCCAACTGAAACGCCTTCCGGAAGCGCCCCTCGAGCAGGAGAAATACGGCCTCGACATGCTTGCAGGTCCCCAGGCCGTTGATCCGGAAATCCACGCAGGTGCAGGCGACCTGGCGTTCCCGCAGACGCCGGATCTCCACCGAGTAGGTCAGTCCGCTCCCCGATAGAACCTCGAAATTCGAAAAGATCGGGTGATGCGGATCGCGGTTGAGAATTCGAAACGTCTCGGTCTGCGCCCGCAACCGCCTCCGCTCAATCTCCTCCTCGTCCGTCGTCCGCCAGTCGTACACCGTCGGCACCAGGAGTTCTTCCTTGCCGGTCTGCTTGCGTGCCATGCCCTCGATCATCCTGCGCCCAACCCGAACGTCAATGCGCGCGTCAGAACGGCGGGACCCGACGCCCTCCCCATCCGGAGGATCGTCCCACCTTTCAATCAGGTTCCGCGCACCCCGGAGCCGCGCTTCAACCAGACGAGGACCAGGCTGATGTCGCTGGGAGTCACGCCGGAGATCCGGGCTGCCTGTCCCACCGTTCCCGGTCGGATGGCCCCAAGCTTCTGGCGGGCCTCGCTGCGCAAACCGGGGAGCGTTTCGTAATCGAATCCCGATGGAATCGGCCGATCCTCGAGGGAACGGAACCGGGCAACATCCGCCTGTTCGCGCTGCAGGTACCCCTCGTACTTGATGGCGATCTCGACTTGCCGGACGACTTCGGGGTCCAGGGATGGCGACGGGCCGGGCAGATCCCCGTGACCGAGTTCAGGACGCTTGAGCACCTGCGCCAAGGTCTGGCCATGGACCCGGTTCTCGCGCAAGCGCAGCAATTCCTTCTCCACCGCCTCCCGCTTCGCTTGGAACCGTCGGTACACACGGTCCGGCAGGAGCCCCAGCTGATGGCCCAGCGTACTCAACCGAAAGTCGGCGTTGTCCTGCCGCAACAGGAGCCGGTACTCCGCCCGGCTGGTAAACATCCGATACGGCTCGGTGGTCCCTTTGGTCACCAGATCGTCGATCAGCACCCCGATGTACGCCTGGTCCCGTCCCAGCACCACAGGCGGTTCTCCGCGCACCCGCCGGGCCGCATTGATCCCTGCCATCAACCCCTGCGCCGCTGCTTCCTCGTACCCCGATGTTCCATTGATCTGTCCGGCAAGGAAAAGGTTGTGGCAACACTTGGTCTCGAGACTGGAATGGAGCTGGGTCGGTGGGGCGAAGTCGTACTCCACGGCATAGGCCGGACGCAGGATCTCGGCCTCCTCGCAACCGATCACCGTCCGGATCACCTCGACCTGCACGTCGTAGGGCAGACTGGTCGAGAGCCCGTTCACATAGATCTCGTCCGTTCCAATCCCCTCCGGCTCAAGAAAGATCTGGTGTCGCTCCTTCTCCGCGAAGCGAACGATCTTGTCTTCGATCGACGGACAGTACCGCGGCCCGACCCCCTCGATGACCCCGCCGTACATGGGCGATCGGTGCAAGTTGGCGCGGATCAAGTCGGCCGTCTGGGAGGTGGTCCAGGTGATGTAGCACGGCAGTTGGTTGCCGATCTGGGCCAGAATGGAACCTGGCAAGCGGGTCGGGATCTCGGGCACCTGCCTTCCCGTTGTTCCGGTCATCCCCGGATAAGCCCGCGTCCGGAAGAAGGAATCGTGGGGCTGCTCCGTCAGCCCGCCAGGGAGCCACGCCCGCCCATCGCCCAATTCCTCCTCTTCACCGGAATGTTCCACGTGGAACAATTCCTCCCATGTGAAGGAAAACCGGGGCGGTGGCTCGTCCCCTTCCTGCCGTTCCGTCCTCCCAAAATCGATCGTCCGCTTGAGCAGCCGCGGAGGGGTCCCCGTCTTCAGCCGTCCCAGCTCCATTCCGAGCTCCCTCAGCGAGTCACTCAAGGACATCGCCGCCGCTTCGCCCGCCCGCCCGCCCGCCTGCCGATTCCCCCCGATGTGCATCAGGCCCCGCAGGAAAGTTCCAGTCGTGATGACCACACATCGACCCTGGTACTCCACCTCCAGACTGGTTCGAACCCCTCGAATCTCTCCGTCATGCACGATCAAGGACGTCGTCTGGGCCTGCCGCACATCCAAATTGGGCTCGCGTTCACAGACCCACTTCATCCGGAACTGGTACGCCTTCTTGTCGCATTGAGCGCGAGGCGCCCAGACGCTCGGTCCCTTCTTGGTATTGAGCATCCGGAATTGGAGGCCGGTCAGGTCGGTGGTCTTGCCCATCTCCCCACCCAGCGCATCGATCTCCCGAACCAGGTGCCCCTTCGCCAAACCGCCAATGGCGGGATTGCACGACATCTGCCCGATGGTGTCGCACTGGATGGTGAGCAGCAGTGTACGACACTGCATGCGGGCCGCTGCCAGGGCCGCCTCTACGCCGGCGTGGCCGGCCCCCACGACGATGACATCGTACGCCTGCGGATGGACAAACACAGGCTCTAGGCCGCCGCCTTCTCCTGCCGTCGGCGGATGATCGGACCCGATTCGCCCAGCACCACCGAACGGGTCACCGTCACGCATTCGATCTCCGGTGATCCCGGAATCTCGAACATCTGCTCCAACATGAGCTTCTCCAAAATGCCCCTCAACGCCCGCGCACCCGTCCCCTTCTTCATCGCCTGCAAGGCAATCTCCCGTACGGCGTCCGCCGTGAACACCAGTTCCACATCGTCCATCGCAAACAGCTTGGCGAACTGCTTGGTCAGGGCATTGCGCGGTTCCGTCAGGATGACCGACAACTGAGCCTCATCGAGCGGTTCCAAAACACTGACGATGGGGAGCCGACCCACAAATTCCGGGATGAAACCGAAGTTCAGCAAATCTTCAGGCTCGATCCACTCCATCAGGCGCTCCGGATCCTGGGATGCCCTGGACTCCGGGCCCGACTCGGCCCCGAACCCGAGGACCCGGCGTCCCAGCCGACGCTGGATAATCCGGTCCATCCCCACAAAGGCTCCCCCACAGATGAACAGAATCCCGGTCGTGTCGATCCGGATATACTCTTGGTGAGGATGCTTGCGCCCGCCCTGGGGAGGAACATTGCAGAGCGTCCCTTCCAGCATCTTCAACAGCGCCTGCTGAACCCCCTCGCCGGAGACATCCCGGGTGATGGAAACGTTCTCCGTCTTGCGGGCGATCTTGTCGATCTCATCGATATACACGATGCCCAACTGGGCCCGCTTCACGTCGTAGTCGGCGTTCTGCAGCAGCCGCAAAACGATATTCTCCACGTCCTCGCCTACGTATCCCGCCTCGGTCAGCGTCGTGGCATCCGCAATCGCAAAGGGAACATCCAACAGTTTGGCCAAGGTCCTGGCCAACAAGGTCTTTCCGCAGCCCGTCGGACCCAGCAGCAGGATGTTGCTCTTTTCGATTTCCACCTCGCTGTGAGGCCCCTCCCTGGCAGGTTCCGATTCTCGCGCACCGTCTTTGCCGGTCGCAACTGGCGGGTTCGACGCGATCCGCTTGTAGTGATTGTGCACCGCCACCGCCAACGTGCGCTTGGTGCGGTCCTGTCCCACACAATACTGGTCCAGATGACGCTTGATCTCCGAGGGCTTGGGAATCGAGAGACGCGGGGCCGGCTTGCGGTCCTCGCCTGCTAACTCCTTGTCCAGCACCTGCTTACACACAGCGACGCAAGCGTCGCAGATGTACACTCCGGGTCCGGCAATCAACTTCTTCACCTCTGCGTGCGACTTGCCGCAGAAGCTGCACATCGTGAGTTGGGTTGGGCGGGCCACGCGAGTCAGGCGGTCTTGGTCGCTTCCGTCAGTTCCTTGCGGGACTTGACCACTTCGTCCACCAACCCGTACTCCTTGGCCTCCTCGGACGACATGAAGCGATCGCGATCGGTATCCCGGCCGATCTGCTCAAGGGAGATTCCAGTGTGGGAGGAGAGGATCTCGTTCAGCCGGTCTTTGAGCCGCAGGATCTCCTTTGCCTGGATGCTGATATCCGTGGCCTGCCCCTGCACGCCGCCCCAAGGCTGATGAATCATGATGCGGGCGTTCGGCAAGGCATAACGCTTGCCCTTGGTTCCCGCTGCCAGAAGAACCGCCCCCATGCTGGCCGCCTGCCCGATGCAGTAGGTGTTCACGTCGCAAGTGAGAAACTGCATCGTGTCATAGATGGCCAACCCAGACGTCACACTGCCCCCCGGTGAATTGATGTAGAGGTGAATGTCCTTTTTCGGATCGGTCATCTGGAGGAACAACAATTGCGCGATGATGACGTTGGCCACCATGTCGTCCACCGGCGTTCCCAGAAACACGATCCGATCCACCAGCAACCGGGAATAGATATCGTAGCCGCGCTCCCCACGTCCGGTCTGCTCCACCACGTACGGTACCAAGAATCCCCCCTCGTTCAGCGCTTGCATTGGGTGGCGAACCTAGTGGCCGGCCCTCCGAGCGTCAAGAAACCCGGCGCCGATCCCATCAGACACACCCAACCCCTACCACCAGTCGTGATTGATGTTGACCGGTCGGTTGATCCAGTCCGCGTTGTAGGCCGCCGGAAACACGAACAACTGCACATGCCCGTCGCCGTACATCATATTCCAGCCGCGCTTCCCCCGGTTGTTGTGCCACAGCCCCTTCTCGCGGTGCTGCGGATGCACGCGCCCATCGCCGGCGTCCCGCGTGCCATGCCAGGGCCAGTCTCCCTGGATGATCTTGGTGGCCGGACGCTGCGCAATCTCGGCCGTTCCGATGGGCTGGGCCTGGGCGCTGCCTGCTGGCGCCAGTTTGTCCCCCGTGACGTGCTTCACCCCAAACCAGTCCAACGCCCACATCGGCAGGTAGCTGTTACCCCATGCCCCGAAACAGTTTGGTCTCGACTCCGCGGCCCAGTAGCTGTCACCCCGGTCAGACGGGCATTTCCAGGTGAGCGGGGCCGGTACGTAGATGTTCAGGGGGCGGTTGGTCTCGCCCTGCGTGTCATGCACCCGCGGACGATGGTTGGTCCAGATCATGCCTCCAACCGTCGCCCAGTCCCCGTGCACCGGAAACCGGTCACGGTTGTCGTCCGCATACATGTGGTAACCCAGGTACTGCTGCTTCTGGTTGCTCACGCACTGAACTGACTGCGCCTTCACCTTGGCGCGCGCCAGGGCCGGAAGCAGCATGCTCGCCAGGATCGCCACAATGGCGATGACCACCAGCAGCTCGATCAGCGTGAAGCCGATCGCCTCTTTCCGAGCGTATCGAGAAGTCGTGGGCTCCAGCGTCTCCCCGGCGATCGCATTTCTCATGATCTTGTCGCGTACAATGAATTAGGAATTCTGTAACAGGCCCATCGGACATTGACAATTCGATTCGCCCGGGCTCCGGGCTGTTGGCCAGCCACCCATCCCCCAATGGCGCTAACGCGACACGATAATCGATTCGGCCTCATGTTGTTGACTTTGCGACCTTATGACCCGACAACGCTATTCATTTGGTCAGGCACGGTATTATTGACGTCACGCTCCTCCCAACACTTCCCAGGCACGGAGCCATCCCATTGGGGCGCTGGGGCTGCCCTGATCCGGATCGTCAACAACACTATGCCGGGTTCGATCCAGAGAAGGCTGGGGTCAAGGTCACTCTTCTGCCGGGCTTCTTTCACGGATCGGTTGTCCCATCCCTCCCTCAACATCCCCAACTCAATCCATGGTGTCTTCCAACCCCCAACCCCAACCCGACCGCCCCCTCCCACCCCCTGCATCCCGGGACTGTGGGGAGAGCTGCGAACTGCGCTTCGGAGGGCCGAGTTCCACGAGGCCGCACCGGTGTGGAGCGTTGGGTTGAGGACCTGCGGATTGCGTCCCTCCGATTTACGGCCTCCTTCCTTCGCTCCGGAATTTTTCTTTCTCCTCCGGGGAACCGTCTGTTATCCACTGCGAACAATGCGTCAGCTGTTCCGAACCGCGCTCGCGCTGCTCTTCTGTCTGATCGCCCTGCCAGCGCCAGCGCCGGACTTCAAGATGGCGGATGGCTCTGTGATTACGGGTGAACTCGTCGCTCCGAATGAAGACGGCACCGTGATCCGCCGCGCCTCCGGGGGCCTCACCGGCCGGCTGAGCTGGGATCTCTTCGCCCAGGAAACCCTCCTGGAAATGGTCGCCGATCCGCGCCTCAGGGAGCTCGTCGAGGCATTCATCGATCACCCTGAACCGGCTCAATCGGTTGTCCCCGAAGTCGTGGTCCGCCCGCCCCCAGGCAAACTCCACCGACCCGACCGCCGTCCCGGCTTCTTCTCTGCCCTGGCAACCCCTGCCGGCTGGTTCATTCTCCTCGTCCTCTTTGGAGCCAATCTGTACGCCGCCTACGAAATCGCCGTATTTCGGAATTACCCGGCTGCCGCGGTCATGGGCACTTCCGTGATCCTCCCCTGGCTCGGCCCACTCCTGTTCCTGTGCATGCCCACCCGGGTACTGCATGACGCCCCGACCCCGATGGGTCAATTCGAGGCGCCCCAGGAAGTCGAAACGACAGGCAGACAGGAACTGGCCGCCGCCGGTCTGGCGGGCTCCGCCCTGTCCCTCAGCGCCAGTAAGGCATCCTCACCCTCCCAGGGCGCCCAGGCCGCCGTGTACCGCGGGAGCGAAGTCGAATTCAATCGCAGCTTCTTCGAACGGACCTTCCCCCTCTTCTTCCGCCTCACCCGGAGCGACTCCGACAAGGATGCCGTTCTGGCGGTCAAGTCCAGCAAGGGCGAGGTGGTCGCCATACGCATCTCCCGGATCAGTGCCAACGAGATTGGCCTCGTCACGCAAAAGGGCAACGAGGTCCAACTGCGCTTCGGCGAAATCTCCGAGGTCCATGTTCGACCCAAATCCTCCTAGTCCACTGCCGCGGCTGAAGTACCGCGCCATCCTCCTTTTCGGCGCCCCCGGCGCCGGAAAAGGCACCCAGGGCAAGATTCTCGGCGAAATCCCAAATTTCGTCCACTTCTCGTCGGGCGACGCCTTCCGCAGTCTCCGCGTCGATTCCCCGCTCGGTCGTGTCTTCGTCCAGCACGCCTCCCGCGGTCAACTCGTCCCCGACGAGCCCACCATCGAACTCTGGCATCATTCCGTTCAAGGCCTCATCGCCAACGGCCGGTTCAACGAGGAGGCCGATACCCTCATCCTCGACGGGATCCCCCGCAACCCCAACCAGGTCCGCCTCATGGACGACGTCATCGACGTCAAGGCGGTCTTCAATCTCTTCTGTCCCGTCATGGACAAGCTGGTCGTCCGCCTCCAACGGCGCGCCGTCCGTGAGAACCGCCTCGACGACGCGAATGTCGAGGTGATCCGCAGCCGCCTCGAAACCTACAAGCGCGAGACGCGGGCCGTCCTGGAATGCTATCCCGAGTCCATCATTCACCAGATCGACTCGACTCAGGAACCCCTCCGCGTCCTTCTCGACATCCTCAAGATTCTGGCGCGCCTGCCCAAACCCGCCATCAGCGACGGGACAACGACCTTTTCGGAGCAACTCGATCAGGCGGCTTCCTGAACTCCGCCTTTTCCCGCTCCCGTCCTTTTCCCCTCTCCGTCAACCCGGTCGTTCCCCGGCATGCCCTCCGATCGCCCGCGCCTGGTCTTCATGGGCACTCCCACTCTGGCCCGGACCGTCCTGTCCACGCTGGCGGACGAGACCCCTGGCGACATTGCACTTGTCGTTCCCCAGCCGGACAAGCCGCGCGGTCGCGGCCTCGCCTGCCAGCCGCCTCCCGTCAAGCAGGAGGCCGTCTCCCGCGGTCTCCCCATCGATCAGCCTTCATCCGCCAGGGATCCGGCCTTCCTCGACCGCCTCCGGGCCATCGCGCCCGACGTCATCGTTGTGGCGGCCTACGGCCAACTCCTCCCCCCGGACCTCCTCGCCATTCCCCGCCACGGCTGCCTCAATCTCCATACCTCCCTCCTCCCCCGCTGGCGCGGCGCCGCCCCCATTCAGTGGGCCATCCTCGCCGGCGACCGCCTGACCGGTGTCACCCTGATGCGCATGGACGCCGGACTCGACACCGGCGACATCCTCGCAACCTCGTCGATCCCGATCCAGGACACGGACACCAGCCAGACGCTCCATGATCGACTGGCGGACCTTGGCGCGTCCCTGCTTGTCCGGTCCCTCCCGGACTGGCTCGCCGGCCGTCTCCCGCCGGTGCCCCAGCCTGCCGAAGGCATCACGATCGCCCGCAAATTGACCAAGGAAGACGGTCGCCTGAACTGGTCCGAATCCTGCCTTGCCCTGGGGCGACGCATCCGTGCCCTGGATCCCTGGCCGGGCGCCTTCACCACCTTCCCGGATCCTGCCGGTCGTCCGCTCCTGCTCAAGATCTGGAGAGCCACCCCGGTCCCGGAGCAGGGACCGTCCGGTGTCGTTCTGCGCGCCTCGGGTTCGGAACTCATCGTTGCCACGGGCGAAGGCGCGTTGCGACTGGACGTCCTTCAGCGCGAAGGCCGGCGGCCCCTCCCCGCCCGCGACTTTCTTGCCGGCCAGACGGTTCGTGAAGGCCAACGCCTGGGCGGATCCTGACCCTTCGGACACGACCGCCCGGGGCCCGTCCCACCCTCTCCCTTCAACGGGCCAGCACCCGAAAGAAACGCGCCGGCACCCCGCCATCCAACGTCACCCTTGCCCGATACGCCCCCGCCCCCTCGTCCGGCTCGACCCCCGGATCGTCGATGGACTGCCACGGACCGGCCACCGTTCCGGCAGCTTCCATCTCAAGGGCCTCCGCCGTTCCCCCTTCCACGACAAACCGGACCAGCAGGGCCCCCAACCCATCCCGTTCCACGCGGATCAACCGTACTGCGCTCGGGCCTGGCGGCGCCTCTTCGGCGACCACTTCGCGATCCGGACCCCAGGGAAGCACCCGATCTCCAATCCGCGCCCGGGCCGACAGGAGAAAGCGTCCCTCGGACACCGGCCGGAACGTCAGGTCTCGACCCTCGCCCACCGGCCCTTCGGTGGCTTCTCCGACCCGCGCCGCATCCGACACATGGATTTCGTCCAGATACCAGCCCACTCCCGGATCCGACTGGGGGAAGTAATTCCCCCGTCCCGTCGAGTACACGAACCGCAGTTCGGCCATCTGGCCGGCGAGGCCGCTCAGCGGCACCTCCCGCCTCACGAACGACGTCTCGCCGGCGTTGCCCGTCCCCGCCTGCTCCCAGAGCGTTGCCCAACCGGTCGCCGCGTTGGTCATGGCCTGGACCCGCGCACGCTGCGCCGACGAAGCCCAGCCCAGGCGGCTCCAAAACGACAACACACTGTCCACGCCGATGAGCACGGGGCTTCGGACTCGCAGCACCTGATCGATGGGCTCGACATGCGCGAGATGGAAAGCGGCGTTGCCTGCCTGTCGCACCTCGCCCTGCACGACGGCATATCCCCCGGCCACGCTCGCCTCCAGCATGCCGAGGCCATCCTCGCCCCCCTCCGGCTCGGTCCAGGGCCAGTACTGACGCCATCGCCAGTCGTACCCCGTGGCCGCCCCCACCGGCGTCACCGAATAGGTCCGGTCCCTCCCGGTCCCTGTCACGGACGGTCCCTCGACCTGGGGCGGCGCATAGGCCGGGGTGAAGTCCACCTTCACATTCGCGCCCCCGGTCACCTCGAAGACCCGCGTTTCGGCCGGCAAACCCGGCGCGGAGAAGACCACCGAGTGACTGCCATTCCCGGGCAGAGGCACGACGTAACCTCCTGACCGCGAGGTCACCGTCTCGGCCCCGCTCCCTTCGAGGCGCACCGTCACCCCTCCGATCCCCTCGCCCAGCCCGTAGAATGCGTCGCCATCCAGATCGTAGTACGCCACCCCGGTCAACAGGGCCGGCAGCCCGTTCCGACTGGCCATCACCTGGGTCACCAGTTGGGGACCCACCGGGCCTTTCCTGCCCAGGACCACCCCAATGCCAATCTCCCGGAACTCCCGGTTGTGAATGGTGAGCCGGTGCCCGGGCGGCTCCTGAATTCCGCCCGGTCCGAGACCCCAGTCGATATTGAATCCCGCGTGTCCATGCCAGACCCCCTGGGCATACGAGAACACGTTCTCCCCAAACCGGTTCCAAGGGTACCCGGTGCCCTCGATCCGCTGCTGGCTCGTGCTCCCATCCGACCCGCCATGCCCTTGGAACTCGGCCTCGAACATGTCCGCGCTGTGCCGTCGCGCCGCCTCCGTCAGGCGCGCCTCCAACGCCAGCGGCGGCGCCGGCGCCAGCGTCTCGAACTGCCCCTTCATCAACTCCAGATCCACTGAGAAGAACTCGATCGCCGACATCACATCCGGATCCGAAGTCGCCGCCAACCGTTCCGCCTCCGCCCTCGGGTCCCGTCGTGCCCGATTGATGAACTCCAGATAAAGCTGCTCCTCGTCGCTCGGATCCCCCATGTCGTGCTGGGAGCTTCCCGCCCGGCGCAACGACTCCGCGCCCGCGTCCGACACCCGCTGCATCCAGGGCGGCGCCACCGGCGGGGCCTCCGGCAATCCGACTCGCCCATTCCTGGCTCCTTCCTGCTCCTCCGCCCCGGCCCAGCCCCCCGCCGCACAGATCCCCGCCACCAACCCGCCGACGATCGCCTTCCGAATCATGGCCGCCAGCCTAACCTCGACCGCCCCCCTGACAAACCCCATTGCCACCCCCACCCCATTCCCCATTCGGCCACGAACCTGGGCCGTATCCATGCAGTAAGGAGGAAAGCGATGGCGCCGCAGATTTTCGGGCAGGACGAGGAGTGAGCGAGGCGCGTATCGGAACCAGATACGTAACGAGCAAACGACGAAGCGCTTGCCCGAAAAGATCAAGCCAGCGCCCCCGACCTTGCTGCATGGCTACGGCTAAGGAAATCCCACCCATTCGATCCCCGCCTCGCGGAACACGGTCTCCTGGTACTTCGGCAAGGCCTCCTGCGTCGCCTCCAGCTCCATTCTCGATTCCAACGCCTCCCGAACCTCCTCGAAGGGCACCTTCTCGCCCGGCAGACGCTCCTCCAGCTTCACCACGTGGAGCCCGAACTCGGTCCGGATCAGGTCGCTCACCCTCCCGGGTTCGAGCTTCCGCAGCGCCGCCTCCAGCTCAGGAACCATCCGCCCCAGCGGAAACACATACTCCCCCTGCCGCTCCCGGCCGGCGGGGTCATCCGAGAAATCCCGCGCCAGCGCCCCGATGTCCTCCCCGCGCCGCGCCCGATCCGCGAGCCTTCGCGCCAGCGTCTCCTTCTCGGCCAGCTCCGTCGCGCTCAACTCCCCCCCCGCCGGGTCCCGCAATGCGATGACCACCTGACGCACCCGCACCCGCTCCGGTCTTCGGAACTCCTCCGACCGTTCGTCATACACCCGCCGCACCCGCTCAGGCGTCACCCCCAACAGGGGTTTCAGCTCGCGGCCCAGCACCTCCTCGCAAATGGCCCGTTCGTGCAACTGCCGTTCGAAGCTCTCCGGATCGAGTCCCGCCGCACGAACCTGCGCCTCGAAGCGCGCCTGGCTCTTCGCCCTCGCCCGCTGCTCGTCGATCAGGCGCGCCACCTTCTCCCCGGCCACCCGGCGATCCTCGTCCGTGGCCCGAAGCAACAGCAACTGGGTCAGCGCCAGCTTCTCCACCAACTGCCGCTCGATGGTCCGGCGCTGCCCTTCGGCAATGCCGCGCCCCTGCGCCGCCAGCGTCGCCCGCAGGTTGATGAAGGCTTCGTCCAACTGCTCCTGGGTCACTTCCACCCCGCGGCCCCGCGCCAGCACCGCCGCCCCCGATTCCATCGCCACCGGTCCGCAACACACCGCCGCCCCAAGGACCAGCAACCCCGTCAGCCGTGCCGTCGATCGTCCGAATGGAATCCCGTTTGCCATGCCGTTGCCTTTCATAGCCGTACCACCCGCACATGGGTGATGTCCGGGTCCCGCCCCAGCTCGGTCAAGGCCTCGTCCGGGGGCACGCTGTCCAGCACCACCGACGTCAGGGCCTCGCCTCCGACCCGGTCCCGGCTCAGGGTCATGCTGGCGATATTAACCTGGTGGCGCCCGAGGAGCGTCCCCAAGTGACCCACAATCCCGGGCCGATCGCGGTTGCGCAACAGCAGCAGCACCCCGCTGATCGGGATCTCGGTCGGCGTGCTGAACAACCGGACAATCCGCGGATTGTCCGGAGACCCGAAAAACGTACCGCCGGCGGAGACCTTCGTGTCTCCCGTGTGCACCGCCACGTGCAGCCACTCGTTGAAGGTCACCGCCTCGTCCGACCGCAATTCCTCCACCACCAGCCCGCGGTTGGCCGCGATCGACCGGACATTGACAAAATTCACCTCCGGACCGCTTCCCGGCTCCAGCAGCCCCCGCAGAATCGCCCGCGTCACCGGATCCGTCGCGGGCAGATTCCGCGCCTCCCCGCCATAGGTCACCTTCACCCGGTCGATCTGCCGCGGCGCGAGCTGGCCCAGGAGGCGCCCCAGCTTCTCGCCCAACTGGAGGTACGGACGCAGCACCGCGAAGGTCTTCGCATCCAGTGCGGGCACGTTCACGGCGTTGCGCACCTCCCCCTCCAGGAGGTAGGCGGTGATCGCCTCCGCCACCTCGATGCCCACGTTCTCCTGCGCCTCCTCCGTGCTCGCCCCCAGATGCGGGGTCATGATGACCTGGGGCAACGTCCTCAAGGCCAGATCCGCCGGCGGCGGCTCCGTCTCGTACACATCCAGCGCCGCCCCCGCGACCTGGCCCCCGGCAATCGCGGCCGCCAGGTCGCTCTCGACAATGATCCCCCCGCGCGCGCAGTTCAGCAGCCGCACCCCCCGCTTCATGCGCGCCATCGCCCCCGCATGGATCATTCCCCGGGTCTCGTCGGTCATCGGAAGATGCACCGTCACGAAGTCCGCCTGCGCATACACCGCCTCCAGCTCGACCAACTCGACATCGATGGACTTTGCCCGGGCCTGGGAGAGGTAGGGATCGTAGGCCAGCACCCTCATTCCGAAGGCTCGTGCCCGCCGGGCCACCTCGGTTCCAATACGCCCCATCCCCAGCACCCCCAGGACCTTCCCGTGAACCTCCGTTCCCGAGAAGGCCTTGCGATTCCATTCCCCGGCCTTCATCGATGCGTGGGCCTGGGGGATCCTGCGCGCCAGCGCCAGCAACATCGAAAAGGTCAGTTCCGCAGTCGATATCGTGTTCCCCGCCGGCGTGTTCATCACCACCACGCCCCGCTCCGTCGCCGCCTCGACGTCCACGTTGTCCACCCCGACTCCCGCCCGGCCCACCACCCTCAGCACGGACGCCGCCTCAATCACGGCCCGCGTGATCTTCGTCTCCGACCGTACCACCAGGCCCACGGCGTCCCGAACGCGCTCGATCAGTTCGGCCTCCGGCAGCTTCCGGCCGATCACATCCACTTGAAACTCGGCCCGCTGCTGCAGCAGCGCGATCCCCTTCGGCGACACCGGGTCGCACACGACAATCTTCATCATGTATGAAGTCCGCATGCTAGGGAGCCCCCCAACGGGGGTCAAACAACGATCCCCGGAGGAAAAGAAGGCAGGGCCCGCGCCCTGCCTTCCCCCTGGGAGGGTCGTGCCTTGCGTTCCCTAGCTCTCCTCCCTCCCCTCTGCCGTTCGCGACGGCGCCCGCCCGGCCCGGCCCTCCTCCTCGACACGGGTCGCCACGACCCGCACCAACGTGGCCTCCTCCTGCCCGGCGGCGTTTCGACGCAGCGTGCCCCCCACGCGTTCCCCCTGCTTCAGCGTCTCGAGGGTCATGGGCCGACCCTCCCGTTCCAGCCGGGTCGTCTCCAGCACGCGGATCACCCGACGGGCCTGCCGGCCCTCCAGGATCACCGTGCGCTCCTCCAGATCCACCCTCGCGATGGTTCCCCGGAAGGGATAGGTGTCCCTCCGGGTTCCCGTCGCCGGTCGTTCGACCGCGGCGGCGCTGTTCGTGGGAGTCAGGGTTGCGGCCTTTCCAGGCCCCGTTTGGCTCGTCCCCTGCCCATTGGCGGAAACGGCCATGATGGCGGCGGCAATAGACACTGCCAGCCGCAGCAGTCCTGCGGTTTGCTTCATGGTTTGCTTACCTCCTTGACACGGACGAAGTGTCCGCGTTCGCCTGCCGGTTATCAGGAAGCCGGGGGCGTGTCAAAACCGAAGTCAGACAAATTTTCCATCGCCGTCCCAAGCCCACTCACTCGCTCCCCGAACTCACTCCACTCACTTACCCGTCCTTTACGTCCACCCGCCTTCGAGTTAAGACAGTGCCGGAGGAATCCCTGACATGCCGCCCAAGAATGACGCGAAGTCGGCCGACCCGAAGCCTGCCGACTCCAAGCCCACCGACGCCGCCCGTGCCGCCGCTCACCCCCGTCAACGGGAATTGGATGCGGCCATCTCCACCATCACCAAGCAGTACGGCGACGGCGCCATCATGCGCCTGGGCGAGGTCGCGGCCCGTCATCGCATCGAGGTGATTCCCACCGGCTCCCTCGGCCTCGACCTCGCCCTCGGCGTCGGCGGCGTGCCCCGCGGCCGGGTGGTCGAGATCTTCGGCCCCGAGTCGTCCGGCAAGACCACCATCATGCTCCACATCATCGCCAACGCCCAGCGGGCCGGCGGCCTCGCCGCCTTCATCGATGCGGAACACGCCCTCGATCCCAACTACGCCCGCCGCCTCGGGGTCAACCTCGACGATCTGCTCGTTTCCCAACCCGATTCCGGAGAGGAAGCCCTCACCATCTGCGAAACCCTCGCCCGCTCCAACGCCCTCGACGTCATCGTCATCGACTCCGTCGCCGCCCTGGTCCCCAAGGCCGAACTCGAAGGCGAAATGGGCATGGCCACCATGGGCATGCAGGCGCGCCTCATGTCCCAGGCCCTCCGCAAACTCACCGCCATCCTCAGCAAGGCCCGCACCACCTGTCTCTTCACCAACCAGATCCGCGAAAAGGTCGGCGTCATGTTCGGCAACCCGGAAACCACCCCGGGCGGCAAGGCCCTCAAATTCTACGCCAGCGTCCGCATCGACATCCGCCGCAAGGAAACCCTCAAGGACCCCTCCGGCGCCGCCATCGGCAACCACGTCAAGACCAAGATCGTCAAGAACAAGGTCGCCCCACCCTTCGCCGAGGCCGAATTCGACATCCTCTTCAACCACGGCATCGACCGCGAAGGTGGTGTCCTCGATGCCGGCCTCGAAGCCGGCGTCATCGACAAGAAGGGCGCCTGGCTCCAGTTCGCCGGCGAACTGATCGGCCAGGGTCGCGAAGCCGCCCGCAAGACCCTCGCCGACAAACCCGACCTCGCCCGCAAAATCACCGACACCATCGTCGCCAAACGCTTCCCGCCCGCCTCCGACGCACCGGCCGCCGCCTGACGGTGCATCCCCGAGTGGTAGGAAGAAGTGCGAGCTTCCCGAAGCGTGGCCTCGGAGGGCCGAGTTCCACGAGGCCGCAACAGGGTGGAGCGTTGGGTTGAGGACGGTTGAGGACTCTCGGAGCTCGTCCCTCCGATTCGCCGCGCCGCCTCCTCCCCACCCCTCCCGGATTCGCGGACGGCCTGATCCCCGCCGGGATTGCCTTTGACGCTACCCGGGCCGGGGCGTAGCTTGGCCGACCCTTTTTCAAACGGGGCTTGACCATGCTGGGTTACTTCGTCCGGAAAATCATCGGCACCAAGAACGAGCGCGAAGTGAAGCGCCTCCGTCCCTTGGTGGATGGCATCAATGCCCTCGAACAGGGCCTTCAATCCCGGTCGGACGACGAACTCCGCGATATGACCGCCGCCTGGAAGGCGGAGCTGTCGGCCATCGACGACAAGGCCGCTCTCGCCGCCCGGCTCGACGAACTCCTCCCCGAGGCCTTCGCCATGGTCAAGAACGCGTGCCGCCGCCTCACCGAACGCCGCACCGAGGTCATCGTCCGCAATCACCCCATCGTCTGGGAGATGATCCCGTTCGATGTCCAGCTCATCGGCGGCATGGCCCTCCACAGCGGCAAGATCGCTGAAATGGCCACCGGCGAAGGCAAGACCCTCGTCGCCACCCTCCCCGCCTTCCTCAACGCCCTCACCGGCCGCGGCGTCCACGTCGTCACCGTCAATGATTACCTCGCCTCCCGCGACAGCGAATGGATGGGCGCCATCTACCGCTTCCTCGGCCTGACCGTCGGTTGCATCCAGCACAACCAATCCCCCGACGTCCGCCGCGCCCAGTACGCCTGCGACATCACCTACGGCACCAACTCCGAGTTCGGCTTCGATTACCTCCGCGACAACGGCATGGCCACCACCCATGCCGAACAGGTCCAGCGCGAACACTACTTCGCCATCGTGGACGAGGTGGACTCCATCCTCATCGATGAGGCCCGCACCCCGCTCATCATCTCCGGCCCCGCGGTGGTCCACACCGACAACAAGATCTACGACGACTTCAAGCCGGCCATCCAGCGCATCGTCGATGCCCAGCGGCGCCTCTGCGAACGCTTCGCGTCGGAGGCCGAATCCCTGATCCGCAAACTCCACCCCGAAGACGGTTCCAACCCCGCCGACAAGGACGAACTCGAACGCCAGATCGGCATCCTCCTCTTCCGCGTCAAGCAGGGCCAACCCCGCCTCCCCGCCTTCCTCCGCCTCCTCGAATCGGCCGAGAATCTCCGCCTCATGAACAAGGCCGAGCTCTCCCTCCACGCCGACCAGACCAAGAAACTCCTCTACGGCGAGAAGGAGGAACTGTTCTTCGCCATCGACGAAAAAGGCCACGACTCCGACCTCACCGAAAAGGGACGCCAGATTCTCCGCCCCGACGATCCCGACGCCTTCATGCTGCCGGACATCGGGACCCGCTTCCACGAGATCGATTCCCAGCCCGAACTCGAGGCCCGCCAGCGCCTCGAACTCAAGCAGGCCGCCCAGAAGGAATTCGAGTCCCGGGCCCAGAAGATCCACGTCATCTCCCAGCTCCTGAAGGCCTTCTGCCTCTTCGAAAAGGACGTCCATTACGTGGTCCACGAAAACAAGGTGATCATCGTGGACGAACACACCGGCCGCGCCCTGCCCGGCCGCCGCTGGAGCGACGGCCTCCACCAGGCGGTCGAGGCCAAGGAGGGCGTCGAAATCGAGCGCGAGACCCAGACCTACGCCACCATCACCATCCAGAACTACTTCCGCCTCTACACCAAGCTCGCCGGCATGACCGGCACCGCGGAAACCGAGGCCCAGGAGTTCCTCGACATCTATCACCTCGGCGTTCTCGTCATCCCCACCAACAAACCCTGCCTCCGCAAGGATGCCCACGACACCGTCTACAAGACCAAACGGGAGAAGTGGGACGCCGTCATCCGCGAGATCTCCGAAGTCCATCAACAGGGCCGCCCCATCCTCGTCGGCACCGTCTCCGTCGAGGCCAGCGAACATCTCGCCCGCCTCCTCAAGAAGGCCGGCATCGTCCACTCCGTCCTCAACGCCAAGTTCCACGAGCAGGAGGCCGAGATCGTCTCCCGCGCCGGTCAGCGCGGCTCGGTCACCATCGCCACCAACATGGCCGGCCGCGGAACGGACATTAAACTCGGACCCGGTGTCCCCGAAATCGGCGGCCTCCACGTCGTCAGCACCGAACGCCACGAGGCCCGCCGCATCGACCGCCAGCTCCGCGGCCGCTGCGCCCGCCAGGGCGATCCCGGCAGTTCCCACTTCTTCCTCTCCCTCGAGGACGACCTGATGCGCCTGTTCGGCTCCGACCGCATCATCCGTTACATGGAAAAGATGGGCCTGGAGGAGGGTCAGGAACTCGAGCATCCCCTCCTCAACCGTTCCATCGAGCAGGCCCAGAAACGCGTCGAGCAGCACCACTTCCAGATCCGCAAGCGCACCCTCGAGTTCGATGACGTCATGAACCGTCATCGCGAGGTCATCTACGGCTTCCGCAACGACATCATCCGCTCCGACGATGTCCGTGACCGCCTCATGGACATCCTCGAGGAGGTGGTGGTGGACAAGGTCCGCCAGTTCACCGACGACGGCGATGAACTCGATTCGTGGAACCTCCGCAGCCTGGTCGATTGGGCGAACCTCACCTTCCCTCTCGGTCTGCCCGAGGAGGAAGTCCTCACCGCCGCCCGTTCCGGCACCGAAACCCCGCTGCCCCAGTCCCTCTTCGATGGCCTGTCCGCCCATCAGTTCGCGGTGGCCACCTTCATCTGCGACGCCGTCCGCCGCGCCTACGATCTCAAGATCAGCGTCGAGAATCCCGACGCCCTCAAAACCGTCGAGCGCTACACCATGCTCAGCGCCATCGACCGCCAGTGGCAGGAGCACCTCTACAACATGGACAGCCTCCGCGTGTCCATCTCCCTCCGCGCCTACGGTCAGCGCGATCCCCTCATCGAGTACAAGTCGGAGGCCTTCAAGCTCTTCGAGGAGCTCATGGTCAACGTGAAGAGCGAGATCTGCCGCAACATCTTCCTCTCCGCCTCCAGCCTCATGGCCTTCCAGAACTTCCTCCGGAAGCTCCCCCAGAAGACCCTCCACGCCGAGGTCAGCGCCTTCGGTCCCGCCCCCTCCCCCGCCGCCCAGATCTCCCCCGAGGAACGCGAACGCGGCGCTGCCGTCGTGGACGAGGTCGCCGACGAGGTTTCCCGCAGCACCAAACCCCAGCAGCGCCCCGGTCCCAAGGTCGGCCGCAACGACCCCTGCCCCTGCGGAAGCGGCAAGAAGTTCAAACAGTGCTGCGGACGCTGATCCCGACCCTCCCCACCTGGCCTCGGGCCCTGCGGCTCGGGGAAGCCCGAACGGGTTCCAGAGTCTAGCCAGCGTTCGAACCCGGCATCGAGGCTTCGAATCCCGGCAGCGTCACCCCTGCCTTGGGTCGCCGAAGCCCCTCAGCCGTATCCATGCAGCCCGGGCAACGGGCGCAACCCGTTCCGACCCCGGTCTCCGTCCTCCGCCGTTCGCCGCCGCCCAACCTCCAGCGCCCGCCGCGCTGAAACCCGCAACGGCCGCCCTTCCAATTTCCCTGGCCCATTTCCCTCTGAAACGGCGCGCTGGGGGGGTGACTCGCCGGCTTGGACACGCCGGGCATCATCCACCCCCACCATGGTCTTCCAACCAACACGCCCCCGGCCCCCCCTTCTCCCATGACGCCCCCCCATCGCGAGAAGGAGATCTTCGAGCAGGCCCTCGATATCGGCGACCCGGCGGAGCGGGAGGCGTTCCTGCTTCAGAGCTGCGCCGGGGACGATGCGTTGCTCGAACGCGTTCAGGCGCTGCTGGTGGCGCACGAGGTGGCCACGGCCTTCCTGCCAGGCAAACCGGGACCCCATCCTCCCCTGCCCGCCAACGCGTCGCCCGGCGAACAACCCGGCGAGGTCATCGGGCGGTACAAGTTGCTGGAGAAGCTCGGCGAAGGCGGCTGCGGCGTGGTGTATGTCGCCGAGCAGACCGAGCCGGTGCGACGGTGCGTGGCGCTCAAGATCATCAAGCTCGGGATGGACACCCAGTCGGTGGTCGCCCGTTTCGAAGGGGAACGCCAGGCCCTGGCCCTGATGGACCATCCGAACATCGCCAAGGTCCTCGATGGAGGCGCCACCGCGCGCGGCCGCCCCTATTTCGTGATGGAACGGGTCCATGGCATTCCCATCACGGAGTACTGCGATCAGAACCACCTCTGCACCGTCGATCGCCTCAACCTCTTCATCCAGGTCTGCCAGGCCATCCAGCACGCCCACCAAAAAGGGGTCATCCACCGCGACATCAAACCCTCGAACATTCTGGTCGGCGATCATGACGGCGTGCCGGTGCCGAAGATCATCGACTTCGGCATCGCCAAGGCGACGGAGGGCAAGCTCGGCGACGCGACCGTCGTGACGCAGCTCCACCAGTTCATCGGCACACCGGCGTACATGAGTCCGGAACAGGCGGAGATGACCAGCCTCGATGTGGACACCCGCAGCGACATCTACAGTCTCGGAGTGCTGCTCTACGAGCTGCTGTCGGGCCGGACCCCGTTCGAACCGAAACGCCTGATGGCGGTCGGCCTGGATGCCATGCGCCGGATGGTGCGGGAACAGGAACCCGTGCCCCCAAGCACCCGCCTGGCAACCCTGGGGAACGACGAACAAAGCACCACCGCCAAGCGCCGGTCCACCGAGCCGCCACGATTGCTGCGCCAGCTTCGGGGCGATCTCGACTGGATCGTGATGCGGTGCCTCGAAAAGGACCGGACCCGTCGCTACGAGACAGCCAACGGACTCGCCGACGACCTGAGGCGGCACCTGAATTGCGAACCCGTCCTGGCCCGGCCACCGAGCGCGGCCTATCGGTTGCGGAAGGCGCTTCGGCGGAACCGCGCCGCGTTCGGCGTGGCATTGGCCATTGCCTGCGTGCTGGTGATGGCCACCGCGTTCAGCGCCTGGCAGGCGGAACGGGCCAGCCGGGAGGCCCAACGTGCCGGAGAAGCGGCGCATTCCGAACGCGAGGCGCGCCGCGAGGCGGTGGCCCGGGCCCACGCCGAGTCGGAGGCACGCGAAGAGGCCGAAGCGCTGGCGCGCTTCCTGGGAGACCTCTTCCGGAGCCCGGATCCCAACGTGGAGGGCCGGAACGTCACCGTGGCCGCCACGCTGGGCCGGGCGGCGGAACGGGTGGCACGGGAGCTGGCCGGGCAGCCTGGGCGCCAGGCGACGCTGCGTACCGCCATGGCCGAGACTTACCTGGGCCTGAGCCTGTTCCGGGAGGCGGCTCCCCTCTTCGAACAGGTGCTGGCGTATCGCCACGAAGTCTCGGGCCCGGACCATCCGCTCGCCATTGAACTCAAGGCGAAGCTGGCCTCGGCCCGCCATGGCCTGGGACGTTGGCAGGAGGCCGCGGCACTCCGGGAGGAGGTGGTGACCGTCCGGAACCGGCAACTGCCGCCCGAACATCCCGACCGCCTCAGCGCCATGATCGAACTCGCCTATTCCTGGAACCGCATGATCGACCGCCAGGAGGATGCCCTCCGAATGGTTCGCGAAGTGCTGGAGATCCGGCGGGAACACCTGGGCCCGGACCACACGGACACCCGGAACGCCGAATTGAGCCTCTTCTACATGGGCGGAACGACCCAGAATTCCTTCGAGCGCCATACCGAACTGGCCGCGGCCAATCTGGAACAGACCCGGCGGGAGAAGGGTCAGGAACACCCCGATACCATCGGGGCCCTGATGCGCCTGGCGCTCTATACCCCCTTCGGAGATGCCAGTCCCGGCGCGGAGAAGATCCGGTTGTCGGAGCAGGCTCTCGAGTTGTCCCGCCGCGTGTTGGGACCGGAACATCAGGAGACTCGCACCATCCTGAACAACCTCGCCTGGTTTCAACTCGGTGCCGGCCGCACCGCGGACGCCATCCGGTCGTTCGAGGAGGTGGTCGCGCTCGGTCGGAAGCTCTCGGATCCCAATGCTCCCAACACCCTGCAGGCCCAGATGAAACTCGCCGAAGCCTACGCCCGGGTCGGCCGCATCGACGAGGCCGCCGAACTCGGGGAGGCCGCCGTCCTGGGCATGCGTCAGTCCGCCGGGGATACCGAAAGCCTCGGCCTCATGGAGGCCCTCGGAAACCTCTACCTCCACCATTCCGGCGGAACCCGCTGGGACGACGCCATCCGGGTGCTGGAGGAAAGTCATGCCATCGCCCGGCGCCATGACCCCAACAGCACCCTCACCGCCAGCCGCCTCGCCCTGCTGGCCACCGCAATGGCCCACGTGGAACGTCACGACGAAGCGGCTGCCCTGTGTGCCGAGGCCGAACGGGAGGTTCTCAGAACCTTCGGACCGGATTCCCGCGGTACCGCCTTCTGGCTGGTGAGCCTCGGCCGCGCCTTCGGTGCCGCCCATCGCCCGAACGAGGCCATTCGTGTCCTCGAAGCCGCCCTGCCCTTGTTCAGCCGCCTCTTCGGCAGTCAGGACCCCAACACCTACCGCGCCGGACTCGCCCTGGCGTCCGCGCTGTTCCAGGTGGCACGACCCGACGAGGCGATGCAGCTCCTGGAAAACCTCTCGACGGGCGACAACCTCAATCCCGAGTCCGCACTCGACCTCGCCGTGCTCCAGCTCTGGCGCAACGATCCCGAGGGACATGAGCGGACCCGCGCCCGCCTGCTCGCCTGGTCTCCAGGCATCGTCAACCCCGTTCACGGAGGTTGGGTCGGCCGCCTGGCCGGTTTGCGGGACTACCCCAACCCTTCCCAAGCCGCCCAGGCCTTGGCCCTCGCCCAGCGGACCGTCGAGACCGGTCGGGAACATCCCATGCACTCCTGGTTCCTCCTGGCCCTCGGCATGGCCCAGTACCGAAGCGGACTGTACCCGGCCGCCGTGCAAACCCTCATCGAGGCCGACGACGCTGCCGGCCAGATCGGCCTGGTGAACCGCGTGCGCCTCCGCGGCATCATCCGCCTCTACCGGAGCATGTGCCTGTCCCGCACGGGCGACGCAGTCCAGGCACGACAGCTCTTCGAGGAGAGTCTCGAGACCGCCAGGCCATGGCCAGTGGATGGCCGTGTGCCCCCGATGAACGAATTCACCTGCAACGACTTCATCCTCGCCCTGGCCGCCCAGGAAGCCCGCCTCCTGCTGCGTCCTTCCCATCCCGATGCTGCCCCGTAATCAGCCCAACCCACTCGAACGAATCCGATGAATCCGACACCCAGCCCCCATCCATTGACCCTCCACCCGCCGTACCATCCCTCGACTCCCCGCCAGGGTGCCAATCCCGAATCCCTCCCGGTCCGCCCCAAACCCCACCACGGCGCCGCCATGCTCGCGTGCCTGGTGGGATTCCAGGCCGTTGCCGTGCAGGCGATCCCTCCCGGCGAAATCGTGGGACAATGGCCGGAACTCCCGCGCGGCTGGGCGCGAAGTCTGGTGGTAACCCACGGGCATGCCTATGTCTCCGCCCAGGGACTGTCCCGCTTCGACCTCACCGATCCCTCCCGGCCCGCCTGGCTGGGCGTCTTCGAACAGCCCACCAGCTTTGGCAGTCTCGCCACCGCGGGAAATCACCTCTACGCCACAGGCCAGTCGTTTCACGTCCTGGACATCAGCGATCCGGCCCGTCCCGTCGCCGTCGGCGCGCTCGACGTCCCGGGTGGCGCCCTCGCCATCCAGGGGCATCTCGCCTACGTCGTGGACCCGGGATCCGACCGTGGTGCCATCCTTGACCTCTCCGAACCCACCGGCCCGCGCCAGGTCGGGACCTTCGAAACCGGGCCATCTCCTTGGGTGATTCTCGTCTCGGGCAACCTGGCTTTCACCTGGGGCAACGACGGCGGCGAATTCTTCGACCTCACCCAGCCGCTCGAACCCGTCCGGATCGCCTCGACCACCGTCCTCTTTGAAGCCCTTCTGGACGGACGTGGCTACGCCCTCGATGCCGTCACCGGCGCCTTGGCCGTGTTCGATCTGGCAGACCCCGCGGCCCCGGTCCTCCTTGGACAGGAACCCGGCAACGAAGGCGCGCCTTTCTCCAACGGGGGACGGGTCGCCGTGGTCGGAACTCAGGCCTGGGTGGCGGCCGGAACCGGCGGTTTGCGAGCGGTGGATGTCTCCGATCCCACCGCCCCCATCCGCACCGGCCACCTGCAACTGGGTCCGGCCGAAGGCGACTGGCAGGGCCTCGTCGTCGCAGGCCACCACGCCTTCGTCACCGACATCGGCTCGCTGGGAGGCGGCGGAATCCGCCTGATCGACCTTCGCGACCCCGCCCAACCCCGACGGGTTCATCCGCTCGACGATCCGGCCGCCCGCCGACAGGACGGCTTCGAGGAAGCCTTTGGCAGCACCCTGCGGCCGGTCGTTTCCGGACGCCATGCCTACGTGCCGGACCTGCTCCAGGGCCTGCACGTCATCGACCTGGGGCAGCCACAGCAACCCGTCAGGGTGGCAACCGTGGGGTCACGCATCACCGGGGTATCCGTGGCCGGCGATCTCGCCTTCGCCGTGGGCGAAGCGGGCCTGAGTGTCATCGATATCCGCCAGCCGGCCACCCCGCAGATCGTGGGTTCCCTGCCCATCGCCAACATCCGCGCTCCCGGCGCAGTGCTGGGACTCGGAGATCGCTGCTATGTGGGAGGAACGGTGGCCGGCGAAGCAGGCCTCCAGGTGGTCGATGTCAGTGATCCCACCCAACCCCGCCTCCTTCGCACCGTCCGGTTCCCCGCGGAACTCGGAGCTGCCGTCGCGCCCGATACCCTCGTGGTGTCAGGGAACCAGCTCTACGCCAGCCAGCGATCGGGCATGCGGGCCATCTATGACCTGACCCACCCCGACCATCCCGCACTCCGAATGATGCCCGGCCTGCCGCCCATCGAGCATTTCGCCGTCTCCGGCCACCACGCCTACTACGCCATCGGCACGATCGGGGTGGACATCGTGGATGCCTCCAATCCTGCGGCTCCCGCATACCTCGGGCCCTTTCCGACCGGCTTCGCGACAGCGGTGGCGACGACTCCAACCCATCTCTATGTCACCGGACGGCAACCGACCCGCATCTACGATCTCGCCAACCCCGCCCAGCCGGTGGAGGTGGCGGCCTTGGTGACCGGCGCCCCTCCCTCGGGATTCCTCGCCCACAACGGCCATATCCTCCTCACCCACGAGTCTGCCGGCCTCATCCTCGTCGCCGACCCGGTCGCGCCACCGCCTCTGACGCTGACCCTTACGCGTCGGCCCGGACAGGGCGCCTTCAGTCTCCAGGTGGGAGGACCTCCCGGACTCGGGTTCAGCCTGGAACGGAGCGACGACCTCCGGACCTGGACTCCCTGGATCGACGCCGAACTGCAGTCCGGCCCCCTGGACATCGAGATCCCGGACCCTGCCGGAACCCCTCATCAGTTCCACCGCGCCCGCCGGCGTTGACACCCCACCCGGTCCGCCTCCCGCTGAAGCGAATCGAGCGAATCGGAGGGACGAGCTCCGCGAGTCCTCAACCCAAAGCACCACTCCCCTGCGGCCTCGTGGAACTCCGCCCTCCGAGCCCACACCCCGGGCCCTCGTTGGGTGTGCACGCTTCAGCGTGTCGGGGTGGTTTGGGAGGCTTACGCTGAAGCGTGTACCATCTTCCGCGCCAACGGCGCATCTCCATACCAGCCTGGGGCAACGCCCCGGGACTGGTCCTCAACCCGACGCTCCCCTCCCATATCCGCGTCCCTCTGCGGATCCTCGCACCTCTCGCAATATTCTTGGCCCATATCGCCCCGATATGTCGCGCAAAGACAGTGACATCGACCATCGCCGATATGAACGCACACCCACCCAGTCCTTTCTCCACGACCGCCATCCCGCCCGGAGGAACCCCTGTCACCGGAATTCCATCACCCGGACGACTACCCCCCGGGCATCGTTTCAGGGGCAGGGCGTGGCGCCTTGTCCTTTCCGCAACCCTCGCCGCCTCCCTTCCGGCGACCGCTGAAATCCTCTTCTCGGACAACTTCTCCTATCCCGACGGACCGCTGGTGGAAACCGGGGGTGCCGTGTGGCGGACCCTGACCGGTGCACCGGGCGAGATCCGGGTTGTGAATGGCGCCCTGCGGGCGGTTGAAGGCGAATTCGAGATCGTCGAAGCACCCCTCCCCGGAGGGCCGTACGGGGAGGGTTCCACCTTGTATGCGGGCTTCACCGTCACGGTCACCACGTTGCCCTCCGGAACAGGCAGCGATTTCGCCGCATTCTCCGCCGCCAACGGCCCGCGAACCGTCGGACGGATCTACACCACCACCCAGGGCGCGGCCGAAGGAACCTTCCGCATCGGAATCGCCTCCGCCCTCCATTTTCCCACCGGCACTCACCCGGTGAATCTCAATCTCGACACACCCTACCGCGTCGTCGTTCGACTCGACATCGCCGGTGGCTTCGGCGCCCGGCTGTGGGTGGATCCCGAGAGCGAGGACACGGGAGTCGTGTTTCCTTCGGACGGCGGCGCCCCGGGGGTGATCGAGGCGTTCGCCTTCCGGCAACGGCTGATCAGCGGGAACGGGATGGGGGCCGTGACCGTGGACGATGTGGTGGTGGCAACCACGTTCGCCGAGGCGAAAGGCGGCTCGGCCCCGCCCGTGGTGTGGGAGTACACCACCAGCAGCGCCGGAACCATCACCATCACGGGTTTCACCGGTGCCGCCGCCGAGTTGACCGTTCCCGACATGATCGACGGAATGCCGGTGACCCGGGTGACCAGCGGAGCGTTCCGTGGCAAAACCGGGCTCAAGAAGATCACCCTGCCGGAAGGCCTGATTGCCATCGGCTCCCAGGCGTTCTCCATGAGCGGCATCACCAGCATCGTCATCCCCAACGGCATCACCGCCATCGAGCCGGAGACCTTCACCCGCTGTGTCGACCTGGTCCACGTGACGCTTCCTGAGAACCTGCAGAGCATCGGGCAGATGGCCTTCGCATGGACCGGCCTGCGGGAGGTCACCTTGCCGGCCACTGTCACCACCCTGCACAGTTCGGCGTTCATGATGGCCTCCCAACTGGAGGCCATTCACATCCATGCCGACAATGCCGGGTTCGTGAGTGTGGAAGGCGTGGTGTTCACCCGGGATCTCGAGACCCTCCTGACGTATCCCGCCGGCCGGCCTGGAGAGTACCGCATCCCGGCCAGTGTCCGGCGCATCGAGAGCACATCCTTCTCGGGCTCGGTGCATCTTGGTGCACTGGAGATTCCCGACACCGTGACCTTCCTCGGGTCCGGCGCCTTTCAGGAATGCACGGGCCTCGTCAGCGTCCGGATCGGGCGCGGCATCACCACCATTCCCCAGGGGGCCTTTGCCGGGTGTTCGCGGCTCGTTGACATCCGGCTTCCCGACACCCTCGAAGCCATCGATTCCATCGCCTTCGCCAGGTGCCGCGCCCTGCAACAGATCACCATCCCGGCCAGTGTCCGGCGCCTCGGCGGTCTGCTCTTCGAACCGGACTTCATGTCCGGAGACTGGCCGCCGCCGACCATCACCCACATCTACTTCCAGGGCGACGCGCCGGAGTTCCTCGGAAGACTGCCCAATCCCCTCGAAGACGACATGGACCCCGACGAAGACGACTACGGCCCCACGGTTTACTACCGGGCGGGCACAACCGGCTGGGAAGCGCGCTTCGGCGGACGCCCCACGATGTTGTGGGATCCCCGGGTCACCTTGGGCGCCGGCTTTGGAATCGTCGAGGGGAAGATGGGCTTCCCACTCACCGGTGCCGCCGGGCTTGTCCTCGTCGTGGAAGCCACCTCCGACCTTACCGATCCGGTCTGGAATGTCGTTGGCACCGTGACCCTCACGGACGGCCAGGCCGTCTTCCGCGATCCCGAGGCTGCCGTCGCCCCCGTGCGCCTCTACCGCTTCCGCTCGCCGTAAGGCGCTCCGCAGATTCTGTCCCCTTCAGGGGTGGGGGGACAACGGGTTCCGGCGCCTGCCGCAATGCAGTCGTCGGAACCCGAATTCCTTTCCTCCGGGGTTCATGGAGCATCGCCGGGGAGAATTCTCCGGGTTCCCATCTCCGTTCCTGGCAGGTGCGCCTGCCCCGCACCGTGGGTGTTCCCAATTGTCAAAATCAGGGATGTGACCCCGGGAGTCTCACTGCCGCCTGTTCCACCTGCGAACAACCGCCGACAACGGCCAGGCATCAAGGCCGGCGCTGATCCAGGTGGTGAAGGATTAATCACCAGGAATGCAGGCTCTGAAGCCGGGTTCTGCCCACCCTTCAGCACAGGCATCCGCGAACATCCAGTCAGCGATTCGGTCGGGTCTCACGGCTTCCGCAGCCGAAAAAACAGAGTGCCGGCAGCCTTCAAATCAACCTCTTTCCGTCCTGCAGTGTCCGGGGAAACGGAGGTCCAGCTTCCCAAATCCAGGCTGGTGGACTGCTCGAGAACGACTCCTTCGGCACCATCGGAGTGCTGCCAGATCAGCGTCAGCACGCCTTCGGCTAGTCGGTCGTACTCCAGTATTAAGGATCTGGGCGCTGGCGCAAAGATCGCCACCGAATGAGAATTGCCGGCGGCGATGGTAACCGGCAGCAGCGGTGTTCCATCCTCGCCGGCCGGGAGCTGTGCCCGGACCGGGGTGAGACGATTGGAACTGCCCGGCACCGCGAGCTGGCCCGAGGCGTTGCTGCCCCACCCCCAAATGGCTCCGTCTGAGGTCACAGCCAATCCGTGCCCAGCGCCTCCCGCGATGCTGACAATGTCAGTCAGTGTGCGCATATAGCCGACTGCGGCGGCAATCGAAGTCATCACCGGCCGCTTCTCAGCAACCATAAACTCTTCCCGATCCCACAGGTTGGCGAGCCGGTTTCTGATCAAAGTGCGCACTTTCTCATCGGAAATGCCGGCTTCGGGCAGGTCGATCACTTTCGCTCCCCTTTCATCGAAAATGCGGAAGTGCAGCGCACCATCCGGCTGTTGTGCCACATAAACGGCGCTTGCGTTCTCGGCGGGAATTGAGGCCGGACCTTCGATGGAAGCCATCAAATGCAGATCAAACGCGATAAACTCATCTGCGTTCGCCAGGACATATCCTGGCACAGCGCGATCTCTTCCGCTGTTATCACCGAGCTCACCCCAGATGTTGATGCCCCACGCCCAGACCAGGCCCGCCGCATCGAGCGCGTACGAGTGCCGCCCGCCCCCGGCGACAGCCACTATCCTCTGACTCCTGCCCAATCCTTCGCCGCCGGACGAATCCCGCACCGCAACCGGTCTCAGCCGGTCATTCGAACTGTCCGTAAGAGAGCTTCCCATCGTCCCGTCACCCACCTGGCCGCGGTCATTGTGCCCCCACGACCAGAGCATACCATCCGAATCCTGGGCCAGAATGTGATACAGGGCGCTCACGATGGCGACGATCCGAACCGGCGGTCCCCCATCTGTATCTGTGTCCGTTGGAAACTGCACACGCCCGGGAAGTGTGCGGCGAACCCTCGTCCCGTCGCCGAGCTGGCCGTGTCCATTACTGCCCCAGGCCCAAACTGCTCCCGCCGCGTCCAGAGCCAGCGAGTGGCGATTGTTGGCGGCAATGGCCACGATGTTTTCAAGCGGACGCAGGCCGGTCTCGTCCAGCACCCGGCCCGGCAGCAGGCGCCCTGCCGTGGTGCCGTCACCAAGCTGACCGTTGGAGTTGCTGCCCCAGGCCCATACAGTGCCGTCGCTGTCCAGGGCCAGCGAATGGCCTTCGGACCCGCTGTCCGGCCCCGGGAAGCCACCGCTCGCCGCAGCGATGGCCCTGATGTTGCGGAGCGGCTGCTCCCCGTTCTCATTCAAAACCCGGATGGGAAGCCTGCGCCCCGTTCGCGTGCCGTCGCCAAGCTGGCCTTGGGAATTGCTGCCCCACGCCCAGACTGTTCCATCGGCATCCAGCGCCATGGTATGCGCGACGTTGCCCGCTCCGGCTGCCACTGCCACGATGTCTGCGAAAGCACCATCCTCTTTCTCGGGAAACGGTACCTGGACCGGAACGGATCGGGTCAAGGTGTCACCAACGCCCAACTGCCCGGCGCCGTTGCCGCCCCAGCTCCAAACCGTTCTGCCAGCGCGCTGGCCTTCGTGGGCCGCCCCGTCAGCAGCGAGGCAGGCCCCCATGATCAGAGAGCCCAGGAGAATGCGTGTGGTGCGAACGAGTCTTGTTCGTACGGTCGTTGCTCGATTCATCAAATGATTGTCCTTTCGACCGGCGCAAGGCCGGCGGGTGTGTTTGCCTTTTGCACGCCCCGGGCGTCCTCTGGCGCAGCCCGTGCGGGCTGCCCATTTCCACAGAGAAAAACGACGAAGGTTACAGAAGAAATGCGGCGCCCTTGCGCCACTCGACGCAGTGGCTTGTACTACGGGCCGTTCAGAGAGGAAGAAGGCCAATCCGAAGTGACCCACGGATCGCGCAGGCCGGCGAAGGTCTTGTGCAGGTTGTATTACCGCAACCTCTTGTCGTTGCGCCCGAGGCCGTCGGCCTCTATGCATCCCTCCGCCATGTCCCTCCACAGATCACGTCCGCCCGCAACCCCGCCAGATAGCCGTCACCGGACGCCTTCTGGCACCGATGAAGCCCGACGACCATCGATTCCAACCGGTGACACCGTTCGCTCCTCGGGTACTCGGGCCCTGCGGTGACTCACTACCTTGCAGTAATGCGCACTTCGGCTCCACCGGTCCGATGATCCCGAAGCCGGTCCCTGACCTGAGCTGCACTGCTGTTTGTTGTAACTGGAATCATCTCAATAGCCTCCCGGGCCACCGCGCTGATCGAGACGTGGCCAACTGCGCTCGCCTCCCGGTCCAAACGATCCAACGCTCTAATCGCCGCGATATTGTTGGTGCCCGGCGTGGACTTAAGGAGGTGCACGTAGCGATTGACGGAGAGCTCTGCCGCGGCTCTTACCGCTCTGCTGCGGACCTCGGCCGCCTGTCGGGTCAGACGGGCGGCCAGATCCCCGCCTTCGCCGATCAAGGCAGGATCGGTCGGTGAAGCCTCTAACTGCCGAATGACCAGCCGCATCTGCATCTCACTCCTTGAGATATCAGCAGCAAGAGTCTCGTTTTGTTCTTCTTTGAGTCTTATATAGCTGCTTCCCAGCCTGAAGACCGGATCCCAAAGATACCCCGCCAACAGCGCCACCCCGCAGCAGCGGAGGACGTCCTTTGCATCAATGCCCGTCAGAACAAACACCGCAACCAGCGCAGCACCAGCCCCCAGGGCGCAATGTGCGCCCAGAAGAGAAATCCAGGATGGCTCCACCGGGAACCACGCTACCTGGACTGTGTTCGACAAGGCTGCCGAGATCAGACCGAGCGCCCCTCCTGCTGCGCCAAATAACAGTACGCGCCAGAACGGGCGTCCGGGATCCGATAACAGTTCGTGAAGCCATTTCAACGGTGATTGCATGATTTCCTGCATTCCTTTTGAGCGTGCTTTCCGGCGAGGAGGGTGCGGCTCGGCAACTACTATCCACTGGCGGCCATTCGTGCCCCGATTGCATCAACGATCTTCGCTGCTTCGACCTCCCATTCGCCGTCGATCAATCTCTGCAGCTTCAATTCCGCAAGGAAATTCAAAACCTTGGAGGCGACCTGCCCATTCGTGCCCAAATCTTTCAGCAAACCGCCGACCTGAAGGTTCAGCTTCTTTGTCCCGCTGTTCAGTGGCCCGCGATACTGAATTCTTGTAATCCTTGCATCGTAGGTCTTCTTGGGTTTGAGCTTGATCGAATAGAAGACCCGGTCATCTTTGCCAAAATGCTGATGCCTGAAATAGCTTGTTTCGTCGGGCCGCAGAAGATTTCTGTTTCCATTTAATGGTCTGATGTAAAAATCGTGCTTCCCTACTCTGACACTTTGTGTTTTCTCGTCAGGAGCGATGCCCTTCACGACCATGTCAACGGCTTGATTCAGTGAAATGCTCATATCCGGATTCTTCGACCCGCGGGTAGATGGCGGGTCAGTTTGCGTTGATTCGTGGTTGGCATGGACTGTCGCTTTGATTGTTGTTTGGCTCCTGAGAACCACGCTGATGCAACACCCCGCACCACTTCTTTCCACAGGGAAGGACGGAAAAGGTTACAGGGAAACCTCGACGGAGTCGTCTCTTGGGGAGGGGATCTCGAAGTCAGGGGCTGTTGAGCGACCCATTCATGTTTGCGAGACGCCCGCCTTGAGTCTCAAGAGCGCGACGGCGCTCGAGCCAGACCTCGGCATCCAGAAGCCGCGCATTCCCGCTTTCGTCCAGTTCCATGCCAGTGAGCACCTGCACCCAAAGCCGCACCTGCTCGGCATCGCCGGGAAGCGGTTCGGTGGCGACCTCCCACATCCGCGTCAATCCATCGGCCCCGGCGATCACCAGGCGCGAGCCGTCCGGACTCAGGGCGGCAGCGGAAATCAGACTTGGGTGGCGGACGGGTGCTCCAATCGGGCGCCCCGTAGCCACATCCCACAACCGGGCGGCGCGCGAAGCAGTGGTCAGAAGGCGCGCGCCATCCGTGCTGAAGCTCAAATTCACAACCGGACCATCATGAATCAAAGGCTGGCCGACGGACTCTCCGGTGTTCGGGTTCCAGAATCGGGCAGTGTTGTCGTCACTGGCGCTGGCAATGAGCGAGCCCTCGGGGTGGAAGGCGACGCCACGAACCAGAGCGCGATGTCGAAAGCTGCGAATGGCCCGGCGCGTGGCCCGATCCCACAGATGCACCAGATGGTTATGGCTGGCCGTGAGGATGAACTCACCATCAGGAGAGAATGCCACACTCCATATCGAGGCGTCTTGCTGTTCGAAAGGCGGCCCAACGGGGTCGCCGGTGGCGGCATCCCAGAGTTGCGCTGTTTGATCGAGAGAGCCGGTCAGAACGTAACGGCCGTCGGAGCTGAACGTGGCGGATCTGACCATTTGACCGTGTTTGAGCGGTTTCCCGATCTGTTCCCCGGTTTCCATATTCCAGATGTAGGCGGCATCCCCACTGCCGGTGACCACTCGGAAACCGACCGGACTGAAGGCGGCGGTTTGCACTCCCTTTTCATGTGGAAGTTCGCGGAGCAAATCGCCCGTGCGAACATCCCAGAGCCGGGCTTTGCCATCTTCGCATCCCGTGATGATTTCCCCTCCGTTCGGACTGTATGCCACCGCAAACACCATCTGATCGTGCGGGAACTCTGGCCCCACCGGCCGGGCGCGGGGCTCGATTTGCCAGTGGCAGACTCGTCCATCTGTGCTGCCGCTCGCGACAAAGAGTCCATCTGGGCTCACGGCGATCGCTTCAACAGGCGTTTGGTGTTCGAGTGGTGTCTCGAACGCTTCACCGGTGCGGGCATCCCAGAGGCGCGCGCTGTTGTCGAGCACCGCCGCCGCCAGCCAGGAACCGTCGGGGCTGAAGGCCAGCGCGTGGACGTCACCTGAATGTCTCAGAGGCGAACCGTCCGGCAGACCAGTCTCCACATCCCAGAACTGAACCAGTTGATCCTCGCCACCGGTCGCGGCACGCCGGCCATCCGGACTGAAGGCGGCTGCGTAGGCCCTGCCACTGTGCTGAAAGGCGTGGACCTGTTCCGGTCCGGAGGTGAGAACCCAAAGATAGGCATAGGATTCAAGCGAAGCGGCCAGAATCATGGAACCGTCCGGACTGAACACGGCATAGTGCAGTCCGGACGTGTGGGAGAGTTCATCCGTCTTCACCAGCGTTTCCGCGTCCCAGAACACCGCCGTGCCGTCGCCCGTAGCAGTCAGCAGCCGCGATCCATCCGGACTGAAACGCCCGGCGTAAACGCCGGCGTCATGGAGGAGCGGCGGGCCAATTTGCCGGGCGGACGTTGTCTCCCAGGTTCGTGCGGTCTTGTCCCAGGCCGCCGTGACGATGCGGGCACCATCCGGACTGAAGCCAACGTCATGAATGTACCCTTCATGCCCCGTGTATTCCCGGATCAGCCGTCCCGAGTCCAGATCCCAGAGCCGGGCCACCGCGTCTGCACAGCCGGTCAGCAGGTGACGCCCGTCAGGACTGAACTCGGCCGCGTACACCTGATGCGGGTGGGGAAAGATGTTTCGGAGCGGATGCACCCGGAACCGCCAGGCGGCCAGATTCTCGCGCAACACGCGCCGCAGCTCGATCTCGTGGGACGGTGCCAGATCCAAGGTGCGCACCAGCCACAGCATCCCTTCGCGCACTTTGCCCCCCTCGCACAACGCCAGTCCCCGGTCAAACGCCAGGTTCAGGCTGAGCCGGCGCAGCTCGGCTTCGCCCGCTTCGGCCCGATGGCGCGCCTGCTCTTCGGCCTGCTGCAGGCGTGTGGCCTCGTATCGTGCTTCCTGCGCCCTGTCGCGCTCCTCCTGGGCAACCTGTCTTTCGCTGCCGGCCACCACCGCCTGCCAGGTGCTGACTGCAATGCCGCCCACCAGCGCCACAGCAACAAGGGCCGCGGCGGTGAATGCCATCTTGTGCCGGCGCCAGGCCCTCTGCAACCGATAGCCGAGCGAGGGCGGCCGGGCCGTGACAGGCTCGTTATCGAGGTGGCGCTGCAGATCCGTCGCCAGGCCGTTCACCGTGTCGTAGCGGCGCCGGCGGTCCTTCTCTAGGCACTTCATCACGATCCAGTCGAGGTCATGTTCGATTTTGGATTTGCGGTTTGCGATTTGCGATTGGGGGCTATGCTGGAGTTGGCTCAATCGCGTGCTCGGGCGGAGCGGCTCGCGTTCGCGGATGATCTTCCTCACCCCTTCCAGGCCCGCTTGGGTGAGTTCCCTGGTGTCGAAGGGTGTGGTGCCGGTCAACAGTTCGTAGAGCAGCACCCCGAGGCTGTAGATGTCGCTGCGGGTATCGATGTCCAATCCGCTCGAGTCCGCCTGTTCAGGGCTCATGTAGGCGGGTGTGCCGATGAGTTGATGAAACTGCGTGTAGATGGTTTTGTCGGTCAGCTCTCCCTGCGTGGCTTTTGCGATGCCGAAGTCGATGACCTTTGGCGCCGGTCTTCCGTCCTGCAGCTCCACCAGGATGTTCGACGGCTTGATATCGCGGTGGATGATCCCTTTCTGATGCGCGTGCTGGATGGCATGGCAAACCTTGATGAACAGGCCGAGCCGCTCTTCGATCTCAAGTTGCGCCTGACCGCAATACCGGGTGATCGGAGTGCCATGCACCAGTTCCATGACGAAGAAAGGCCTGCCGGAGGTGGTGGCGTCTGCGTCAAGCACCCTGGCAATGTTGGGATGGTCCATGAGGGCCAGGGCCTGGCGCTCGGCTTCGAACCGGGCCACTACCTGTCTGGTGTCCATTCCCAGCTTGATGATCTTCAGCGCCACGCGGCGCCGCACAGGCTCCATCTGGTCGGCACCCCAGACCGTTCCAAACCCGCCCTCACCCAATCTCTCCAGCAGCCTGTAGCGGCCAATCACCATTCCCTCCTCCTCAGAGCTGCCCCGATCCGCCTCTGTCTCCCTCTCCACCGGTTCGGCAGACGCCCCAAGCGCCAGGTTCATGAGGCATCGCGCGCACGAGCCTTCAGGAGCGTCCGGAAACAGTTCCGCTCCACAGGCCGAGCACAAATTGGGGGCTGACGCGCTTATCATTTCAGGAAGCAATGCTCGCCACGGCTGGAAACACCTGCCCCGGACGCTTCGTCCGACTCTCACCGGCTCAGCACTTCCAGCAGATGCCGCACCTCGTCGTTTATCTCTGCTGCAGTCACGACAGTCTGTGCCACTTCGGATCGGACCATCTCCCCGTATCGCCGCCGCAGCCTGTGCACCGCTACCTTGACCGCCCCTTCGGTCAACCCGTGCGCCGCAGCCACCGCCCCGATAGGAATCCGCTGTTCGTCCCCGGAGAGATGAGGTCGAAGATGCTCGAACAATACCGCCTTCCCATGTGCCGCGTATTCCTCCCGAAGCCCTTCCAAAGCCCTGTTCAGGACCGTCATCGCCCAGCGCCGCTCGAACACCCTGTCAGGTGTCTCATCGGACGCCGGCTCCCAGCCTGCCTCTGGCGCCGCACGCAACTCATCGAGCGAAACAACGCTCTGGCCGGCGCCGCGTTTCTGCGTCCGCGCCTTCTCCCAGTCATTGATCAGAAACCGCCGCAACGCTGTCAGCAGAAAGGACCGGAACCGCCCTCCTTCCTTCGTGAGCCGGCCCAGGCGGTTCTTATCCAGCAACCGGCAGAAAAACGTCTGGGTCAGATCCTCTGCCTCCGCGGCGGTGCAACCGCTGCGGAGCAGGAAGGCAAAGATCGGCCGCCAATAGGTGCGGCAGAGGCTTTCCAATGCCTCCATCCCATGCGGAGAAGCGGGCTCTCGGGCAGCAAGGACGACACTCCAATGCGTGGTCTGGAACTGCGGGTTCACGGGTGCGGGGCGAAAGTATTTCCCAAACACGCCAGCCTCGCCAGCGCATTCGCCGAGGGAGATCACGTCCACCTGGCGACGATGGGGGCGGCGGCAGAGCGGAGCGCCGACACTGCTTACAACTGCAAAGACCAGCCTCCTATATTGAAGACCCTCCCGCTCTGTCTCGGCGCACCACACCTTGCAGCTCCGTCCGGCCTCGAAGGCGGCGTAATGGGGTCAGTTCTTGTTAGTGTCCAATCTTCCGACCCTTCCGGCGCCGATACAGCAGGTGGTTGAGGTGGCGCCGTGTGCCCATCCCCGGGTGCTTCGCGATCCTGCCCACCGTCACGCCGGCTCCCGCAACCGTGCCGCCAATCCCGCCTTTACCCAATCGCCCTTGCGACTCATCTTGAATTCGTCATCCCGTCACCGTCGCCGTTTCCGTTGCTCCGCGACACTTGCCTCCACCAATCCCCAGGCGCTCGCCCATCTGCGCCACCAACTTCTGCCGAAATGCCTCCTCCCCGGGCACCAGCCGCGCCGAATTCCTTTGAACTCCTCACCCTCCTCCGACCCGCAGTCAGCGCAGCGACGCAACGACGCGGTAGAAGCGTCGGCCGATCCCGGGTGGCGGAAGGTCGTCGATCCCCGAAACGGATCCCAGGGCGCTGACCGTACCCAGGGATTGCCAGGCGCCCTCGCCCAGGGCCTCCCGAAACTCAACCCGGTAGTTCCGCCCGGGAACCGACTGCCAGACGACGCGACGCCATCCGCCGGACAACGACTCGATGATCAGGATGCGCAATCCCGAGGCCGGAGACATGGGATCTGTGCCGGAAAGGAACTCGTCCCGGTCGCTGATGCCGTCGCCGTCCGCATCGCCTGTGCCATCCCGATCCAGCCCACCGAACCGGGCCATCTCCCAGTCGTCGTCCAGCCCGTCGCCATCCGTGTCGGCGGGATGGACCACGACCCGGCACACTTCCCGCCGCCCATGGGAGGCCGCGGGGGCGGTCCGTTCGTAGAACAGCACCCGACCGTCGCCCGACCAGACGGGATGGAACGGGTTGCCCGAGGGCACGTCCGGTTCGGGCTGGCCGAGGAGCCAGGTGGTGCCCGTCCGCAGATCGCGCAGATAAAGTTTCAGACCGTCCTCGGGGGCACCCTCGACGAGGTCAGAGGCGAGGCTGACAAACGCCACATGAGTGCCTAGGGGAGACAGGGCTGCGGCCCGCACGCCCCGCGTTCCGGTCCCGTTGCCTGAGGCATGAACCGAGACGAGCAGGTTCGATCCCGAATGCAGATCGCGGAGGTAGAGGTCCGGTTCGTTGTTGCGGTCCTGCCAGCCCGGTCGCCCCGCGATCATGGCAACCCCGGCGTCCAAGGTGCGCATCAGGAGCCAGCGACCGTCGAGCGACAGGCCGAGCCCGGTCGTGGCACCGTCGATCGGGAAACCGCCGGCATCGACGCTGGCCAGGCGGGTCTCTCCGGTTGCACGGTCGAGCACGCCCACCTCATCCGGGGTCCACGGACCGCGGGCCAGATTGAACGCCACGCGTGATCCGTCCTGCGATGCATGGGGCTGGGTGGCCACCACGATGGGAATCGTCGCATTGCCCACTCTCAACTCCCGCCCGATGGCAGTCACGACGCCGCTCTCCACCTGGCAGGCGTACAACACCGGCAGGCCGGTCGATACCGGCGGCGCTTCCACACCTTCCAGACCCCTGAGGGTCGCCACCAGGAACAAGGTCCCGCCATCGGGCGCGAACCGGAGTGTCTCAAACGTCAGGGCGTCGTCCCGCTGGTAGCGGGTCAGTCGTCGTGTCAACCGCGTGGTGCGGTCATGCAGATACACGTTGGGTGAGGTCGGAGCGGCCGTATCCGTCAACGTGGAGGACTGGCTGACGAACGCCACGTGACGGCCCGTCGGCGACACCACCGGACCGAACCCGCCTCGATGCGCCGCCGTTACCGTGCCCGCCGTCGCACTCAGGACCCGTGTGGTTCCATCGACCAGGTCCCGCTCGAACACATCCATGGCCCGATTGGCGTCCCCTTCGACCATCGTCGGGGAAGCGCTGGCAAAGACCACGACGGTGCCGTCCTCGGCAAACTGGGCGCTGGCGATCTCACCCCGCTCCTGGGGCATGCCATCCGGCGTCACCGTCACCGGCGTCACCGTCCCCAGCAGCGCATCGACCGCCGCGAACTGCCAGGAGGAAGGGGTTCCGGGGGATTGCGTGAGCAGGATAGCGTGACGTCCATCGGCACTGACGGCGCGTGGAAGCCATTCGACGCGTGAGGTTGGCCCGTGGAACGACCGCGGGTGCCCGTAGGTGACCGGCGCCGGAAACCCCGCGGCAAACGCCCTCGAGATCAGTCGGACCTCGGCCGAACCGATGCGGCGCAGAAAGATGTCTGCCGCCGAGTTCCGATCGTCCGCAACCCATCCATCCTGGTCGGATTCGAACGCCACCCAATGCCCATCCGCGCTGACCACGGCGTCCGCCGCGCCCCCGTGGTGGTCTCCGTCCGCCGGGCAGGTCACGCACGCATCGTCCGCCTCGACCAGATCCGTCCGGTAGAAGTGCCGTCCGCGACCGATCCTCTCGGCGGGCCCGGCCCCAAAGGAGTACACGAACCGCCCGTCATGACTGATGCCGGCGAGGTTGCGGGGCGGCGGGGCCACCGCGGCATACGTCCCTTCGAGACGGTCCCAGCGCCATATCCCCGTAAACGTCTGGAGGACCACGTACCGGCCATTCCCGCTCAGGCCCAACCCGGCCACGGGGGTGGTCGATCCGCCGCCCGAAGGGGCTGGCACGGCTGTCATCTCGCCGGTCTCGACGGCATACACGACCCCCACCCGGTTCGGAATCCCCGGGACATCCAGATTCGCGGCGGTGTTGAGAAACGCGACGTGTCTCCCATCGTCACTGATTCTCGGCCATCGGGAATCGCCGAACGAACCTTCCACCTGGCGGCTGACCAGCCGCACCGTCGCGGTGTCGCGATTCCACAGGAAAACATCCGGGCGTGCGCCGTTCAGATCGCCGGCCGCGAGGTCGCTTGCACGGCTGACAAAGGCAACCCATCGACCTTCGTGTGAGATGACCGCGTCCTCGATCGAACAGCCGGCATTCCCGGATTCCCCGGAAGGGGTCGAACTGACCCGAACCACCGTGTCCGTGGCCCGGTCCCAGAAATGGAGATCCGGCACCGCGCCATTCATGTCTCCGGGAACGAGATTGTCCGCCGCACTCTCGAAGAGCACCCCGGAACCGTCGGGCGCCATCCTGGGGTGGATCGAGGGACCATTGCCCGGCACGCCACCCGCGTTGCGACTGATGAGCCGGAGTTCGCGGGTCCGGGTGTCGAAGACATGGACTTGAGCCAGCCCTCGGGGAAGGCCTTCGAGCAGATCATCGGCCTCGCTCATGAAGGCGATGTACCGGCCATCCGCGCTCACCGAAGGCGCCGTGGAGGGACCCGTGGACGGGCGTCCCCGCGGGTTGGCGGAGACGAGTTCGCTCCGGTCCTCCACCACCCGATGGAGGTAGATCTGGAGGTGTCCGTTGCCGCCCGCCGGCGTCAGGTTGGGCGCGGCACTGACAAACACGACCGCGGCCGGCAGCGCCAGCTCGGGAGCATGCGAGGAACCCAGCGGAGTGACCGAACGGTGTGCCGTCCCGGGGAGGGTCACAGCCTCCGGACTGGCCGACCACGCCAGGTGGATACCGAACGCCCAGGCAACAAGCGCCATGGGGATCGCATATCCGGCGAAGGCGCGCCGCGGGATCGAGGAACCAGGACTGAGCGTGGCCATGATTGTGGGGGTCTGGAACCGCCCGGTCCCCGATTCGAAGACAGGCGGGGCGATGGGAAAGCGGGCGCTCGGGGTTGTCAACTTGACATTCCGCCCGGCAAGGGTAGTCGCATGGGCTTCATGCAGCTTCACACTTCCGCCCGCATGTCCGGCCATCGGGGTGTCACGCGCCTGGACGCGCTGGCGCTGATGGCAGGCCTGGTGATCCTTGGCAGTTCGGCCGCCTCCTGGGCCAATATCCGCTTCAACGGCGAGGAGAGCCGTCGCATCCGCTGCCTGGAGCATGTCCGCAAGCTGGCCATGGCGACGACGATGTATTCCGGGGACAATCGGGACCTGCTGCCCCATTCGAGCTGGGGCACTCTGGGTGCCGGAGTGGGTCATGACTCATGGGCCTATGCCGCACAGGTCAACGGCGTGCCCATCCCCTCCGCCATGGACCAGACGAACGGCGACCGCCAGAGGCCGTTCGCGGAAGCCGGACAATTGCGTCCCTGGGTGGATGCCTCGGATGTCTTCTTCTGCCCCTCCGACCTCCACTGGAATCTCGGTCCCGGAGCTGCACTCTGGCGCACGCGGCACAACAAGACGTCCAGCTACGCCATGAACGCGGCGGTGATCGGCTTTGGCCGGCTGGCTGGCGGACGTCCCTACCCCTTGAGCCGCTTCCGACCCGACGCCTTCCTGTTCGCCGAACCGAACGAGATGAATTCTTTCTTCTTCAATGACGCCGCGCTGATCCCCCATGAAGGCGTTTCAGGGCGCCACGGGCAGAACGTCTCGGCCACACTCGATCCGGGCCTCGGTGCGAGTCACGTCGGCCTGGCCGATGGCAGTGCCCAGTGGATCTCCGTCGCTGCCTTCGAGGATAACTCGGGGCGCACCTCCGTCCCACCCCGCGTCGCCGTTCCGAACCGCGCCTGGTGCGAACCCGGAAGTCCCACCGGGGGCCGGTGATCCGTCATCCACGGTTGCGAAGGCATGTCCTCCTTCGCTTGCAGCGGTAGGACCACTTCATAGACCCGGCTGCCTTTGGCCTGGGATCTCGCTGCGCCTTTCCGAGCGAGGTCCTTGATCAGGGCCGACGCCCCGTAGATCCTTGCCGTGGCCCGCCACCGAGGGAAGTCGCCGTCCGACCCGAGGCATGGCTTCCCTGATCGTGGATTCGATGGTCGGGGACATCGGTTCAGGTCGTTGCTAAGACGACTGCTAAGAATCGCATCTTCTTCTTTCAGAAAGGCTTGCGACATCCATAGGTGCCATAATATCGATCTGCTAAGAGCGTGCTAAGAACTTTCTCGGAGGCGATATCGACACTGTGCCCCAATCCCTTCGCGCACCAGGAATCCGCTTGCCCCTGTCCATCGCCTCAGGTAGCGCGAGACCGCGAGCGCCGTGGCCGCTCCCACCGCAAGTCGAGTGTGCCGCAGTTCAACTTCAATGGCGCTCGCGTCTATGCCATGCACGGCCCCATGAACATTCCGCAGTTCAGCCAAGCCATCGGATACAGTCCCCAGATTATGGTTGTGGAAAATCATCGCGGGAGAACGGCTCGTAGTGGTTGTCACGTCGCAGCTTATTGGCCACCGCGACTCGAATGGCTCACGAAGGAAAGCGCTCCGCGATCCTGCGCACCGTCACGCCGTCTCCCAACGCAACCGTGCCGCCAATGCCGTGACCCCTTAACCAGAACCGGATCGAGTCACTCGGATGCTAGAACCAGAATCCCGGACGCAGCCCCGGATTCGTGCGGAGCTTCATCGCCCGGAAGTTGCGCCACGCAACGTGCATGTCGGCGTAGAGAATGTTCCCGCCGGCGGGCCGGTCCTTCACCAGGTGACTGGTGCTGTGAAAGGCGACCCGTCCGCTCGTGCTGGATATGCGCGTGAAATTGTTGGTCGCGGGCACCTCCGAGATGACGCAGTCGGCAACCAGCTCGACCTCGGTGACATTGGTCAGGCCGGCAAGCGTGGTGAGCAGGACCTTCCCCGGGGCCAGCGGGGGTACGCTTGGGCGCTGGATGATCCACGAATAACTGGTCACCCGACGGTCCCCGCCCGAGTAATTCCACCAGAAGTCGATGTCGTACTGCTTGTAGTGCGCGTTGAAGCCGGGGCAGTAGAGGATCTTCCGATCGGCGCCGTTCCGGGTCAGGTGATCGGCCACCGATGCATGCAGATCCCAGAGCCAGGCCCCGCCGTCCTGGGTCGAGGTCGGCAATCTCTCGTTGTTGTCGTCCGCGTACATTCGGATCGCCAGACCGATCTGCTTGAGATTGCCGAGGCAATGGATGCGACGTGCCTTCTCCTTGGCCTGGGCCAGGGCCGGCAGCAGCATACTGGCCAGAATGGCGATGATCGCGATCACGACCAGCAGCTCGATCAGGGTGAAACCGCCCCTTCCTCTGCAAAATCTCGTGGTGCTCATGTTGCGGTCCGCCGGATCCGCCCGCGACGGGTCGGTACCGCGGTCCGTCGCGCAGGATGCAGGCTGAACCTGGAACGTGCGGAGTGTGCCCGCCCAGGACAAGGCCAATCGATCTCCTTCGACACGGCGCAGTGCCTCCCGCACACCGTTGCAGGCCCCGACACGCTGAAGCGTGGACACCCGAACGCCGCGGCCTGCGGTCCCGTTGGGTGTCCCGGTTTCAGCCGGTCACAGTGCTGCACCCATCGCTCGCTTCCCTTGCTTGCGGAAATCTCAGGGCTCCCATCTCCGCTCTTCACATGTGCACCTGCCCCGCGCTGTGGGTGTACGCAATGGTCAAAATCAGAGATGTGACCCGGGAGGCGGTGAGGGCGCCGAGATGCTCCTTGGCAGCCTGCCCCAGCGCCACGTTGGAATCGCTTCAACGGGGCGTGCCTGTGAGAAGCGACGTGGGAGCAGCTCTGCCACCCCACGCTCGCATGGGTTTCAATCCGCGCCTCTGACCGGAGCCAGAGGCGACCTTGGATGCCGCCCCTGCAAAGAAGGGCGTGGATGTTTCAATCCGCGCCTCTGACCGGAGCCAGAGGCGACCCTCGATCACCATGCAGCACTCGGTTGGCACCAGTTTCAATCCGCGCCTCTGACCGGAGCCAGAGGCGACGCGGCAACTGTCGGCATTGGCTGATGCGATCAACGTTTCAATCCGCGCCTCTGACCGGAGCCAGAGGCGACCTCAGGCATCACTGAGTAGTCGCGGGACCAACCGGTTTCAATCCGCGCCTCTGACCGGAGCCAGAGGCGACGCCTGGGGGTGGACTCCCCCCGCCAGTCCGATCAGTTTCAATCCGCGCCTCTGACCGGAGCCAGAGGCGACTCCCCGGCGCCGATGGAGCGCAAGATGGACGTGCTGTTTCAATCCGCGCCTCTGACCGGAGCCAGAGGCGACTGTGAAGCATCCAGACGGACTCTTTCGGGGTGATGTTTCAATCCGCGCCTCTGACCGGAGCCAGAGGCGACGCCGACTGGAACGACCCAATCGAAGATGTCGTGGGTTTCAATCCGCGCCTCTGACCGGAGCCAGAGGCGACCCTATATCACCGGCGCCGACGAAGCCGCCGCCGCGTTTCAATCCGCGCCTCTGACCGGAGCCAGAGGCGACGAAGGCTCTCCGCCGAATCACATCCGCCATCTGATGTTTCAATCCGCGCCTCTGACCGGAGCCAGAGGCGACAAGGGCTGCTGTGGAGAGTGCGCCTTAAACACTGGTTTCAATCCGCGCCTCTGACCGGAGCCAGAGGCGACTCTGGGACGGAGGGATATTGAGGATCTCAGAAAGGTTTCAATCCGCGCCTCTGACCGGAGCCAGAGGCGACCAGCGGCGTCGATGTGGCATCCGCGCAGCTCACCGGTTTCAATCCGCGCCTCTGACCGGAGCCAGAGGCGACTGGTGCCGCTCGATGCGGTCGCCGCATTATGGACTGTTTCAATCCGCGCCTCTGACCGGAGCCAGAGGCGACGGAGTGATGACGCCTTAGGTCGTGACGTACTTGTGTTTCAATCCGCGCCTCTGACCGGAGCCAGAGGCGACCCGTACCGGCTGACGGCTGGGAGAAGGATTCTCTCGTTTCAATCCGCGCCTCTGACCGGAGCCAGAGGCGACTAGGGTAGGCGTACTGGAGTATTGGCTTCGACGAGTTTCAATCCGCGCCTCTGACCGGAGCCAGAGGCGACATGATGCCGTCGATATGCGTGGAATGAACTCCAGGTTTCAATCCGCGCCTCTGACCGGAGCCAGAGGCGACCGGCATTCCTAACCATCTGGTGCGGATGGACGGAGTTTCAATCCGCGCCTCTGACCGGAGCCAGAGGCGACTCCGCGCATCGGTGATCCTTCTGGCTGCATGCCAGGTTTCAATCCGCGCCTCTGACCGGAGCCAGAGGCGACTTCATTCTCTACGCCACCCACGACCTGTCCACGCCGTTTCAATCCGCGCCTCTGACCGGAGCCAGAGGCGACGGCCTTGCTACGGAGGGAGACTGATGACACCGGAGTTTCAATCCGCGCCTCTGACCGGAGCCAGAGGCGACCGAGAGCCACAGGGCGGCGATCGCGATGGCGGCGTGTTTCAATCCGCGCCTCTGACCGGAGCCAGAGGCGACACGACCGGCATCATCATGGCCGCCAGCACCCAGAGTTTCAATCCGCGCCTCTGACCGGAGCCAGAGGCGACGTCCGGTTTCAGGATTCCGCATATACGGCCCAACTGTTTCAATCCGCGCCTCTGACCGGAGCCAGAGGCGACATGACGCCTGTTGCCTCCATCGCCTGCCACGCGGCGTTTCAATCCGCGCCTCTGACCGGAGCCAGAGGCGACCCGACCATTCAACTCATCACGCTGCCCCTCCAGTAGTTTCAATCCGCGCCTCTGACCGGAGCCAGAGGCGACGTCATCGCGGAGCTGGACGGCATCCTCAGTCACAGTTTCAATCCGCGCCTCTGACCGGAGCCAGAGGCGACTCGGCCCGGCGATGGTAACACCTGGGATTGGTCTGTTTCAATCCGCGCCTCTGACCGGAGCCAGAGGCGACGTTCGCCTCCGTGCCCCGCTATCGCAGCGCCCAGGTTTCAATCCGCGCCTCTGACCGGAGCCAGAGGCGACGACTGACGGTTGTGACAGGCCGCTGGCCGCGGCAGTTTCAATCCGCGCCTCTGACCGGAGCCAGAGGCGACGTGATGGATACGCTTGAAGCGGCTGGCAAAATAGTTTCAATCCGCGCCTCTGACCGGAGCCAGAGGCGACGTTGTTGGTAGCGACCCAGCGGCCGGCGCACGAGTTTCAATCCGCGCCTCTGACCGGAGCCAGAGGCGACCCGAGGTAGTCATTGGCGATCCAGTAGGCGATTGGTTTCAATCCGCGCCTCTGACCGGAGCCAGAGGCGACAGGCGATGGCCGTTGTTGAAATCAGATACCCAACAGTTTCAATCCGCGCCTCTGACCGGAGCCAGAGGCGACGAATTGCGGGCAAAGGAAGTGAAGCGGATTCACGTTTCAATCCGCGCCTCTGACCGGAGCCAGAGGCGACTTTGATGCCGTTCAGGCGGGCAATGGTGTTCTCGATGTTTCAATCCGCGCCTCTGACCGGAGCCAGAGGCGACGTGACCATCCCATCTCTCGGCCATTAGGCAGAACCGTTTCAATCCGCGCCTCTGACCGGAGCCAGAGGCGACCCACGTTCAGCGTCGCGGCCACAAGCACGAACACGTTT